>NZ_CP030126.1:2887500-3187500 GCF_003568845.1 Indioceanicola profundi | reverse complement strand
CTTCACATCATTGCCCATCCGCTGCCGTTCCCGCCGCCTTCAGCACGATCCCGAGCCGCTCCAGCGCTTCCGGGATCGGGATGAAGTAGTTG
Source organism: Indioceanicola profundi (assembly GCF_003568845.1). Lineage (NCBI taxonomy): Bacteria > Pseudomonadati > Pseudomonadota > Alphaproteobacteria > Rhodospirillales > Azospirillaceae > Indioceanicola > Indioceanicola profundi. The sequence goes on along the minus strand of NZ_CP030126.1, from coordinate 3,187,408 downwards.
ATGCCGTGGTCGGTTTCGCCGACGCCGGACACGGTCAGGCCGATCACATTGCCGTGCCCGTCCATCAGGGGCCCGCCGCTGCTGCCGGGCTGGATGGCGACGTCGGCCTGGAGGAAGAGCTGGCCGCCCTCACGGGTGCGCCAGGCGCTGACGATGCCGCGGGTGAGGGTGCCGCTGTGGCGCTCCAGCAAGGGCGCGCCCAGGGCGAATACATCCTCGCTCACCCGCGGCCGAGCCAGCCGCAGGGGCATCGGGGGCCAGCCGCCGCGCGGCACCCGGACCAGGGCCACGTCGCGCATCGGTTCCCGCCGCTCCACCGTGCCGACCAGGGCAGTGCCGTCCGCCGTGACCACCCGCACGCGGGCGGCGTGCCCCACCACATGGGCGTTGGTCAGGACCAGCCCGTCGGCGATGAAGAAGCCGGAACCGTGCCCCGCCCCCGCCGCCACCATCACCCCGCCGGCCTGCACCCGCTCCGCCCGCCCGGCCAGGGGAGCGGCATAGGGCGGGAGGGCCGGGATCGCCAGTGCCGGCCAGCGGGCTCCTAGATGGACCGCATCGGGAGAAGCCGACACGCCGGGAGCATCCTGCCCGTCTGGAGCGGCGCGGTCTCGCCTGCCCGAACTCCGGTCGTCTGCCGGGAGCGCCGCCGGCGGCACCTCCGTGGACAGGGCTGGCATGGACCGGGCGGGCGGGAGGCCAGGAGAAGCATCGTCCAGGTCTGCAATGTCCCGCTCCCCGGCCATGCCGCCCGCACCCTCGGCGAGGTCCGCGCCCGTGCTCCAACGGGCCGGGCCGGGGGTATCGTCCGGCCAGGGATCGACGCCGTCCGCCCCCGGCTGCGCCTCCGCCCTCTGCGGCCGGGCGCCGCCATCGCGGGACAGGCGCAGGCGCAGCCGGGGGGAGCGGGCAAAGCGGGCAGCGGCGTCATAGAGCGCGGCGTGGACGGCCGAGAACTCGCCATCCAGGGTGGCCCCGTCGGTCTCCCCCCGCCCCTCCGTGACCTCGGTCGCCAGAGTGCGGCGGGTCAGGCGGTCGAACAGGCTCCATTCCACCCGCACCACCGCCTCCCCGCTCGCCCCCTCGCTCCAGCCGGTCAGCCAGTTCACGCGGTTGCAGAGGGCGACGCGCAGGCCGGTGACCCGGCCGGCCACCTGCATCTCCGCCCGCTGCATGTCTTCTTCCACCTCGAAGGGGCGGCGGGCCTGGCCGGCCACGTCCAGCCCGCCCTCCGCCAGCCCGTCCTCAACAGTCCCCTGGGCATCGGACAGGAGCTGGCGGGCCGTGGTCCAGCCCAGGCGCTGATAAGGCGGGGCGCAGAGCAGGCCGAACTCGTAGCCGCCGAAGTCGGTGCCGCGCGGGATATCCACCCGCACCCGGTTCAGCAGCACCGGCGCCAGCCGTCCCGGCTGCGGCATCGTTTCCGCAGGGGCCCCCCTCCGGTCCTCCGGCAGGCCTATCCCACCGCAGCCGGTCAGCAGCAGGGCCGTCGCCAGGACGGCCGGAACGATGATGGCGGAAGCTGCGCGCATGCCGGGCGCCTTCCCGTTTTACGAGAGAAAGGAACCCTATCCTGCAAGTGTAGTCGCGGCAATGCGCCCGGCACGCATCAGCCTTGGCCCAGGCGGGACGGGCCCCTGGCTGGACAGGGCGGGGGGTGGCTGCTACCTAACCGGTGACACCCGAGCCAGAGGGGCCGCCCATGAGCCGCCGCGCCACGGTCGAGCGTACGACCAAGGAAACCCGCATCAAGGTCACCGTCGATCTGGACGGCACCGGCCGGTACGAGGTCAGGACCGGCGTCGGGTTCCTGGACCATATGCTGGAGCAGCTCAGCCGCCATTCGCTGATCGACCTGGAGGTGGAGGCGGAGGGCGATCTGCATATCGACTTCCACCACACCACCGAGGACAGCGGCATCGCCATCGGCGAGGCGGTGAACCGGGCCTTGGGCGACCGCAAGGGCATCCAGCGCTACGGCCACGCCTATCTGCCGATGGACGAGGCGCTGACCCGCTGCGCCATCGACCTGTCCAACCGCCCCTACCTGATCTGGAAGGTGGGGTTCACCCGCGACAAGCTGGGGGAGATGGACACGGAGCTGTTCAAGGAATGGTTCCAGGCCTTCGCCCAGGCGGCCGGCGCCACCCTGCATGTCGAGAACCTGTACGGCGAGAACAACCACCACATCGTGGAGAGCTGCTACAAGGCCCTGGCCCGGTCCCTGCGCGCCGCCATCGAGATCGACCCCCGCAAATCCGACGCGGTGCCCAGCACCAAGGGCGTCCTGGGCGGTTCGCTGTGAGCACGGTCGCGCTGATCGATTACGGGTCCGGCAATCTGCGCTCGGCCGCCAAGGCGGTGGAGCGGGCGGCGCTGGAGAACGGGATGGGGTTGACGGTGGAGGTCACCGACGACCCGGCGCGGGTGCGGGCGGCCGACCGCATCGTGCTGCCCGGCGTCGGCGCCTTCGGCGACTGCATGCGCGGCCTGCGCTCCGTGCCCGGCATGATGGAGGCGCTGGAGGAGACGGTGATCCGCGGCGGCCGGCCCTTCCTCGGCATCTGCGTCGGCATGCAGCTGATGGCCCGCATCGGGCGGGAACATGGAACGCATGAGGGGCTGGGCTGGCTGGATGCCGAGGTGGTGCCGCTTCGGCCCGCGGACCCCAGCCTGAAGATTCCCCATATGGGGTGGAATGCACTGGAAGTGCGGCAGCCGGGCCATCCGGTTCTGGCCGATATAGAGGCGGGACAGCACGCCTATTTCGTGCATTCCTTCCATATGGTGCCGAAGGACCCGGGCCGGATTCTGGCCGCGGTGGACTATGGTGGGCCGGTGGCGGCCATCGTCGGGCGCGACAATCTGGTGGGAACGCAGTTCCATCCGGAGAAGAGCCAGGCGGCCGGGTTGGCGCTGATTTCGTCCTTCCTGCGCTGGCGGCTGTGAGCCGTCAGGCATCCACGACACCCGAGGTCGGCCCATGAGCGGCTTGAAGGCAGTCACCGAGGTCGAGGAGATCGACAGGTTCCGGGCCAGCGACCTGGAGGATCTGTGCGATGCGACCGATGCGGCGATCAAGGACGGCGGCGGATTCGGCTGGGTGGACCCGCCCGACCGCGCCGCCATGGAACGCTATTGGAAAGGCGTGCTGGCGGTTCCGGAACGTACGCTGTTCGTCGGACGGCTGGACGGCATCATCTGCGGCTCCGCCCAGCTTGTGCGCCCGACCCGGAACAACGAGGCGCAGCGCTTCGCCGCCACCCTGACCACCAGCTTCGTCGCCCCCTGGGCGCGCGGCCACGGCCTGGCCCGCAAGCTGACCCTGGCGGTGGAGGAGCGGGCGCGTACGGAAAAGTACAAGGTCCTGAATCTGGACGTACGCGACAGCCAGAAAGCGGCTATCACCCTGTATGAACAGCTTGGCTATCAGCGCTGGGGAACACATCCTTATTATGCCGAGGCGCATGGGCAGGTCTTTGCCGGTTTCTTCTACTACAAGGACCTGACCGCCAAGGCGAAGCCGACGACCGACATCACCGGGGTACCGCTCTCATCATGATCATTTATCCGGCGATCGACCTGAAGGACGGGAAGGCCGTGCGCCTGCTGCGCGGCGAAATGGATCAGGCGACCGTCTTCAACATCGACCCCGCCGAGCAGGCGGAAAGCTTCCAGACCGCCGGCTTCCGCTGGCTTCATCTGGTGGATTTGAACGGCGCCTTCGCCGGTCGCCCGGTGAATGCCGAGGCGGTGGAGCGCATCCTGGCGCGCGTGGAGCTGCCGGTGCAGCTCGGCGGCGGCATCCGCGACATGGCCACCATCGGGCAGTGGCTGGAGCGCGGCGTGACCCGCGTGATCCTGGGCACCGTGGCGGTGAAGAATCCCGAGCTGGTGAAGGAGGCCTGCCGCACCTTCCCCGGCCGCGTGGCGGTGGGCATCGACGCCCGCGACGGTTATGTGGCGGTGGAGGGCTGGGCCGAGACCAGCGAGATCAAGGCGCTGGACCTCGCGCTGAAGTTCGAGGATTGCGGTGTCGCCGCCATCATCTTCACCGACATCAACCGCGACGGCGCCATGGCCGGGGTGAATGTGGAAAGCACGGCCAATCTGGCCTGCCACCTGACCACTCCGGTGATCGCCTCGGGCGGCGTTTCCAGCATCAAGGACCTGGAGGCGTTGAAGGCGGAGGCGCATACCGGCATCGCTGGCGTCATCTGCGGTCGCGCCCTGTATGACGGCCGGGTCGATCCCGCCGAAGCCCTGGCCCTGATGGGCGACCGGTGAGCCGCTTATGCTGAAGAGCCGCATCATCCCCTGCCTGGACGTCAAGGACGGCCGTGTGGTCAAGGGCGTCAACTTCGTGGACCTGATTGATGCCGGCGACCCGGTGGAGCAGGCGCGGGTCTATGACGCCGCCGGCGCCGACGAGCTGACCTTCCTGGACATCACCGCCAGCCACGAGAACCGGGACACCATCTTCGACGTGGTCCGCCGCACGGCGGAACAGGTGTTCATGCCCCTGACCGTGGGCGGCGGCGTGCGGGCTGTGGAGGATATCCGCAAGCTGCTGCTGGCCGGGGCCGACAAGGTGTCCATCAACACCGCCGCCGTGAACCGCCCCGACTTCGTGCGCGAGGCGGCGGAGAAGTTCGGGGCGCAGTGCGTGGTGGTGGCGGTGGATGCGAAAGCCGTCGCCCCCGGCAAGTGGGAGGTCTTCACCCATGGCGGGCGCAACCGCACCGGCCTGGACGCGGTGGAATGGGCCCAGCGCATGGCCGAATACGGGGCCGGCGAAATCCTACTGACCAGCATGGACCGCGACGGCACCAAATCCGGCTTCGATCTCGGCTTGACCCGCGCCGTGGCCGACGCCGTGCCGGTGCCGGTGGTCGCGTCCGGCGGCGTCGGCACCCTGGACCATCTGGTGGACGGGGTGCGGGAGGGCCATGCCTCCGCCGTGCTGGCGGCCAGCATCTTCCATTTCGGCACCTTCTCCGTCCGGCAGGCCAAGGAACACATGGCCGCTGCCGGCATTCCCATCCGCCTGGATTGAAGGACAGCCCCGATGGCCAAGTCGAAACAGGATGCCGGCATCCTGGATGAGCTCTACGCCACCATCCTGTCCCGCAAGGGCGCCGATCCCGACAGTTCCCACACCGCGCGGCTCTTCTCCCGCGGGCGGGCCAAGATCGCCCAGAAGGTGGGCGAGGAGGCGGTGGAGACGGTGATCGAGGCCGTGCGCGGCGACCGTCAGAAGCTGGCGGAAGAGTCGGCGGACCTGCTCTACCACCTTCTCGTGCTATGGGCCGATGCAGGGCTTGACCCCGCGGAGGTCTTCTCCATCCTGGAGAACCGCAAGGGCATCAGCGGCATCGAGGAAAAGAAGAGCCGCAAAAGCTGATAGAACGCAGACTCCGGGGGGACCGAATGGCCTACGATCCGAACAACATCTTCGCCAAAATCCTGCGCGGGGAGATTCCCTGCAATAAGGTGTTCGAAGACCAGCATGTGCTGGCGTTTCATGACATCCGGCCGCAGGCCCCCACCCACATCCTGGTGATCCCCAAGGGCCCTTATGTCAGCCATGCCGACTTCGCCGAGACCGCCCGGCCGGAGGAGATCGTGGCCTTCACCCGCGCGGTGGGGCTGATCGCCCAGCAGGCGGGGGTGGAGGATACCGGCTACCGGCTGGTCGCCAACCACGGGCCGGACAGCCACCAGGAGGTACCGCACTACCATGTGCATATCCTGGGCGGCCGGCCGCTGGGCCCGATGCTGGTCCGGGTGGACTGACCCCAACCGTGGCCCGCAATTTCGGACGCTATCCCGCGGCGGCGCTGCGGGCGGACTGGCTGCGGGCCGGGGCCGGGCTGGCGCTGACGCTGTTTCCCTTTCTGCTGGCCCACCCGCATCCGCTGATCGCCGTGCCACTGCTGGCGGCCGCATTTCTCTTCGTCCTCTTCGCCGCCCGCACCGGCCAGCGCCAGTTGACGCGGGTGGAGGTGGATGAGGAAGGGCTGATGCTGCACGCGCCCCTGGGCGCGGCCATCCGCTGGCGGGAGATGCAATCCGTCGATCTCCGTTACTACTCCACGCGCCGGGACCGGACCGGGGGGTGGATGCATCTGGTGGTCAAGGGCCGCACCCCCGCCGGTAAACCGCGCCGGATCGGCTTGGAAAGCACGCTGGACGGGTTCGAGGCGGTGGCGGAGATGGTGGCGCGGGCGGCGGAGGCCAACGGGCTGCGCCTGTCCGCGGCGACGCAGGAGAATTTCGCCTCGCTCGGCTTCCCGGTTGCGGAGCCGCCGGCGCAACAGGAAAGGGGCACGCCATGATCGAGCTTCCGCGCATCATTGGGCACCGCGGTGCCGCCAAGCACGCGCCGGAGAACACACTGGCCGGCATCAAGGCCGCGGCGGCCCAGGGGGCGACATGGGTGGAAGTGGACGTCAAGCTGACCTCCGACCGCATCCCCATCCTGATGCATGACGATCTGGTCGACCGCACCACCAACGGAAATGGCCCGGTGGCGGAGAAGGCGCTGGCCGACGTCAAGCAGCTCGACGCCGGGCGCTGGTTCGGGGCCGCCTTCATCGGCGAGCAGGTGCCCACCCTGGCGGAGGCGCTGGACCTGGTCTGGCGGCTGGGCATGCGCATCAATCTGGAGATCAAGCCCTGCCCCGGCCGGGCGGAGGAGACGGCCGGGGTGGCGCTGACCCTGGCCCGCTCCCTCTGGCCCGAGGGCGCGCCCCCGCCGCTGGTCAGCAGCTTCGATTTCGCAGCGCTGGAAATGGCGCGCACCGTGGCCCCGGACTGGCCCATCGGCTACCTGATCGACCGCCGCCGGCCCGACTGGGCCGAACAGGCCGACCGGGTCCGGGCCGCCACCATCCATGTCAATGCCCGGAGGGAGGATGAGGCCAGCATCAAGGCCTACCGCGCCACCGGCCGCCCGGTGCTGGCCTATACCGTCAACAGCCTTCCGGCGGCGCGGGAGGTCCTGTCCTGGAGTGTGGCGGGCGTCTTCACCGACACGCCCCAGACCCTGGCGCCCCTGATGGCGGGCGGTTGACGGGCCGGGGGCCGGCTTCATGTGTTCCGACCGCCCCGGCGGAAGCCAGGATGACGGAAATAGCAGGTGGATACCAGGGCGGTTTGTCTGTTGGCGATGTGCCAACCGGCCCAGCGGCATTTGCTACAGGCTGTAACAAAGCGTGAGGCAGGCTCTTCCGCTGCGGGGCCAATTCCTATATGCAGCCTTGCATGCGCCCGCAATCAGGGCCGCAGGAGCGTGTTTCGGAGGGAACGTTGAAGGCGTTGCAGTCCCTGGTCATGTCCGGCAAGGAAGTTCTCCCGCTGGTGGAAGGCGGCAAGGGCATTTCCGTGTCCAACGGGGAAAGCTCCGGCGCCTGGGCGGCGGCCGGCGGCATCGGAACCTTCTCCGGCGTCAATGCCGACTTCTATGACGAGGACGGCAACCTGGTCCCCCAGGTCTATCGCGGCCGCACCCGGCGGGAGCGGCATGAGGAGCTGATCGCCTACGGCATCCAGGGCGGCATCGCCCAGGCCCGCATCGCGCACGAGATGTCGAACGGCCAGGGCCGCATCCACATGAACGTGCTTTGGGAGATGGGCGGGGCCGAGCAGATCCTGCACGGCGTGCTGGAAGGGGCCAAGGGCCTGATCCATGGCGTCACCTGCGGTGCGGGCATGCCCTACCGCGTGGCGGAAATCTCCGTGAAGCACGGCGTCCACTATTACCCCATCGTCAGCTCCGCCCGCGCCTTCCGGGCGCTGTGGCTGCGCGCCTACAGCAAGTGGCCCGACCATCTGGGCGGCGTTGTCTACGAGGACCCGTGGCTGGCCGGCGGCCATAACGGCCTGTCCAATTCCGAGGACCCGCTGAAGCCGGAGGACCCCTATCCGCGCGTCGCGGCCCTGCGCACCATGATGAACGGCTTCGGCCTTCAGAACGTGCCGATCGTCATGGCCGGCGGCGTCTGGTGGCTATCGGAATGGCAGCATTTCCTGGACAATCCGGAGATCGGCCCCGTCGCCTTCCAGTTCGGCACCCGCCCGCTGCTGACGCAGGAAAGCCCGATCAGCACCGCCTGGAAGCAGCGTCTGCTGACGCTGAAGCCGGGCGATGTCTATCTGAACAAGTTCAGCCCCACCGGCTTCTACTCCTCGGCCGTGCGCAACCCCTTCCTGGAGGAGCTGCGGAAGCGGTCCGAGCGGCAGGTGGTCTATTCCAACGATCCCGTGGGCGACCACACGGACGAATTCCTGATCGGCCCCCGCGGCCGCCCCGTCTACCTGACCCCGCACGACAAGGAGCGGGCGGAGGGCTGGGTGCGGGAGGGCTTCGACACTGCCCTGAAGACCCCGGACACCACGCTCATCTTCGTGACCAAGGAGAAGAGCCGGGAAATCCTGAAGGACCAGGTCGACTGCATGGGCTGCCTCAGCGCCTGCCAGTTCTCCAACTGGGCGCAGAACGAGGAAGGCACCACCGGCCGCAAGGCCGACCCGCGCAGCTTCTGCATCCAGAAGACCCTGCAGAACATCAGCCACTCGGACGATACCGAGGACCAGTTGATGTTCGCCGGTCACAACGCCTATCGCTTCGGCCAGGACGAATGGTACGCCAACGGCTTCGTGCCGACGGTGAAGGAGCTGATAGACCGCATCCAGACGGGGTACTGACCCCGCCCGGCGGGCTCCGTGCCGCCGGTGTGAACCCGCGGCCCTGTCCCCGTGTTAAGGGGACATGGTTGCCTGGACCCTGATCCCGATCTGCCTATTGGCCGTGCTCATCGCCGTTCTGGCGATGGGGCGGCTTTCCATGCTGTTGCGGCTGGATGCACAGGCCGCCGACCAGGATTTCCTGCGGGCGGCGGTATCGCCGCGGGGCGACAGGGCGCTGGTTGCCGCCGCCGCGGCCCTGGTCCTTCTGGTGGGGCTGGGATGATGCCGCGCTTTTCGCAGTTGCAACGCAGATCGGAATCATTCCAAATATATCCGCCTGCGTTGCAGTGCATCCGAACGGGGATCGCCTGTCAGGCCCTCTTCCAACGGTGCATCTGCCCGCTCATATGCTGTTCATGAGCATGACGAGACCCTACAGCCACGCCCTGGACCGCCTGACCAAGGCCGGTCTGCGCCCCACCCGCCAGCGCCTTGCACTGGCGAAGCTGCTGTTCGACGGGCAGGAACGCCATGTCACGGCGGAACAGCTGCATGGCGAAGCAGCCGCCGCCTCCATGCAGGTATCGCTGGCTACCGTCTACAACACGCTGCACCAGTTTACCGGCGCCGGCCTGCTGCGCGAGGTGGTGGTGGAAGCGGGACGGTCCTACTTCGACACCAACACCGACGACCACCACCACTTCTTCTATGAGGGGTCCGGCAAGCTGCAGGACATTCCGGGGGAGCATGTATCCCTGGCCGCGATCCCCAATGCGCCCGCGGGCACCCGCGTGGCCCGCGTCGATGTCATCATCCGCCTGACCGAGGGCTGAGCGGACGCCCGCTCAGTCCATCAGGATCGCGCCGATCTCCGTGTCGTCGGCGAACCACATGCGGGCGGTCTTCGTCATGCAGACATTCTTGGACAGGTCGTAGGTCAGGAACCGGCTCGGCCCGCCTTCCACCAGCCCGACCACAAGCTGCCCGCCGGGGCTGTCCCGCACCTCGGCCGGCACCTCTCCCCGCGTAAAGCGCTGCCGCACCTCCTGACGCATCATCTGGCAACGGTCGAGCGTGCCGTAATCGAAGAAAAGATACGCCAGCCCGCCCAGGATCAGCAGGACCAGGATCAACGCGGGGTGCCAGTGGAAATTTCTCATCTCACATCCGAAAAGACCTGAACCGGCCGGAGCTTAGCACGGCCGGGCGCTGGTTCACGACCCGGTGCGGTTCGGGGCTTGTGTCATCTCGAAAGGCGGGCGTCGGGGCTGTTGACATTATGAAAGATGAAAAAGATGGGAAGGATAAAGATGATGGACCGGGCGCGCCGCAGGCAGTGATCAAGACGAACCGGAAGCTGAGGCTTAGGCGAATGGCCCCGCTCCATCATTTTCATCCTTTCCATCTTTTTCATCTTTCGAGATGTCACCAGCCCATCCATTCGACCCTGTCCGCGCCAGCCCCGGCAGGCATTCGGTTATCAGGCAAGGATGAATGGGATGGATAGGATGAGGGAGAGCACCTCATCCGCCGGTGCGGGCTGGTGATCCAGGACTGGCTCCGCCGGTCCGGCGCGCCATCCCGTCATCCTTGCCAATTCCCCGCCCCCCCCTCCACAGGGAGAACAGCGTCAAATGGACCGGACAGGCGAAGGGTTTCGGCCACGCTGCGCGTGACCGACCTACGTTTATTGTCAGCACGACCTATGCGGCATCCGGCTGATTCTCCGGCGCTGCATCGGCGAAGGCCGGCAGGGTGCGGCAGTGGGCGTCGATGGCGACCAGGGTGGGGCAGCCGGAGAGGTCGCACTCGAAACGCCGGGCGTTGAACATCTGCGGAATCAGGCAGAGGTCCGCCATGCCGGGCGTGTCGCCGAAGCAGAACCGCCCGCCCTCCTGCGGGATGCGGCCCGGCCGGTCCACCATACGCTCCAGCGCGTTCATGCCGGTTTCCACCCAGGTCCTGATCCAGCGCTGCACCTGGTCCTCCCCCTGGTGCAGGGGGCCGCGCAGATATTTCAGGATGCGCAGATTGTTGATCGGGTGGATGTCGCAGGCGATGCCGTGGGCGAAGGCCCGCACCCTGGCACGCGCCAGCGCGTCCTTCGGCAGCAGGGCCGGTTCCGGCCGGGTCTCCTCCAGATACTCCACGATGGCCAGCGACTGGGTCAGCAGGTTGCCGGCATCCTCCAGCGAGGGCACCAGCCCCAGCGGGTTGATGGCCCGGTATTCGGGCCGCAGATGCTCCCCCCCGTCCTTCAGCAGATGCACCGGCACCGCCTCGTAGCCAAGGCCCTTGAGGTTCAGCGCGATCCGCACCCGGTAGGCGGCGGAGGAGCGGAAATAGGTATACAGCTTCATGTCTCGTGCTATCCGTTCCGGGCTCGATGGGGTCTGGCCTTGCTGCGGAACTGTGCATGGAAAAGCTTCTGAACGGCAAGCTGGCGCTGGTCACTGGCGCCTCACGCGGGATCGGCGCCGCCATTGCGGAGCGGCTGGCGCGCGACGGCGCCGATGTCGCCATTCATTACGGTCAGGCGGCGGCGGAAGCGGAAAGTGTGGCCGCGGCCTGCCGCGCCCATGGCGTGCGGGCGGAAATTTTCCAGGCCGATCTGGTGGAGCTGGCCGAGGAGGGCGGGGCCGTCCGGCTGTACGCCGAAACCATGGCCCGCATGGGTACGCCCGACATCCTGGTCTGCAACGCCGGAACCGGCGGCTTCGGCCCGGTGCGGGAGCTGGTGCCCGCAGAGATATCCAGGGTGCTGGCCGTGAACGCCGGCGCGCCGCTGCTGCTGGCGCGGGAGGCGGCGCGGCACATGACGGCCGGCGGGCGCATCGTGCTGGTGGGCAGCGTGATCGTGGACATGCCGGTGGGGCTGCGCGCCCTTTACGCCGCCAGCAAGGGGGCGGTGCATGCCATGACCGGCGTGCTGGCGCAGGAGTTGGGGCCGCTGGGCATCACCGTCAACGCTGTCGCGCCCGGCGTGACCGCCACCGACCGTTTCAAGTCCGGCGACATGAGCCGCGCCGCCCAGGTCATGGAGCGCACCGCGCTGGGCCGCATCGGGGAGCCGGCGGATATCGCCGCCGTCGTGGCCTGGCTGTCCGGCCCCGGCTCCGCCTGGGTGACCGGGGAGGTCGTGGGCGCGCATGGCGGCCTGAGAGGGCTTTAGCGCCGCCCAAAGGAAAAGGGGCCCCGGATCGTCCGGAGCCCCTTTGCCTTGACCCTTTGCCGGCCGATCAGAGCGACTGCTCGATCCAGCTCTTGAGCTGCTGCTTCGGCAGGGCGCCGACCTTCGTGGCGGCGACCTGACCGCCCTTGAACAGCATCAGGGTCGGGATGCCGCGGACGCCGTACTTGCCCGGGACCATCGGATTCTCGTCGATATTGATCTTAGCGACGGTCACCTTGCCGGCCAGCTCCTCGGAGATTTCCTCCAGCGCCGGGCCGATCATCTTACAGGGGCCGCACCATTCCGCCCAGAAGTCGATCAGGACCGGACCCTCGGCCTTCAGAACGTCGGCTTCGAAGCTGGAGTCGGTCACCTTGGTGGTGCTCATGGTGATGTTCCCACGTTGGGGATCCCGGGTTTGGCCCGGCTGACCCCAGGTTTGGTATACCGGTGGCACAGAAGCCACGGCGGCTTGTCGCCACAGAATGTAGGAGCACCCCCCGCAGCGGGTCAAGGCACAGCCCCCGGCACGGCAGGGCTGCGCCGGACGGGGTTCAACAGCCGGCCGCCGTACCAGGGGCGGTTTGCCGCGGTCCGCCCCGCACGATGTCACCGGCAGCCACTGGCGCATCTGCACAATTTATATAAAATTGAGAAGGTGCGATTTTCCAACAGGATGCGCCGATGGCGGCGGGCAGTCACAGCATGGATGAGACAAAGCGGATCGGTCGCCAGAGCGTCGGCGTCGCGGAGGAGTTCATCCCCTCCACCTTCGCCGAGCGGGGGGTGGCGGTTCCCTTCACCACGCCCCTGCTGGCCCAGGCGCGCCTGCGGCTGGACCGGAACGAGCAGTTCGAGTTCCTGCTGCCCAACTTCACCGGCGGCAAGGGCGTCTATGTGATGCCCTGGAAGACGGTGCCGTCCATGATGACGGTGACCCTGCACGACCGGCTGCTGTTCGATGCCATCTCCAAGCTGGAGGTGCATTCGCCGGAGTCGATCCGCCACGCCTCGCTGGAGGTTCAGGCGTCCGGCGTGGCCGGGCCGGATGCCGCCCTGGCCGCCGCCAAGGCGCTGGACAGGGACGGGCAGTATCTGGTCCTGACCCAGTTCATCCTGGTGACGGAGCTGCTGAAGCTGGTCGGCATGGGGGCGGCGGACCTGCTGCGCCCCGGCATGAATGTGGACGAATCCAGGCGGATGGCGCGCCAGGCGCTGGGCAAGGTGGCCCAGATCGTCAAGGTCCAGCCGGAGATGCTGTCCGCAGTGGTGGAACGGCTGGGGGCGGTGGTGGCCCCGGTGGGACTGCCCTACTGCCCGGAACCGGGCCGGCTGCGGGCGCTCGCCACCCGGCTGGACGAGTTCTGCGCGGAGCTGGACCGCTGGGCCAATCTGGACCTGTCGGACGCATCCGATCTGGCGCGGTTCGTCGCCGAGGTGGGGCGGCACACGCTGGAACTGGTGAAGATGCGGATGGTCCAGATGGACAAGGTCTGCGCCGACGCCAAACAGATCATCCATGGGGAACAGCGCTTCCGCACCGCCATCCTGGCCCATGTGGGCCGCATCTCCTGGCTGCTGGACGGCTGGGACTTCATCCTGGCCATGTGGGAAAGCGTGCGCGATGCGCCGGGCGAGGCGCAGCAGAGCATGGTGGCCGACATCTCCCGCCTGGTGCCGGTGATCCCGAAGGAGGAGATCGCCATGAGCACCGAAAGCTTCGACATGGACGCCCTGGCCCGCATCCAGCGCCGCTGGGTACGGGTGAACGAGGACTGGCGGACCGGCGCGCTGGACATGCCGGCGGTGATGCGCATGGAATCGCTGAAAGCGGGAGCGGCCTGATGTCGGGAGGGGACGGCAACGCCGACGAATGGTCCCGGCTGGCGGCGGAAAGCGCCCGGCTACCGGACGGCAAGTTCCTGAAGATTTATGAGCTGCTGGAGCAGATGCGCGAGCGGCCGGAGGTGCAGGGCGCCTTCGAGACGATCCGCCCGCGTTTGACGGAGTTGCGCCCGCCCCGCCGGCTGGCGGTATCCCGGCTGTTCTTCCGCCCGGTGGAGGATGTGCTGGACGATCCCATGGGATACCAGCGCCGTCTGAACCGCATATCCCGCGCGGTGCTGGCCCCGTGCTGGCGGGCGTTGCGCGACCGGCTGCCCCACGGTCTGGTGGCGGAGATGCAGTCGACCCTGTCCACCATCGATTCGCGGGACGCCCGCGCGCTTGCCGTCGTCGGCGAGCCGCTGTGGACGGCGGGAGCGGCGGCGCTGGACCAACTGCTTGTGGAGGTCCGGGCCAACCTGAAGCTCCAGGTCACCCTGTTCGGCCGGGACGAGGACGTGCTGAACCAGCTCGCCACCGTGGCGGATGTGGTCCGCATCGGGCCGCGGATCGAGGCGCTGAAGCTGGCCCTGCCGGCCAAGCCCATCGGCGAGCTGGCGGAAAGCCATGTCGAGATCGTCAAGACGGCGATGATCGAGCTGGGGCGGGAGAATCCCCGCCACACCGGCCCTGCCCTGCTGGTTCTCACCAGCCGGATGAGGCGGCCCGGCGACCTGCTGCGGATGCTGCAGGAGGTCAGGCTGGGCGGCACGCCGCAGGAGAAGGAGGGGCTGACCAGGGAGCTGTCCGGGATCGTCGTCGGCAACCTGCTGCGCCAGACCTCCGACATGGACCGCGAGGCCGCATCCGCCGACAGCAGCGAGCTGGCCGCCACGGCGGAACGGCTGACCGAGGGGCTGAACTCCGTGAACGAGGCGGTGCTGGCGCTTCGGGACAAGGAGATGTCGAGGAAGGTGGACGGAGCGAGGACGGAAATCGGGGAATTCGTCAAGCGCACCATCGTCAGCGACGTGGACCAAGCGCTTCTGGGCACGCTGTTCGGGCCCGACGCCGCCGTCGATCCGGACGAGAAGGTCCGGAAGGCGGAACAGCTGGCGCTCGCCCTCCGCAAATCCGCCCGTCTGGCCCCCCATCTCGGCATCAAGCGGGAGGTGGATGCCAAGATCAACGAGATCCGCCGGCAGGTGGAGGCCGGGACCGAAACCGTTCTGCGCGGCCAGCCCGGCGCGGAGGTCCAGCGCCGCATGTTCAACAGCCTGCGTGTGATCGAAATTCTGGCCGGATCGGACGAGGCGGAGCGGCTGTTCCGGGAGTGGCAGCGCCGATCGGTCTGAGCCATCCCCCTTTCGGCAGCCGGAAACCACCGTCCATCGGGCTTGACGGCCACGGAATATCACGGTTCGATATTCGAAATAAAAAGCACCGGCATTATGGGCGCCGGGCAGGTCGGGCAGGCGGGGACAATCATGGCGGCGATCGAGATGGGCCGGGACCGGCGTGGGGACGCCGGACTTCTCCCGGCTTTGGGCGGTGCCTTTGCGATGCTGGCGGCGGCGGCCATCGGCGGCGCGGCGGCCTATGGAGCGACTTTCCTGCTGACGGATATGGCGCCCATGCTGGCCGCCATCGGCGGGGCCACGGCCTATTTCGCCATGGCGCATTATCTGGTGCATGAATGGCGCGGGGTGGAGCCGATCCGGCTGCTCACCGTCAACTTCTTCTTCATTTGGGCGCTGCTGTTCCTGGGCGGGGTGGCGGTCCTGGTCACGACCGCCCTGGCCGGCGCTCCCGGCGGCCCGCCGGCGATGGCGATCCTGGCGGGGCCGCCGGTGCTCGCCGCCCTGCTGACCGCCCTTCCGGCGCTGGCCGTGGGCGACAGGGCGCCGGCGGACTGACCCGGCCGGTTATTCCTGCCGCTTCGGAAGCAGGCCGCCGATCAGCATCTCCGCCACCCGGCCCAGCAGCCACAGCATCACCACCGGCAGGACCAGGATTTTCACCACATAGGCCACGGTCAGGGCGATGACGGTGTCGGCCAGACTGGCCGCGGCCCCCGCCGCCTGACGGATCTGCTCGCCAATGTCGGTCATGGCGCGCAGCCGCTCCAGCCAGGACCGGTCCTGCTCCGCCGCGGGGTCGGTTGGCAGCGTAGGCAGGTCGATGGCGGCCAGCTCCGCCTCCGCCCGGTCGAGCGTGGGCTGCACCAGCCCCTCTGCCACCTGCTCCGTCGCCAACACGGCAACCGGCAGGCCGACCTTGGCGACCAGGGCCGCCACCAGCAGCAATTGCCCGCCCCGACGGAAACCGCTGCCGATTGCCCCCGGCAGCCAGAGCGCCGTCGCCGCCAGCAGCAACCCCAGCGGCAACAGGACCCCGAAGCCGTAAACATCCCCCGCTGTGACCAGCAATGTCGCAGCGCCCAGCGCCACGGTGGCGGAGAGCATGATGGCGCTGAACCGCTCGATCAGGTCGTTGATGGGGTCCAGCGCCTGACCGGGCACGACGGTGCCCTCCACCCCTGCCCCGACCGACACGCCCGCCGTCACCTCCGCCGACTGGAGCACGGAAATGGCGGCGTTCAAGGTGCGGGCCGTCGCGAACAGGGCGGCCGCGCGGGTGAGGTTCTCCTCCAGCACCCGCTCCCCCGCCCCGGCCAGCGTGCCGGGCAGCACCGCCCGTTCCGCCCGGTCCAGCAGCCCCGCCCAGGCCACAAGCGCCAGCAGGGCGAACAGCAGGGACATGCCGAGGCGGGTGCGCAGGAACGGGAGCATGGGGATGCCTTGGCCTGGGGAGCAGAGCGGTCAAGTCTAGCGCCGATCATGGCGATTTGGCGAATGCGGGGGTGAACCATGCGAAGCGGGCCGGACCTGCGCCGCCGACTGTTGGTCTGGCCTGCATCTCCCGCCCGTTGACCGCATCCCGCCCAGCCCCTAGGGTTCCGGCTCTTTCAACCCTTTTCCGACTGTGGTGAGTGATATGTCCGGCGATACTGACCTGGCGTTGCAGGCGAAGGCGTGGCCGTTCGAGGAGGCGCGCAAGCTGGTTGCCCGGTACGCCGAGAAGAAACCGGAAAAGGGCTATGTGCTGTTCGAGACCGGCTACGGCCCGTCCGGACTGCCGCATATGGGCACCTTCGGGGAGGTGGCGCGCACCACCATGGTGCGGCAGGCGTTCCAGCGCATGCGCCCGGACCTGCCCACCCGCCTGTTCGCCTTCAGCGACGACATGGACGGATTCCGCAAGGTGCCGGAGAATGTGCCGAACCGGGAGATGCTGGCCGAGCATCTGCACAAGCCGCTGACCAAGGTGCCCGACCCGTTCGGCAAGTTCGAAAGCTTCGGCCACCACAACAACGCCATGCTGCGGGGCTTCCTGGACAGCTTCGGCTTCGAGTACGAGTTCCAGTCCTCCACCGACTGGTATACCTCCGGCCGCTTCGACCAGGCCCTGCTGCGGGTGCTGGAGCGCTATGACGAGATCATGGCGGTAATGCTGCCCACGCTGGGCGAGGAGCGGCAGGCCACCTACAGCCCCTTCCTGCCCGTCAGCCCCAGCACCGGCCGCGTGCTCCAGGTTCCCATCCTGGAGCGCAATGTGGACGCCGGCACCATCGTGTTCGAGGATGAGGACGGCAGGAAGGTGGAGGCGCCGGTCACCGGCGGCCACACCAAGCTGCAGTGGAAGCCGGACTGGGCCATGCGCTGGTTCGCGCTGGGCGTGGATTACGAGATGGCCGGCAAGGACCTGATCCCGTCCGTGGAGCTGGGCCACAAGATCGTGAAGATCCTGGGCGGCCGCCCGCCGGAAGGTTTCAATTACGAGCTGTTCCTGGACGAGAAGGGCCAGAAGATCAGCAAGTCCAAGGGCAACGGCCTGACCATGGAGGAATGGCTGCGCTACGCCCCGCCGGAGAGCCTGTCGCTCTACATGTTCAACAAGCCGCGGGCGGCCAAGAAGCTGTATTTCGACGTTATCCCGCGCGCCGTGGACGATTACCTGACCTTCATCTCCAAGTTCGACGCGCTGGACCCGGCGCAGAAGATGGAAACGCCGGTCTGGCACATCCACAATGGCAGCATCCCCAACGACGTGAAGGGCACGGCCGGCCTGACCTTCGGCCTGCTGCTGAACCTCGCCGGGGCCGCCAATGCGGAGAATGCGGAGGTGATGTGGGGCTTTATCCGCCGCTATGCGCCGGGCGCCTCGCCGGAAACGGCACCCTTCCTGGACCGGCTGGTGGGCTATGCCGTCACCTACTACCAGGACTTCGTGAAGCCCACGAAGCGCTTCCGCGCGCCGAGCGAGCAGGAGCGGGCGGCGTTGGAGGATCTGCGCGCCGTGCTGGCCGGCCTCAGCGCCGAAGCCGGGGCGGAGGAAATCCAGAACCAGGTGTTCGAGGTCGGCAAGCGCCACGGCTTCACCGAGCTGCGCGCCTGGTTCCAGGCCCTGTACGAGGTTCTGCTGGGCCAGACCAGCGGTCCCCGGATGGGCAGCTTCGTCCAGCTCTACGGTGTCCAGGAAACCATCGCCCTGATCGACACCGCCCTGAAGCCGGGCGGGGCGGAGGGCGGGCTGGGCTGAGCCCTTAGCGGTCGGGCCGGAGATATTTTGAAAGATGGGAAGGATGAGGATGATGGACTGAGCGCGCCGCAGGCAGTGCTCAAGACCGGGCGGGGGCCGAGACGGAAGTCAAATGGCCCCGCACCATCATTTTCATCCTGTTCATCTTATTCATCTTTCTAGATGTCACCGGCCGGCCATTTGGCCCGGTTCGCACAGGCCGTGAAAGACGGTTGGTTATCAGGCAAGGATGGATAGGATGAATGGGATAGCGCGCCGGACCGGCGGAGCCAGTCCTTCAGCAGCAGCCCGCACCGGCAGGTGATGGGGGCTCCGTTATCCTTATCCATCCTTTCCCCTATCCAGAACCAAGCCTCCCCACGGGGAGGACGGCGTTCAATGGCGCGGATGAGCGATGGATGTCGGCCACGCTGCGCGTGACCGACCTACGGCTCTGCGGTGTACAAGCCCAGGCGGCAGGCGCTACGGATCAATGTCCGGAGTAGGTCGGTCACGCGCAGCGTGGCCGACAGGGTTGCCCGTTAGAGCCTCGGCGTCGAGGCTGGTGACATCATGAATGATGAAAATGATGAAGATGATGGACCGGGCGCGCCGCAGGCAGTGTTCAAGACCAATCGGGAGCTGAGGTGAGAACCGAATAGCCCTGCACCATCATTTTCATCCTCTTCATCATTTTCATCTTTCGAGATGTCACCAGCCCGGACATTCGGCTCGGTTCCCGCAGGCCGTGAGAGACTGTCTGGAATCAGGCAAGGATGAATAGGATGGATAGGATGGATAGGATGAGGGAGAGGACCTCATTGGCCGGTGCAAGCTGAATTATACAGGATTGGCTCCGCCGGTCCGGCGTGCCATCCCATTCATCCTATCCATCCTTTCCAACACCCCGAACCATCCCTCTCCACAGGGAGAACGGGATCAAATGGCCCGGAGGATAGGCGAAGGGTGTCGGCCACGCTCCGCATGACCGACCTACGCAGAGACTGGCCGTGCAGGCCGCGTGCATCCCGGCCCCCGGTCGATTACCTTCATCCGCCGCTCTCTTCCGGATAGCCCGCCGCCATGGAACCCTGGTCCGAATATTCCCGCTTCGTCATCGCGCTGTTCGCGATCCTGACGCCTTTCGCCGCCATCCCGATCTTCCTGTCCCTCACCGAGGGCCGGTCGGAGCAGGAGCGGGCGTCGACGGCCAGTTCGGCGGTGTTGACGGTGGCGGCGGTGATGCTGACCTCCGCCTTCCTGGGCGACCTGATCCTGAAGGTGCTGGGGACCAGCCTGGACAGCTTCCGGGTCGGCGGCGGGCTGGTGCTTCTGCTGATCTCGCTCAGCATGCTGAACGCCAAGGTCTCTCCCGTGCAGCACACCGCGACGGAGGCGAACGAGGCGGAGCAGAAGGCCGCCGTGGGCGTGGTGCCGCTGGGCATTCCGCTGATGGCCGGCCCCGGCTCCATCTCCGCCGTCATCATCCAGATGCAGCGCGGCGAGGGGTGGGAGCATGCGGCCATGGTGGTGGCCTGCATCCTGTTCGTCTGCATGCTGCTGTGGATCAGCCTGCGCATGGCGGTGCCGATCGGGCACCGGCTGGGCCAGACGGGCCTCAACATCATGAACCGGCTGTTCGGCCTGTTGCTGGCCGCGGTGGCGGTGGAGATCATCGCGACAGGCCTGCGCGCCCTGTTCCCCGGCTGGCAGACCTGAACGGCGCGGCATACCGACCACTTTCCCTTTGGCGGCTTCCCCTCGCTCCACGGGCACAGTAGAACGTCCCCACGCCACAAGGGAGCCGGCAAGAATGGACATCTATCTCTGGGTCAAGGCGCTGCACGTCCTGGCGATCATCTCCTGGATGGCCGCCATGCTCTATCTGCCCCGCTTGTTCGTCTACCATACGGAGGCGGAGCCGGGGTCGAAGCAGTCCGAGACCTTCAAGGTGATGGAGCGGCGGCTCTACAAGGCCATCATGACCCCGGCCATGGTGGCCACCTGGGTGTTCGGCTTCGCGCTGGTGGCGCTGGAACCGGGCTGGATGCAGGGCCAGGGCTGGCTGCACACCAAGATCCTGCTGGTGATCGGCATGTCCGCCGTGCACGGCATCCTGGGCAAGCACCGGAAGAACTTCGAGGCCGACCGGAACGTCAAGACGCACAAATACTTCCGCATCCTGAACGAGGTGCCGACCCTTCTGCTGATCGGCATCGTCATCCTGGTGATCGTGAAGCCGTTCTGAGGCGGGCGGCAGCCCTTATTCCGCGAACATGTAGGCGCAGGCAGCACTATCGACGTCGCGGGCCTGCATCCGGTCCCAGAACCCTTCGGCCCGGCCCAGCAGGTCGGGCACCTCCCCGGCCAGCAGGAACCCGTCCGCCACGGACCGGTCCGCCGCGGCCCGCACCTGGGCCAGATAGGCGGCCTTGTCCCCGTAGCGCTCCGCCAGGGACAGGCGCGGGTCGCCATCCTCGGCGCGCTTGGCCGCCGTCAGTGCGAAGGGCAGGAAGCTGCCCTGCCAGCGGTCGGTGGCCCCCGGCGCGCCGGCCGCCTCGTTCCTCGTATTCCAGCCCGTATGGGTCCCCAGCGGAGCTTCGATGTCCGGCAGGCGGATGCCGCCCAGGTCCAGCCCGTCTTTGTCCGGGGCCGGCACCAGCACGGGATAGGGCTCACCCCAGATCGGCGGCACCGTGTCAGCGATACCGGCGCTGGCGAATCGGGGGCCGTTGTCCAGCCGGGCGGGCACCAAGGGGCCGTCGGGTAGGCGCAGGCCGGGAATGGCGGGGAAGTCGCGCTTGTACGCCTCCGCCGTCACCAGCGTGCCGTCGGCGATGGTGGGATGGCGGTTCGGCGGCGGGGCCGTGCCGTCGCGTACCCAGTCGCGCAGGGCGACGGTGATGGCGCGCATGGCCCGCTGATGGTCCAGCGGGTTGACGCAGTTGGCGAAGGTGCCCCGTTCCCGCTGGCGCGCGACGAAATGCTGCGCGCCGGACAGGTGGTAAATCCGCACATTCTCCGGCGGGGTCACATCCTGCCGCCCGTCCGGCGTGGTGTGGATCAGGCTGGCCGCACGGTTCCAATATTCCGCACTTGTATTGGTGAAGACCAGCTTGGGCCCGTCACCCTGAACCCGGTCCAGCAGCCCCGCCTGTTCGCCCGTCACCGGATTGGTGGTGGGCGCGGGGGCGAAGGGGTGGAAGTCGGTGGGATAGATATGGTCTTCCCACATGCTGAAATGCCGGGTGGTCTGGGCGAAGCGATGGTTGAAGCTGCCCTTGCCGCCGCCGGCCACATGGATCACCGCCCCGTCGAACACCGGCCGCCCCTGCTCATCCACATGGAAGCCCTGCCACAGCATGTGGCTGATGAAGCGGCCGGACTGGCTGATGCCGTAGGCCAGAACACGGTCTGGCCGGGGTGCCCCGGCGATCCCCTGCTGTTTGGCATGGGACAGGATGTCCCGCACGGCCGCCAGACCGAGCCCGACCACCACCGGGTCCTGTGCCGTGAAGACCAGCTCATAAATGCGGCCGGGCTGGAACCCGCCCTCCAGCCGGATCAAGGTGGGCCGCCCGTCGGGGCCGGTCTCGAAGCGCCAGGAGTCGCGAGGCAGCGTGGTGCGCTGGCCGCGCGGCGCGTCCCGCACGCTCAGCACCGCCTCCGGATCGTCCGGCACGGCAGGCATGTAGCCCTTGGCCCGCAGCCCGGTCCAGTCCAGGGCGTCGGCCTCGGCGCTGGGCACCAGCTCATAGGCCACCTTGCCGATGATGGGCGCCCCGTCCGGCTGGCGGGCCACCGGCAGGCTGGCCTGGAGGTTCTCCGCGATCCCCACATCCCAGTTCCACGCGGACCACAGCAGGGTAAAGCCCTGCCGCATCAGGAAGCCGGTGCCGGCATCCTCCGCCGTCCGGAGGTCCGGCGTGGCGCGGGCGCCGTTCAACTGGCCCAGGATGCCGATGCCGCCCCGGTTCGTGACTTCATAGAGCAGCGTGCTGTCCGCCTTTGCCGGATCGGCCGGGCGCAGCATGACGAAATCGCCGGAGAAGTTCACCAGACCGCGCCCGTCGCGCGGGGCCAGCTCCACATCGACGATGGCGGCATTGGCGGGATCGTCCGGATCGACCGCGTAATGCACCCGGCCCCGCACCATCTCATAGGCCCCGGCCTCGCCAAAGCTCATTCCCTCCGCGAAAGGTGTCCGCTCCGTCACCTCCACCCGTTCCACCGCCGCTTGGGCGGCGGCGGGCATCAGAAGGGCGGCCAGAAGGACAAGATGGCGAAGCGGGCGCACAGGGGACCGGAGCATGGGCCGGGCAATCTCCAGATGGGAGCACGGCCACATGCTGCACGCCATCCGCCTGTTGTTACAAGCTCCGTGCCCTCAGCGCCCCGGCACCGTCCGCCGGTAGCTCAGCGCCTCGGCCACATGGATTCGGCGCACCTCCGCCTTCCCGTCCATGTCGGCCAGGGTACGGGCCACGCGCAGGACGCGGTGGTAGCCGCGAGCGGACAGCCGCAGCCGCTCCGCCGCTTCGGTCAGCAGCGTGCGGCCGGCGCTGTCCGGGGCGGCCACCTTCTCCAGCAGCTCGCCATCCGCCTCCGCATTGGTGCGGATCACGGGGGCGCCCTGATGGTTCAGGCTGGCATAGCGCTGGCGCTGCACCTCCCGCACCTGCGCCACCCGTGCCGCCACCAACTCCGTTCCCTCCCGCGGGGGCGGCAGGGACAGGTCGGCCGGGGTGACGGCGGGCACGTCCACATGCAGGTCGATGCGGTCGAAAAGCGGGCCGGAGATTTTCGACTGGTAGTCCTGGGCGCATTTCGGGGCGCGGTTGCAGGCCAGCGACGGATCGTCCAGATGGCCGCAGCGGCAGGGATTCATGGCGGCCACGAGCTGGAACCGCGCCGGATAGACCACATGGTGGTTCGCCCGCGCGATGGTGGAGCGGCCGGTTTCCATGGGCTGGCGCAGGGCCTCCAGCGTGCCGCGCTGGAATTCCGGCAGCTCGTCCAGGAACAGCACGCCCTGGTGGGCCAGGCTGATCTCCCCCGGCTTGGCGCGCATGCCCCCGCCCACCATCGCGGCCAGGGTGGCGCTGTGATGCACTTCCCTGTAGGGCCGCCTGCGGATCAGGCGGCCGCCTTCCAACTGGCCGGCGACGGAGTGGATCATGCTGACCTCCAACGCCTCCGCCGGGTCGAGCGGCGGCAGCAGGCCGGGCAGGCGGCTGGCCAGCATGGACTTGCCCGATCCGGGCGGACCCATCATCAGCATGTTGTGGCCGCCGTTGGCCGCCACCTCCAGCGTGCGCTTTGCGGTTTCCTGGCCCTTCACGTCGCGCAGGTCGCGGATTGAGCCCGGATCGTCCGCCTGTTGCAGCTTCGGCTCCGGCCGGGAGAGCACCTGGGTGCCCTTGAAATGGTTCACGATGGACAGCAGGGAGGGTGCTGCCAGGATTTCCAGGTCGCCGGCCCAGGCCGCCTCACCGCCGCAGGCGGCCGGGCAGATCAGCCCGCGCCCCTGCCCGGCCGCATTGATGGCCGCCGGCAGCACCCCCGCTACCGGGGCGATGCCGCCATCCAGCCCCAGCTCCCCCAGCGCATGGAAGCGTTGCAGCTCATCGCCGGGCAGCACGCCCATCAGCACCAGCAGGGCCAGTGCAATTGGCAGATCGAAGTGGGAGCCTTCCTTCATTACATCGGCCGGGGCGAGATTCACGGCCAGCCGCTTGTGCGGGATGGCGATGCCAAGCGCATGCAGGGCGCTGCGCACCCGCTCCCGGCTTTCGCCCACCGCCTTGTCGGGAAGGCCGACGACGGTGAAGGCCACCTGCCCGTTGGACATCTGCACCTGGACGTCGATGTCCAGTACTTCGATCCCCTGGAAGGCGACCGTACCCACGCGCGCGACCACCCGCCCCTCCCGCAATACCCGTGGAGCGAGTGTATGATGCACACTTATATGCATCAAGGCTGCAGAATGCCTGCCTGATGCGATGGCGAAGGTCTGCGGTCAGCGCCGCTTCGGCCCCTGGTCGTCCGGTTCCATCCGGCTCACAACTTCGAGCGCATAGGCCAAGGGATCGAGCAGGCCCAGACGCGGATCGATGCCGTACTTCTGGCATTCCGCTTCGTAATTCAGCCGGGCGGACAGATAGGGGTCCTCCTCCGAGGCGAACTCCCCGGAGGTCTGTAACTGCATAAGCTTACGAAAAGAGTCTGACGGCATGAGGACACTCCCCTTGCAGGTCATTTTTTTGCGAATATGCCATGAAGTAAGGTTGTTTTATAGAACTTTTATTACACACGACAGTGTGCACGAACATGTTCACATGAGAAACCGGCCTAAGTAATAGAACTAAACTCGTAGGAAACTCCGACTTTCAGCGCGGAATAGCCGGTACCCCGAACAGAACCGGATGCAGATGCAGTATTAGGCCGTACAACACGGCCACCGCGGCCAGCCGGATCAGGCCGAATTCAGCCGCGGCGCGCGCCAGACTCTGCTGTCCCCGGACCACCGCGGCGAAAGGAACGAAGCTGGTGGACTCCTCGAACCTCTCCCAATCCAGCCCCAGGGCGGCACGTCGTTTTCCGTCGATCAGCATGGCGCCCACCAGCCCGAGCGCCCCCAGCGTGCCGAAGAAGATCAGGCTGCCGACATCCCCGTTCGGCGGCAGATGGGCGGCCGCCCAGATGGTCACGCCCCACAGGAACGGGTGCCGGGTGACGCGAAGCAGTCCCCGCGCGGGCTCGGCCGTGTGCAGCGCCTTCTCCTGCCCGACCGAGGTGGGGCTGCGCACGGTCAGTCCCCCGATGACGAGCAGCAGGGCGACGGGCATCAGCAGCAGAGGCGCCCAACCCTGCCAGGGCGCCCAGTCCCAGAGCTTGACATAGGGCACGCCGCCATAGGCGGCCACCAGCCAGGCGAAGGCGACCGCGGAGACGAGGGAGTAGAGGGAGAGGTAGGCGTTGACGCCGATCCGATCCACCAGCAGGGGGCGGAGGCGCGTGCTGGACACGCCGAAATGCGTCGCCAGCAGGAATGCCCCCGCCAGCGCCAGCCCTCCGACCGATCCCACCAGAACGGATGCGCCCATTACCGTTTCCTCATCCATTCCGTCATCGCGCCCCGGTGCGGACCTTGCCGTCGCCGGCTGCGTTTCCCTGTCACCATGCCATATCGCGGCCACGCTTGGGAGGTATCCGGGCCGGCGAGGGCTGCATTCGCCGCCAGGGGCGGGGCATACTTCACGCCAAACAATGGGAGGACCCGTCCGGCATGAGACTGCGCCCGTTCCGCCGCTTCCGCCTGCCGCATCCTGCGACCGCCGCACTGACGGCCCTGGCTCTGACGTTCGCTGCGCCGGCACCGGCGCAGGATCGCGCCCTGCCCGCGCGCCTGGACGGCATCGCCGTGCTGCCGGCCGGGAGCGCGCTGAAGCCGCCGGCGGACGCGCCGCCGCTGCTGCTCAGCACGGGCAAGTTCGCCAGCGACGATGGACGGCGGGTGGAGGCACTGGGTGCTATTCCCGTGCACGGAATGCCGGGCCTGCCTGTGCTGGGCCAACCGCTCCAGGGCATTTCCGGGCTGCGTCACGGACCGCAGGGGAGCTACTGGGCCATCACCGACAACGGGCTGGGCGCCAGGACGAATTCCGTCGATGCCATGCCCGCCATCCACAGGCTGCGGCCGGACTGGAGCGACGGCGCCGTGCGCCATCTGGAGACGATATGGCTGTCCGACCCGGACCGGCTGATGCCCTGGCCCATCACGCTGGAAGGAACCGACCGGCGCTACCTGACCGGCGCCGACATCGACCCTGAAAGTCTGGTGGCCGCCGGCGACGGGTTCTGGGTCGGGGAGGAGTTCGGCCCCTGGCTGCTGCGCTTCGATACGAAGGGCCGGCTGATCGGGCTGTGGGAGGCGGTGGTGGACGGCCGGCCCGTCCGGTCCCCCGATCATCCCTCGATGCGGCTGCCCGCCAAGCCGGACGGAAAGATCTCCTTCGACATCGCCCGCTCCCGCGGGTTCGAGGGGATGACCGCCTCGGCGGATGGCCGCTATCTCTACGCCTTGCTGGAAGGGCCGGTCTGGCGGGAGGGCAAGCCGGAAACCTTCGCCGACGGCAAGCCCCGCCTGCGCTGGCTCGAATTCGATGTGGCGGCGGATTCCGGCAGCGGCGGATGGACCGGACGGTCCTGGACCTACACGCTGGAGCGCGACGGCAATGCCATCGGCGAAGTCACCTGGCTGGACCAGGACCGCGCCCTGGTGCTTGAGCGTGACGAGGGCGAGGGCGATGCGGCCCGCGCCTGTCCGGACGCCAATACGCCCCGCCCCGACTGCTATCCCCGCCCGGCCCGCTTCAAGCGGCTGTACATGGTCACCCGCGCCGGCGTGAAGGATGGCGGCGCGCTGCGCAAGCTGGGCCATGTGGATCTTCTCGCGATCCAGGACCCGGAAGTCCACAGCGGCAGCGTGGGCGGCGAGGGCAGGTTCAACTTTCCCTTCGCGACCATCGAGAGCGTAGAGCGGGTCGGCGACAGCCAGGTGCTGATCGCCAACGACAACAACTTCCCCTACAGCGCCGGCCGCACACCCGGCACGGCGGAGGATACCGAATTCATCCTGCTGTCCGTGCCGGAGCTGCTGGCGCTGAAGTGACAGGGCGGGACGGCATCAGCCCGTCCGGCCCAACGCCCTGGCCGGATTGCCCGCGACGGTCGCGCCGGGCGGAACATCGCGCGTCACCACGCTGCCAGCCCCGATGATGGCGTCGTTCCCGATGCGGATGCCGGGCAGGATGATGGCACCGCCGCCGATCCAGACGTTCCGCCCGACGGCAACCGGCTTCCCGCTCTCGAACCCCTGCCGCCGCAGCTCCGGATCGCGCGGGTGATCCGCCGTGAGAATCTGCACCATGGGGCCGATCTGGCAGCCGTCGCCGATCTCGATCCCCACCACGTCCAGGAACACGCAGCCGAAATTGGCGAAGACCCCGTCGCCCAGGCTGATATTGTAGCCGTAGTCGCAATGGAACGGCGGGCGAAGCACCACCCCGGCTCCCACCTTTCCCATCAGTTCTTCCAGGATCGCCCCGCGCCGCGCCGCCTCGTCGGCGCCCGTGGCGTTGTAGGCGCGCAGCAGCCGATCCGCCCGCAACGCGTCGGCCGTGATTTCCGGCCCAACCGCACGGTACAGCTCTCCCGCCAGCATCTTCTGCTTTTCGCTGCGCCCGTCCCCGTCCTGCATCGTGCTTCCCCTGTTCGCGTCCGCATGGCTGGACAACAGGCGGCATGGCGGCGGAGCGCCGCCTTAATCCTCCACCCGCTCGTCCGGATAGACGCCCCAGATCTCATCCCGGCGCAGCCAGCCGCGGATTCCCTGCATTTCCACCAGGCACCAGGCATCCTGACAGCTCAGCAGCCGACCCATGACGCCCGGCTCCGCCTGGGCGAGGGCGGGAGAGGAGGAGTCCGCGCTCTGCCGCAGGGTCCGAATCTCGCCCAGAACCACCACGGCGCGGCGGCCCGACAGCATGGACTGATGCACCCAGCCCTGCGTGCCTTCCCAATCGCGGATGCGCCGCCAGGTGTCGAACTCCGCGGTCACCTCCACCGGCATGCCCTGGCGCACGAACACCCAGTCCACCGGATAGCGCACGCCCGGCCCCGTGCGCACATTCACCTCGCCCGAGCGCAGGGTGACGAAGCGCGGCACCGGCAGGCCGCTACGGATGATGGCGTCCGGCCGGGGGTCCGTCTCCGCCGGCTCCTCCTGGGCGAAGGCGGGCGGAACCATGGCGGGCAGGCAGGCCGCCGCCAGCCCGAGGGCCGTCAGGCACAGACCCAGCCCACCGTTGCGCACCGCCCGAAGACGATCCTGCTTCATCCCGACCTGCACCACCGCCATATCGCTTCCGCACAGCCTTGCCAATGCGGGGAGTTTGTGCTCCGCAGGATGTCGCGGGTCAAGGGGCGGGCATGCCTCGGCTCCGTGCGCCTGCCGGAAGCGGCAGCCCCCTTGCCGGATGGACAGCCGGCGGGACCGCTGCTATGGCAGAAGGGCAGTCCGGAAGCAGAGTATCCGCCATGCCGCCAACCAAGAAGCCGCTGGTCGTCGTCACCCGCAAGCTGCCCGACGTGATCGAGACGCGGATGATGGAGCTGTTCCAGACCCGCCTGAACCTGGACGACCATCCCCTGTCCCGTGCCGAGTTGGGGGAGGCGATGGCCACGGCGGACGTGCTGGTCCCCACGGTCACGGACCGCATCGATGCCGGCCTGATCGCGGAGGCGGGGCCGCAGCTGAAGCTGATCGCCAATTTCGGCAACGGCGTCGATCACATCGACCTGCGCGCCGCGCGGGAGCGGGGAATCATCGTCACCAACACGCCGGGCGTCCTGACCGAGGATACGGCGGACATGACCATGGCCCTGATCCTGGCCGTGGCCCGCCGCCTGTCGGAAGGCGAGCGGCTGGTGCGCGCCGGACGGTGGAGCGGCTGGGCCCCCACCATCATGCTGGGAACGCGCCTGACGGGAAAGCGGCTGGGCATCATCGGCATGGGCCGCATCGGCCAGGCCCTGGCCCGCCGCGCCAAGGGCTTCGGCCTGTCGATCCACTACCACAACCGCAAGCGCGTCCACCCCGATGTGGAGACGGAGCTGGAGGCGACCTACTGGGACAGCCTGGACCAGATGCTCTCGCGCATGGACATCGTCTCCATCAACTGCCCGCGCACTCCGGCGACGTACCATCTGCTGAATGCCCGCCGGCTGCAGTTGCTGAAGCCCAGCGCCATCGTGGTGAATACCAGCCGCGGCGAGGTGATCGACGAGGCCACCCTGTCCAGGATGCTCCAGCGCAAGGAGATCGCGGGCGCCGGGCTGGACGTGTTCGAGCATGAGCCGACCATCGACCCCAAGCTGCTGAAGCTCGACAATGTCGTGCTTCTCCCGCACCTGGGCAGCGCCACCTATGAGGGGCGCGTGGACATGGGGGAGAAGGTGCTGGTCAATGTGAAAAGCTTCATTGACGGCCACACCCCGCCCGACCGCGTGATCCAGTCGGATTTCTGAGGATCAGGCGACGCCCCATAGCGACCCGCAGGTCGGACCTCGCTATGCTCGATCCGACCTGCCTTTTCGCGCCGCCCTCACCGTCCGGCCGCGCGCAGGCGCACGGCCTCGCCGAAGGCCTTCAGCATGGCGGTGGAAGCCTCGTCTTCCCAGAAGCGCCATTCCGGGTGCCACTGCACCGCCAGGGCGAAGGGGTGGTCCTCCACCCGCACGGCTTCCACCAGCCCGTCGGGGGCGGCAGCCTCCACCGCCAGCCGGGGGGCCAGCCGGTCGATGCCCTGGCCGTGCAGGGAGTTGACGGTCAGCTCCTCCCGGCCGGTGATGGCGGCCAGATAGCCGCCGGGGGTCAGGCGGACCGTGTGGGCGGGACCGTACTGCACCTCCACCGGCGCATCCTTGTCCTCCCGGTGGTCGTTCAGTCCGGGCACCTCGTGCACGCGGGGATGCAGCGTGCCGCCCAGGGCCACGTTCAGCTCCTGGAAGCCGCGGCAGACGCACATCACCGGCACGCCCTTGGCGATGGCGGCCTTCAGCAGCGGCAGGGTGGTGGCGTCGCGGTCGGCATCGTGCGGCGGCGCCTCCGTTCCCGGCGTCCGGCCATAGAGGGTGGGATGGACGTTTGAGGGGCTTCCGGTGAAGAAGAGCCCGTCCAGCCGGTCCACCACCGCCTCCACATCGTACCAGTCGCCCAGCGCCGGCAGCACCATGGGCCAGGCGCCGGCCCCGTGGCTGACCGCGCGGACATATTTGTCCCCGGCCACATGGAAAGGGTGGTTCCCGATCTGGCGGGCGCAGGCCGGAACGCCGACGAGGGGCAGGCTGGACATGAGGCGCTCTTCACTGGTCAGGGGCAGGGCCGCAGGGTGGCCGCCCCCGGGGCAGGCTGTCAACCGGGCCGGCCGGCAGATCAGACCTTCCCGGCGCTCTGTTCAAGCATCAGGATGTGGTCCAGACCGGGCATGATCTCGCTGCGGATGAACTCCACCCGCTTCTGCGGGCTGCCGCCGCCGCGCGGGAAGCGTTCACGCCAGAGCGCCGTCTTCACCGCCAGCCCGCACAGCACGCCGCCGATGGTGACGTGGTGCGCCTCGATCTGGCTGCGCACCTCGCGGAAGCTGTCGGCGCTGATGTCGGTCCAGAAATCCTGGGAGCGGCGGTCGAAGGCCTCGAACCGGCCGGTGATGGAGGTGGTGATGCCGGTCAGCTTGCTGCGGACGTCGTCCAGCATGCGCATGACCAGTCGGTCGCGGGCGATGTTCTCGCTCTCCCCTGCCTCGTCGGCCCATTTCAGGAAGCGCTGCACCTCCGGCACGATGCCGTCCAGGCAGCTCCGGAAGTAGGCCAGGCTCAGGAACACGTCCCCGTATTCCTCAAGGAACTCGGGAATCTCGTTCAGTTCGACCTTCAGCCGGTCGGAGAGCCGCCGCAGGTTCCGCAACGCCTCCTCCCGGTCCGGGTTGGACAGCATGGACAGGATGTCGGAGGTGTCGCCGATGCGCCGGTCCTCCGTCCCGTAGACCTGCTGGATCAGCGGCCGGGTGAAATCCTTCATATAGCCGGTCAGCTCGCCCCGCTTCTGGGCGGACAGGCGCAGGAAGGCCGTGTCGTTGACCTCGATCCCCAGCCGGCGCAGCTCCTTGCGCAGGGTATAGACATCGAAGCTGTTGACCTGGGTCAGCTTGGCGACCTGGGCCGTATCCGCCTGCAGCTCGGCCTTGTGGGTCGGGAACAGGACGGGCAGCCGGTCCGGATGGACCTGCCCGCTTCCCGTCGCGCGGTCCTGGAACACCTCCACCACCGTCTCCAGACGGGCGTTCCGGATCAGCTTGGCACGGCGCAGGCCGGGCGTGCGGATCGGCAGCATCCCCAGCGGAAGGATGTGCAGCGCATCGCGCGACATGTCGTCGAACAGCATGCCGGGATCGCCGCCCTGCGGCGGGGCGGATGCTGCGGAACCGGAAACGGGGGGAGGATGCGTCATGGCGCGTAAGCTGTGCGTAAGGGGAACGCGATGCAAGGGAGCTGATGGCGCAGGCCCCGCAATGTTCCAGGCCGGCGGGGCTTCCATGGCTGGAGCGCCCCGCGCTATGGTGCGCCGGCCCCGCCCGAGAGGAGCTGCGATCCATGCACGCCCACCCCGATCTTTCCGGCCTCCGCCCGACGGTCGCCGGTCTGGAGGAGACGCGCATCCTCCAGATCATCCAGTACGGCCGGGGCCGGCCGGGGCTGATCCCGCTTTGGGTCGGAGAGGGGGACATCCCGACGCCGGACTTCATCCGGGAAGCCTGCGACCGCGCCATCCGCGACGGGCAGGTCTTCTACACCCACCAGCGCGGCCTGCCGGAACTGCGGGCGGAGCTGGCCAGCTATCTGACGCGGGTGCATTGCGCGCCCAACGGCGCCGCCCCGGTGGGGGAGGACCGAATCACCGTCACCGGAAGCGGCATGCAGGCCATCATGCTGACCATGCAGGCCCTGCTGGACCCCGGCGACGAGCTGGTGGTGGTCACGCCGGTCTGGCCCAACGTCGTCTCCGCCGCCCGCCTTGTCGGCGGCGTGGTGGTCGAGGTGCCGCTACAGCCGGTGGAAGGCGCTGGTCCGGCGGACTGGCGGCTGGACCTGGACGCGCTCGCCGCCGCCGTCGGCCCGCGCACCAAAGCGGTGTTCGTGAACTCCCCCGGCAATCCCACGGGCTGGATTCTGGAGCGGGCGGAGATGCAAGCGCTGTGGGATCTGGTCCGGGTGCGCGGCGTCTGGCTGATCGCGGACGAGGTCTACAGCCGGCTGGTCTACGACCGTCCCGCCGCTCCCTCCTTCCTGGAAATCGCGGGGCCGGAGGAGCGGCTGGTGGTGGTCAACAGCTTCTCCAAGAACTGGGCGATGACGGGCTGGCGGCTCGGCTGGCTGACCACGCCGCCGGAGATGGGGCTGGCGCTGGAGAAGCTGGTGCAGATTAACACCTCCGGCACGGCGGAGTTCGTGCAGATGGGCGGGCTGGCCGCGCTACGGCATGGGGAGGCGTTCCTGGAGGAGACCGTGGCGCGCTGCCGTGCCGGGCGGGACATGGTGACCCGCGCGCTGAACCAGGTTCCCGGCGTGTCGGTCACGCCGCCGCCCGGCGCGTTCTACGCGTTCCTGCGCCTGTCCGGCGTGACGGATTCGCTGGCCTTCGCCCGCGCCGTGGTGGACCGCTGCGCCGTCGGGCTGGCGCCGGGCAGCGCCTTCGGCGGGGGCGGCGAAGGGCATCTGCGCCTGTGTTTCGCCAGCTCCCCCGCCCGGCTGGAAGAAGCGGTGGCGCGGCTGGCGCCCGCCCTGGCGGAGTTGCTTCCGGACCCGCGTTGAGCTGGACGGAACCGGGGCTCGATCGCTCCGGCGCGATCAGACCAGAGAACCAATGAAAAAGGCCGGCGCCCCGGGGCGCCGGCCTTGATCACTCGACCGGTCGAACCGGCCTCGATCAGAAGGTCTTGGAGACCGAGAAGACGAACTTGTCGTCGGCGATGTCGCTGTTCGGGACATCGGTCGTGGAGTACTGACCGTCGAACACCCAGCCCTCGTAGCTGTAGGACAGGCCGAAGTTGGTGTTGATGTAGTTGTCCAGCTCCTCGAAGCCGTTCCAGCCGGCGCCGACATAGGCGGTCCAGGAGTCGCTCAGGGCCAGATCGACGCCGTAGGCCAGGTACCAGGAGTCACCGCTGTTGCCGGAATAGTCCGGGCTCCAGTAGGCGGCCACGTTGTAGGTGGTGATGCCCAGCGTGTAGCTCAGGTCCGTGCCGAACTCGAAGTAGTCCAGATCCTCGCCGCCGGCGCCGGTGTAGTAGTAGTACAGCGCCTGGGCGGAGTAGGCGAAGTCGCCCACCTCGTTGGCGAAGCCGACGAAGAAATCGACCTCGTAGTCGGCATCAGAGCCCTCGAAATCCACGTTCGACGCCCAGACGCCGCCGAAGAACCCGGACTCGTGCGCGGCATCCACACCGATCTGCAGGGCGGGGTCGCTGTTCGTCTGGCTGACGCCGCGGAACAGATAGTCCGTCGTGGCAGTGACGGTGGCGGAGATGTCGACCGGCAGATCCTGGGCCTGGGCCGAGCCAGCAGCACCCATCACCAGGGCGGCCACCGCCGCGGACGCGAGCAACCGGGGAAAACGCATTGAACCGCTCCTTGTGAGGCTTATCCTTGAGGCGTGCGCGATGCAGCAAATACAGCGCGCCGCGCAGAACTCTCTATGAGCCGTGGAAAACCGCTTCGTTCAAGCCTGTAGTGGTAGTGCAGCGCCAGCGAAGGGCGAGTTTCCAGGCAAGTGTTGCAGAAAAATAACGCACCTGCACCATAGGAGGCGATGCGGTTGTCGGCCTGCGGATATGGCCGCCGCCCTTGATCCAGCCATGAAAAAGGGCCCGCCCCTTGCGAGGCGGACCCTGTTCCGGCAACCGTTTCCGAACCTGACCTGACAATCAGATGTAGTAGGCCCGCAGCGGCGCGAAGCCGTTGAAGTTCACCGCCGAGTAGGTGGTGGTGTAGGCGCCGGTCGCCTGGATCGCCACCGTGTCGCCGATGCGCAGATTGACCGGCAGGCGGTAGTCGGACTTCTCGTACAGCACGTCGGCGCTGTCGCAGGTCGGGCCGGCGATGATCACCGGCTGGGTCTCGCCGCCGTCATGCTCGGTGGTGATCGGGTACTGGATCGCCTCGTCCATGGTCTCCGCCAGGCCGCCGAACTTGCCGATGTCCAGATAGACCCAGCTCTTCTCGTCGTTGGCGGACTTGCGGGAGATCAGCACCACCTCGGAATGGATCACGCCGGCATTGCCGACCATGCCGCGGCCCGGCTCGATGATCGTCTCCGGGATGCGGTTGCCGAAATGCTTGCGCAGCGCGTCCATGATGGCGTTGCCATAGGCCTCGCTGGTCGGCACGTCCTTCAGGTAACGGGTGGGGAAGCCGCCGCCCAGATTGACCATCTTCAGCGCGACACCCTTCTCCTCCAGATCGCGGAAGATCTTGGCGGTGGTGGCCAGCGCCTGCTCCCACTGGCCGACGTCCCGCTGCTGGCTGCCCACATGGAAGGAGACGCCGTAGGGCACCACATCCATGCCGGCGGCCTGCAGCAGCAGGTCGTGCGCCATCGCGGGCTCGCAGCCGAACTTGCGGGAGAGCGGCCAGTCGGCGCCCTCGCCCGAGGTCAGGATGCGGCAGAACACCCTGGAGCCCGGCGCATGGCGGGCGATCTTCTCCAGCTCCTCGATGCTGTCGAAGGCGTAGAGACGGATGCCCAGCGCATAGGCACGGGCGATGTCGGACGCCTTCTTGATCGTGTTGCCATAGCTGATGCGGTCCGGCGTGGCGCCGGCGTCCAGCACGTCCTGGATCTCGTTGACCGAGGCGGTGTCGAAGCTGGAGCCCAGCCCCACCAGCAGGCGCAGGATTTCCGGCGCCGGGTTGGCCTTCACCGCGTAGAAGATCCGCGAATCGGGCAGGGCGTTGTTCAGCTTCGTGAAATTATCCGCCACCACGTCGAGGTCGACGATCAGGCAGGGCGTGGCGGGAGCGGTCTCGCGGAAGAAACGGGAGATCTTCTCGGTCATCTTGGACTCCGAGGCGGCAGGCGGTGGCGGTATGTGCGGAAAAAAGAGGCTCAGCCGGGCGGATGCCCGGTTCCGATCAAGCAGGCCGATAACGGCGGGCCCGAACGGCTCACATACAGGCGCTGTGGCCTGTTGCCGAAGTCTGACTGGAAGAAATAGTGGCAGGCGCGGCCGGCCCACCGACAACAACATCAACCATCGTAGCCTCCAATTCGCCGCCTTGCTTAAGGGACGGTCGGGGGGTACGCGTTACGTCGTTGCATAACCCCACCGGGCTGACGGCGCCGTCCGGGTCCCAGTTGCTGGGGGGACGGGAGTGGGGGCCATAGGCACGTGCGCTGCGACTGCGGCGGTATATAGGGCAAGATGCCCCGGTCCAAAAGGGATTTTTTTGGACCAGGAAATGCGTCCGCCGCGTGGCAGCGGGCAGATTTTGGAAGATCGGCCAGGGATCACATTTTGGCCATTTTCCGGCGCCAATTCGAACAAGGGCCGATGGCCCACTTCGACACGGAACCGCCCTGCGCCGACGGCGCGGGCCAACCGCCGGAGCTTCGCCCCCCAGCGACAGTGGCGGCGGCCTGCGGCGGTTCCGCCAGCCCGCCCCGGCTGGCACCATCGACGGCCACCGCACCGGCCCCGTGCGGTGGCCGTTCCTTTCGGCGGCAGCGGCCTTTCCCTTTTCCGCCCGTCCGTGGCAAGGTGCGGCCCGCCCGATCCGCCCGCAACGCACCAGCCCCTCCGCCATGCTCCGATTCGAAGGCCGCGCCCTGACCTGCCTGCGCGGGGCCCGTGTGGTCTTCACCGATCTGGAATTCGCCCTGCCGTCCGGCGGGGCGCTTGTGCTGGTGGGACCGAACGGCAGCGGCAAGTCCAGCCTGCTGCGCCTGATGGCCGGGCTGTCCAAGCCCTTTTCCGGCGAACTGCTGTGGGATGGCGGCCGCGTCGCCGACGATCCGGAGGCGCACCGCGCCCGGCTGCGCTATGTCGGCCATCTGGACGCCGTGAAGCCGGCCCTGACCGCGGCGGAGAACCTGTCCGGCTGGGCCGGCCTGTCCGGCGACGCCGGCACGGCCCGCGACCGGGCATTGGCGGCGCTGGAGCGGATGCGGATCGCGCATCTGGCCGAGGTGCCGGGCCGCTACCTCTCCGCCGGGCAGAAGCGGCGGCTGAATCTGGCCCGCCTCGCTCTCGACCCGGCTCCGCTCTGGCTGCTGGACGAGCCCACCACGGCGCTGGACCGCGCCAGCGTGGCCCGATTCGCCGAGACTATCGCCCGGCACCGGGAGGCCGGCGGCATGGTGGTGCTGTCCACCCATACCGACCTGGATCTGGAAAGCCCGCAGGTGCTGGACGTGTCGGATTTCGGCATCGATCCCGACGATGCGGCGGAGGAGCTGGCATGAGGGCCTTCCTGCGCCTGATCGGACGCGACCTGCGGCTGGCGCTGCGCCAGGGGGCGGATGCCGCCACGGCAGTGCTGTTCTTCGTGCTGTGCGTGGTGCTGTTCCCCTTTGGCATCGGGCCGGAGCCCAACATCCTGGCCCGCATCGCGCCGGGCGTGATCCTGGTGGCGGCCCTGCTGGCCTCCCTCCTCTCGCTGGAGCGGCTGTTCCAGACGGACCATGAGGACGGGTCGCTGGACCTGCTGGCCCTGTCGCCCCTGCCGCTGGAGGCGGTGGCGCTGGCCAAGGTGGCGGCGCACTGGCTGATCACCGGGGTGCCGTTGATCCTGGCCAGCCCCGTGCTGGCCGTGCTGCTGAACCTGCCGGCGGACGGGTACGGCACCCTGCTGCTGGCCCTGGTGCTGGCGACACCGCTGCTGAGCCTGATCGGTGCGGTAGGAGCGGCGTTGACGCTGGGCGCGCGGCGCGGCGGGGTGCTGCTGCCGCTGCTGATCCTGCCGCTCTACATCCCCGCCTTGATCTTCGCCGCCGCGGCCATCGACGCCGCGGTGACCGGGCTGGAGCCGCGGCCGCATTTGCTGCTGCTGGGCGGGCTGCTGGCCGGCGCCCTGCCGCTGGCCCCGTTGGCCGCCGCCGCTGGGTTGCGGGCGGCGCTGGATTAGAGCTCCCCTACTCCTCCGCCATCCGGTCCAGCCGTGCATCCAGCCGGTCCAGAAGCCGGGTCAGCTCCTCCCGCTCCGCCGGGGCGAGGCAGTCCAGCAACTGCCGCTCCCACTCCAGCGCCAGCGGGGCGATCCGCTCATAGAGGTCGCGGCCGGCCGGTGTGAAGGAGAGGCGCAGCAGGCGCTGATCCTGCTGGTGCACGGCACGGGCCAGGAAGCCGGTCTCCACCAGCCGGGCCACGGCGCGGCTGACCTTCGCCTTGTCCATCTGGCTGCGCTCAACGATGTCGTTGGAGCTGAGCGGCTGTTCCCGCCCCAATATGGCGATCACCCGCCATTCCGGGATGCTGATCCCGAACTGGTCCTGGTACCGGCGCGCCAGCTCCTTGCTGACGCGCTTGGCCAGCACGTTGATCCGGTAGGGAAGGAAGGTTTCAAGCTGAAGCATCGTGGGAGCCACGTTTGCGCGGGATCGTTCCACTTGCAAGCATCTCGATCATCCGGCAACCTCGTTTCGTTTGAAACGGTCGGGCCGGAGCCGTTCATCCTTCGACAGGCTCAGGATGAGGTTCGGCGAGGCACCGCAGCCGGGTCGCCCTCACCCTGAGTCCGTCGAAGGGCGAGGGCGCGCACAGAAACGGGAGGTCCAGAGCGATGCGCCGGTACATCCAGTTCCCCAAGGTCGAGGGCACGGCCAGCCGCCAGGCCCACGCCAACCTGCCCGAGGGCACCTATGAGCGGGAGATCGGAAAGGAGGGGTTCTTCGGCCCCGCCACCCACATGTACCACCGCAACCCGCCCACCGGCTGGCTGAGCTGGGAGGGGCCGCTGCGCCCCCGCGCCTTCGACGTGGTGAAGGAGCTGGAGGGCGGGGCCACGCCCTGGGCGGCGCGGGAGTTCCTGTACAACGCCCATTGCCGCATGCGGATCTGGAAGTGCGACGCGCCGATGGACCATCTGGTCCGCAATGGCGACGGCGACGAGCTGATGTTCGTGCATGAGGGGGCGGGCGAGCTGTTCACCGACTACGGCCATCTGTCGGTCACCGCCGGCGACTATGTGATGCTGCCGCGCAGCACCATGTGGCGCCTGTCGCCCACCAGCCCGGTGACCGCCCTGCTGATCGAGGCGACGGGGTCCAGCTATCAGCTTCCCGACCGCGGCATCGTCGGCCCGCACGCCGTGTTCGACCCGGCCATGCTGGACACGCCCGCCATCGACGACGCCTTCCTGTCGCAGCAGTCGGAGACCGGTCCCGACGGCGTCTGGAAGGTGCTGATCAAGCGGCGGCACGCGCTGAGCACGGTGACCTATCCCTTCAACCCGCTGGATGCCGTGGGCTGGAAGGGCGATCTGGCGCCGGTGCGGCTGAATGTGAAGGACATCCGGCCGCTGATGTCCCACCGCTACCACCTGCCGCCCAGCGCACACACCACCTTCGTCGCCAACCGCTTCGTGGTCTGCACCTTCGCCCCGCGCCCGTTCGAGACGGACGAGAACGCGATCAAGATCCCGTTCTTCCACAACAACGACGATTACGACGAGGTGCTGTTCTACCACGCCGGCGACTTCTTCAGCCGCGACAACATCAAGGCCGGGATGGTGACCTTCCACCCCTGCGGCTTTACCCACGGCCCGCACCCCAAGGCCCTGACCAAGATGCTGAAGCAGACCAAGCCGGCCACCGACGAATATGCCGTCATGATCGACACCCGCGACGCGCTGGAGGTGGCGGAGCTGCCGGCCGGGGTGGAGCTGGAGAGCTATGCCGACTCCTGGCGGGTCAAGTAGACCGGACGAGCGGACACACGCCCGCGCGGTTCGGTGAGCGAAGATGCCGGGCCGCCGAACATCCCCTGACCAAAGAACGCCTGATCACGGTGCGACGCACCTGATCCGGCCTACCAATTGAGAGCACGATGAAACTCGCAACGCTGAAGACCGGCGGCCGGGACGGCATGCTGGTGCTGGTCTCCCGGGACCTGAGTCGCTGCTGCCCCGCGCCCGCCATCGCCATGACGCTGCAGCAGGCCCTCGACCATTGGGACAGCGCCAAGCCGGCGCTGGAAGGCGTGGCGGCGGAGCTGGAGGCCGGCGTTGCCGAGGGGATCATGCCCTTCGATGAGGCCGCCTGCCATTCGCCCCTGCCCCGCGCCTACCAGTGGGCGGACGGTTCGGCCTATGTCAACCATGTGGAGCTGGTGCGCA
The DNA here is from genome assembly GCF_003568845.1 of Indioceanicola profundi. Classification (NCBI taxonomy): domain Bacteria; kingdom Pseudomonadati; phylum Pseudomonadota; class Alphaproteobacteria; order Rhodospirillales; family Azospirillaceae; genus Indioceanicola; species Indioceanicola profundi. Next base: position 3,148,188 of record NZ_CP030126.1, on the reverse strand, counting down.
GGGCCAGGGGGGCGGAGATGCCGCCCAGCTTCTGGACCGATCCGCTGATGTACCAGGGCGGGAGCGACGCCTTCCTGGGTCCGCGCGATCCCATCCTGATGGCGGATGAGGGCTGGGGCATCGATCTGGAGGGGGAGGTGGCCGTGATCACCGGCGACGTGCCCATGGGGGCCACGCCGGAGATTGCCAGGAGCTGCATCCGCCTGATCATGCTGGTGAACGATGTCAGCCTGCGCGGCCTGATCCCGGCGGAGCTGGCCAAGGGCTTCGGCTTCTTCCAGTCCAAGCCGTCCAGCGCCTTCAGCCCCGTGGCGGTGACGCCGGACGAGCTGGGCTCCGCCTGGGACGGGGCCAAGCTCCATCTGCCGCTGGTCAGCCACGTCAACGGCAAGCCCTTCGGCAGGCCGGATGCCGGGGCGGACATGACATTCGACTTCCCCACCCTGGTGGCCCATGCGGCGAAGACCCGGCCCCTGGGGGCCGGCGCCATCATCGGGTCCGGCACCGTGTCCAACAAGGACCCGGACGGCGGCCCCGGCCGGCCGGTGGAGGAGGGCGGGCTGGGCTATTCCTGTCTGGCGGAAATCCGCACCATCGAGACTATCCGCGAGGGCAAGCCCCGCACCCCCTTCCTGCGCTTCGGCGACCGGGTCAGGATCGAGATGTTCGACGCGGCCGGCGGATCGATCTTCGGCGCCATCGATCAGGAGGTGCGGAAGTACGAGGGGGTATGAGTCATCCAGGTCCGCCATCCCGGCGCAAGCCGGGACAGCGGAAGGAAAAAGCGGCAGCGGCGTTACAGCACGCCCTTCCGCACCGCCATGGCCGTCTTGCTGCCGCGCGGCAGGCTGGCCAGGGCGCTGGTGCGGGTGCCGACGGCGACGCTGGGCGCGGAGGGGCCGCCCGGTCCGCGGCCGGCGCCCGGGCTGCGGCCAGCGGATGGCTGGGGAGACGCGGCGGGGGCCTTGGCGGACCAGCTTCCGGGCCGGCCGCCCTCCTCGAACAGCTCCGCCAGCTTCTCCATCATGGTGCCGCCGAGCTGTTCGGCGTCCACGATGGTGACGGCGCGGCGATAGTAGCGGGTCACGTCGTGCCCGATGCCGATGGCGACGAGCTGGACCGGGCTCTTGGTCTCGATCCACTCGATCACCTGGCGGAGGTGCTTTTCCAGATAGCTGCCGGAGTTGACGGACAGGGTGCTGTCATCCACCGGCGCGCCGTCGCTGATCACCATCAGGATGCGGCGCTGCTCCGTCCGGGCGATCAGGCGGTTGTGCGCCCAGAGCAGCGCCTCCCCGTCGATATTCTCCTTGAGGATTCCCTCGCGCAGCATCAGGCCGAGATTCTTGCGCACCCGCCGCCAGGGGGCGTCGGCCGCCTTGTAGACGATATGGCGCAGATCGTTCAGCCGGCCCGGCTGCGGCGGCTTGCCGGCCTGTATCCACTTCTCCCGGCTCTGCCCGCCCTTCCAGGCGCGGGTGGTGAAGCCCAGGATTTCCACCTTCACCCCGCACCGCTCCAGCGTGCGGGCCAGGATATCGGCGCTCATGGCGGCGATGGTGATCGGCCGGCCGCGCATGGAGCCGGAATTGTCGATCAGCAGCGTCACCACGGTGTCGCGGAAATCCGTCTCGTTCTCCCGCTTGAAGGAGAGCGGCACGATGGGGTTGGCGACCACGCGGGCGAGCCGGGCGGCATCCAGGATGCCCTCCTCCAGGTCGAACTCCCAGGCGCGGGTCTGCTTGGCCATCAGCCGGCGCTGCAGCCGGTTGGCCAGCTTGGCGATCATGCCGTGCAGGTGCTGGAGCTGGTGGTCCAGCAGGGTGCGCAGGCGGGACAGCTCGTCGCTGTCGCACAGCTCCGCGGCATCCACCACCTCGTCGAAGGCGGTGAGGAAGGCCTTGTAGCCGGCCGGATCGGGCTCGTTGCGCCAGCGGTCGGGGCGGTAGGGCTCGCCCGGCGTGCCCGGCTCCTCGGACCCTGCGCCCTCGCCCATCTCGGCGGCATCGTCGCGGGCCTCCTCGCCGGCGCCGGTCTCCTCAACCTGGGTTTCGCCGGTCTCGTCGGACTGGACCTGCTGCTGGTTGCCGCTGTCCTGCTCGCCGCCGGAATTGTCCTGATCGGGGTCCTGACCCTGCTCCTGATCCTCCCCGCTCTCGTCCTCCTGGCCCTCTTCCATCTCCGGCTCGGCCCCGACCTCCATGTCGAGGTCGGTCAGAAGGCGGCGGACGGAGCGGGCATAGGCGTCCTGGTCGTCCATCAGCCCGGCGAGGCTGCCCAGCGAGTCGCCCAGCTTGTCCTGCACCCAGGGCCGCCAGAGCTCCACGGCGGAGCGGGCGCTGGGCGGCGGCTCGGCCCCGGTGATGGCCTCGCGCGCCAACAGGCGCAGCGCGTCCGATAGCGGGGCCTGGTCGCGGTCGCTGATCCGGTCGAAGCCCTGGCGGCGGTACCGCTCCTCCAGCGCCGCGCCCAGATTCTGGGCCACGCCGATCATGTCGCGGGCGCCGATGGCCTCTACCCGCGCCTGCTCCAGCGCCTCATAGGCCTGCCGGGCGGTCTCGCCGGTGGGCATGCGCAGCGCGTGGACGTCGGCATCGTGGTGCTTCAGGCGCAGGGCCGCGCTGTCCGCCGCCCCGCGCACGCTGGCCACCTCCCGCGCGTTCAGGTCGCGCGGCGGCAGCGGCACGCGGACGCGCGCACCCAGCAGGCTGCTGGCCGGCGCGTTCGGCGCATCCGCCGCGAAGCCCACCGTCAACTCGCGCTTCTCGGAAATGGCGCGCACGCATGCGCTGGTGGCGCGCTTGAAGGCTTCGAGCGGAGTATCCTGCTGTGCCATGCCGACTGCCTGAAACCACGGAATAGGTCGGCTTCCATATTGGCACGGAAAACGGCACTGGGGAGGGTTGAAATCGGGCAGCGGGATTGCGCCGGGCCGATACGGCCGGAACAAGCTTCACCAACGCCCCACTTGATGCCCCATAGCTTGGGGGCTATATAAAGACCATGGCTTGGCTGGTCCGCTTCCATGATGAATTCGAGCTGGAGTTCCTGGCGCTGACCGCTGCCGTCCAGGATGAATTGCTTGCGCATGCGAAGCTGCTGGCTGCCGAGGGACCGGCATTGGGGCGTCCGCACGTTGATACCCTAGCCGGATCGAAGCACGCCAACATGAAGGAAATGCGCTTCATGGCGGCCAACGGCGTCTGGCGCGTGGCATTCGCCTTCGATCCGGAGCGGGCTGCCATCCTGCTGGTGGCGGGAGACAAGGCCGGCGTCTCGCAGAAGCGGTTCTATCGTGGCTTGGTGGAGCGGGCCGACCGCCGCTTCGATGATCACCTGCAAAGCCTGAAGGCAAAGCGGAAGGACAGGAAACATGGGCCGATCACTTGACGAGGTCATGAGCAGCCTGCCGCCGGAGCGGCGCGAGGCCATAGAGGCGCGGGCTGCGGCGTTGACTGCGGAGGTCGAGGGGCTGCGCGCATTGCGGGTCCTTGCCGAGCGCAGCCAGGAGCAGATCGCCGATGCCCTTGGCATCAAACAGCCGTCGGTCCACAAGATGGAGCGGCAGGCGGACCTGTACCTGTCCACGCTACGGCGTTTCGTGGAGGCGGCGGGCGGAACATTGGAGCTGCGCGTGCAGCTTCCCGGCAAGGAACCGATCCGGCTTTCGGGGATCGGCGATATCCGCCCCTGAGCAGCGTCAGTCGGCCACCCGCGTCACCTGACTGGACAGCAGCCGCCAGCCTTCCTCCTTCCAGCTCCAGACATTGGTGTAGAGGAAGGCGCCGGTGACCGGCTGGCCGAGATGGGTGACGGTCAGGGTGGCGCGGGCGGTGACCAGGGCCACATCCGGGGCGGCGAAGCGGGCCTGATGATCGGCCAGCTTCAGCTCCTGATAAATCACCCAGTCGAACTCGGCCAGGCGCTGGGCCTTGTCGTTGAAGACGCCGTTGAAATCGATGCCGAGGAAGGCATCGTCCACCATCCTGGCATAGGCCGCCCGGTCGCCGGTCAGGCGGGTGGCCATCAGGGTGCGGTCGGCAAGAAGCGGGTCGGCTGCGGGAATCGGCCGGGACGTGGCGGAATCGGCGGACATGATCAGGGTTCCGGATCGCGGAAGCGGCATCGCAGGCGCCCCAAGGGGGCTACCCGCATGCGTTCTTATGTCCCCATTAGCTGAAGGCTACCGGACCGATTTTCAATGACAGCGGGGAGCCACGGCGTTTTCGCCGCACCGGCCCGCCTCACGCCTCGTACAGCCCGTCGATCTGGTCCTGGAGCTGTTTGACCACCAGATTGCGCTTGATCTTCATGGTGGGCGTCATCAGCCCGTTCTCCATGGTGAAGGGGTCGGCGACGATGCGGAATTTGCGGATGCGCTCCACGCCGGACAGACCCTTGTTGGCGCGGTCGACGGCATCGGCGACATGCTTGCGGAAGTCGGGGTCCTGGACCAGCTCCTCCAGCCGCTCCGGCTTGCCGCGCCGTCTGGCCCAGGCGCGCGCGATCTCATGGTCCGGCACCACCAGCGCCACGATGTAGGGCCGCCGGTCGCCGCAGACCACGGCCTGGGCGATTTCCGGTTCCAGCGTCAATTGGCTTTCCACCCGGGCGGGGGAGACATTGTCGCCGCCGGAGGTGACCAGAAGGTCCTTTTTCCGGTCGGTGATGACGATGCGGCCCTTTTCGTCGAAATGGCCGACATCGCCGGTGTGCAGCCAGCCATCGATCAGCGCCCGCTCGGTCGCGGACTCGTCCTCCCAGTAGCCGTTCATCACGTTGGGGCCGCGCACCAGGATCTCGCCATCCTCCCCGGTCACCACCTCGCAGCCCTTCACCGGCGGGCCGACCGTATGGTGCGCGATGCAGGAGACGCGGTTGACGCTGATCAGCGGGGCCGCCTCCGTCTGGCCGTAGCCCTGGAGCAGCCGCACGCCCAGCGCGTCGAAGAACAGCCCGACCTCCTCGTTCAGGGCGGCCCCGCCGCTGACCAGCGCCTTGATCCGCCCGCCCAGCTTCTGCCCGATCCTGGCGCGCACCAGCCGGTCCATGGCCCGGTTCAGCAGCGCCCGGTGGAAAGGCAGCCGGCCGCCGCGGCGGTACCGCTCCTTCCCGAGTTCAAGTGCCAGGTTGAACAGCTTCTGCCGGTACCCGCCCTGCCGCTGCACCTCGCGCACCATGCGCTGCTGCACCACCTCCATCAGGCGGGGCACGACCAGCACGATGCTGGGCTTCACCTCCCCCAGATTGGCGGCCAGCTTGTCGATGGATTCCACATAGGCGATCTCGGCCCCCAGGAAGACCGGGAACATCTGGCCGCAGGAATGCTCATAGGCGTGGGAGAGCGGCAGGCAGGAGAGGAAGACCTCGTCCTCCAGCCCGATCTCGTCCAGCACCTCGAACGCGCCGATGCAGTTGGCCAGCACCGCCCGGTGGCTGAGCATCACGCCCTTGGGCAGGCCGCCGGTGCCGGAGGTGTAGATGATGCAGCTCGTCCGGTCGGCGGTGAAGCTGCGCGACAGCTCCTCCGGGTCGAGGGCGCTGTGGTGCGGCGGCCTCCGCTCCTCCTCTCCCGCCTCGTCGGGGGCCGGAACGGCGGTGTTGCCGCCGCGGGCCAGGGGCAGCATGTCGTGTCGAAGCGGGGTCGGGGCCGGTAGGCCCAGCTTCTCCGCCCCCTTCTCCAGCAGGGCGTCCCAGCCAAGGGTCCGTAGGGCCGGGTCGGCCGGCACGTCGGCGGAGCCGATGGCGACAAGGGTGCGGCAGCAGCCCACCTGTGTTGCCGCCGCATAGACCTTGCGCGCCAGGGCCTTGCCGGACACGATCACCACGCAGGCCCCGCTGTTGCGCAGGATATGCACATAGTCCGGCGTGCCCACGGTGGTGTAGGCGGGAACGGTGATGGCCCCCAGGCTCATGATCGCGAAATCGGCGATCAGCCATTCCGGCCGGTTCTCCGCCACGATGCAGACCCGGTCACCCTGTTTCACGCCCAGCGCCGCAAGGCCGCGCGCGGCATCCACCACCTGGTCCCGCACCTCCGCCCAGCTCAGCCGCACCCAGTCGCCGTCGCGCTTGACGCGCAGCATGGGCCGGCCGCCCAGCCGGGCGGCCTGGTCGAAGAACATGGCGGGCAGCGTGGCCCACTCCTCGAAGCGCGGCATCACCGCCATGCGGACTTCCTTCCTCCTGGCCTTCCAAGGGTCCGGGCGGCATCCCGCCGGCGTCAGGCCCCCAGCTCCCGGTACCATGCGTCGAAGGCGAAGGCGAACACCTTCGGGCTGAACTGGAACCAGTCGCCCAGCCGTTCCGGTATGCTGAACGCGGCCGCCGCCTGTTCGGCCGGCTGGCCGGCCTTGTGGGCCTTCCGCGCCGCCTCTCCCACCAGGGCCAACAGCTCGCGATAGCGATCCATCTCCGGCTTGTGGGCCAGATTGCCGTGGCCGGGGACGTAGAGCGCGTCGGCCTCGGTCAGCAGCGTGTCGCAGGTGGCGTTCCAGCGCGATGGCGTGCTGTCGCCGTAATAGGGGAAGATGCGGTTGAAGACCAGATCGCCGGTGAAGATCACCCGCGGCTCCTCCAGCTCGATGGTCACGTCGCTGTCGGTGTGGCCGCCGCGCGGAACCAGCGTGACCACCCGCCCGCCGAGGTCGATGCGCACCGGCTTCACCGGATCGGTCATGATCCGGTTCGGCGTCATGAGCTGATGGGTGGTGGGGGCGAGGTCGGATGCCGCCGCCCCCGCTTCCGGCGGTGCTGGGGTGGTGTAGCGTTCGACGGCCAGATCGCGCGTCACGCGGGTGGCGACAATGTCCGGCCCCTCCGCCCCGCGACGATAGCCGCCAAGCCCGCCGGTATGGTCGGCATGGAAATGGGTCACCACTACATGGGTCGGCCGCCGGCCGGTGAGCTGTTCGGCCATGTCGGACACCCAGGCCGCGCCGGCTGGCTGGTTGAAGCCTTCGACCACCAGCACCCCGTCCCGCCCGGCGATGATGCCGCCGTTGGACATGGTCTGAAGCTGCGGATTCGCCGGGTCGGCCCAGGGGGTGGAGACCACGGCCCAGACCCCGTCCACGATCCGCTCCACCCGGGCGAAGGATGTGCTGGCCACCGGCGCGCCGGAGGCCTTGGCGGCCCCTTCCGCCGACCAGGCCCGCTTCGCCGTGCCGGACAGCCCCGCCATGCCGAGGGCCAGGAAGCCGGCGCAGCTCAGCGTGCGGGACAGGAAATCGCGGCGCGAGCCGCAGGAACAGCCCGGTCCGTGCAGCCGGACGGGATCAATATCGAACATAGGGCGCATGGCGTTTCCTCCCCCGATTGGTTCCGCCAAGAGGATGACGCGGCGCAGCGAAGTTGCAAGCACTGCCCGCATTTGCGATGCCTGCCCCCAGCCATGCCCGGCCATTCCGCCCGCCGAGCCCGTTGCAGAGGGTCCATTTGTCAGATGCAGGCATTCCTCGCCACCCTGCCCATCGCCCTGATCCTTGTCCTGATGGTGGGGCTTCGCCGTTCCGCCGCCACATCGGCCCTGGTGGGGCTGGCCGCCGCGGTCGCGGTGGCGCTGGCGGTGTTTCCCGTGGAACAACCGGGGCGGCTGCTGGCCGGTGTGGGGATGGAGGCCGGGTTCACCACGCTGACCATCCTGTGGATCATCTTCCCCGCTTTGTGCCTGCATGAGCTTCAGACCCGCACCGGGGCGGTGGACACGCTGCGGGGCGGCCTGGCCCGCCTGTCCGCCGATCCGCGGCTGCTGGCCATCCTGATCGGCTGGTTCTTCGGCCTGTTCATCGAGGGGGCGGCCGGGTTCGGCACCTCCGCCGCGCTGGCGGCCCCCATGCTGGTGGCGGTGGGCTTTCCGGCCCAGCGGGCCGTGGTGCTGGCCCTGATCGGCCATATCGTCGGGGTCAGTTTCGGGGCGGTGGGCACGCCGGTCCTGCCCCAGATGGCCGTCACCGGGTTCAGCGGGCTGGAGCTGTCGGCAGCGGTGGGAATCATGCATGCGGCGCTGGGCGGGATCATCATGGCCTTCCTGCTGCGCGCCGTGGCGGCTGGCGCGCCGCTGCCGCAGCCGACACCCGGCCTGCCGGCCTGGGGCTGGGGCGTGCTGGCCGCGGCGGCGGTGCTGGCGCCCTATCTCCTGCTGGCGCTGTTCGTGGGGCCGGAGCTGCCAACGCTGGGCGGGGCGCTGCTGGGCGGAACCTTGTTCGTGCTGGCCTTGAAGCGCTTCGGCGGCACGGCCGGGGCGATGGCGGATGCGGAACAAGGCCGCGGCATGCTGTGGGCGGGGCTGCCCTATCTGGTGCTGGTGGCGCTGATCCTGGTGAGCCGGCTGATCCCCGACCTGAAGGAGGCCCTGCGCGGGGTGGAGATCGGCTGGACCATGACGGGCGGCTTCTCCGGCACGGTGCAGCCGCTGTACCACCCCGGCACCATGCTGCTGGCCGGGTTCCTGATCGGCGGGCTGATGCAGGGGGCCAGCGGAGCCAAGCTGGGCGGCGCTGCCAAGGCCGCGGCCCTGCGCCTGCCCAAGGTGGCGCTGGCGCTGGTGGCGATGCTGGCGCTGGCCCGGCTGATGGTGCATTCCGGCATGATCGAGTCCCTGGCCGCCGCCGCGGCCGCCGGGCTGGGACCGGTCTGGCCGGTGTTGAGCCCGTTCGTGGGCGTGCTGGGCAGCTTCGTCACCGGCAGCGCCACCGCCAGCAACATCCTGTTCACCGATTTCCAGGAGGCGACGGCCAATGCGCTGGGGCTTCCGGCGCTGCCGCTGCTGGGGGCGCAGAATTTCGGGGCGGCGGTGGGCAACCTGATCTGCCCGCACAACATCATCGCCGCCTGCGCCGTGGTCGGGCTGGCCGGGCAGGAGGGGGAGGTGCTGAAGCGCACCGCCCTGCCCGCCCTGGTCTATGCCGTGGCCGGTGGGGCGCTGACCTGGGTTCTGGTGCTGTGGGCGGCGTGAGCCCACTCAGACCGGTTCGAAATCCAGGCCGACATCGAAATTCTTCACGCTGTGGGTCAGCCAGCCCAGACTGATCAGCGTGACGCCGGTTTCCGCCACCGCCCGCACCGTTTCCGGCGTCACGCCGCCGCTGGCTTCCGTGATCATGCGGCCATCCACCATCCGCACGGCCCGGCGCAGGGTGGCGGGGTCCATATTGTCCAGCAGCACGGCATCCGCTCCCAGCGGGATCAGCTCGGCAAGCTGGTCCAGCGTATCCACCTCCACCTCGATCTTCACCATGTGGCCGATATGGGCGCGGGCGCGCTCCACCGCGGCTTTCAGCCCGCCGGCGGCGACGATGTGGTTGTCCTTGATCATCACGGCATCATCCAGGCCGAAGCGGTGGTTGCTGCCGCCCCCGACCCGCACGGCGTACTTCTCCAGCATGCGCAGGCCAAGCGTGGTCTTGCGGGTGCAGACGATGTGCGCTCCGGTGCCCTCCACCGCCGCCGCCAGCTCATGGGTCTGGGTGGCGATGCCGCAGAGCCGGCCCAGCAGGTTCAGCGCCGTCCGCTCCGCCGACAGGATGGGCCGCGCCGCCCCTTCCACCACCGCCACCGTGCCGCCGGCCGCGACACCGGCGCCATCCGCCGCCTGGACGGTGATGGACAAGGCGGGGTCCAGCAGGCGGAAGGCGGCCAGCGCCGGTTCCAGCCCCGCGATGACGCCCGGCTTGCGCGCCCGCAGGATGGCGCGCGCCCTGGCCTCCGCCGGCACGCAGGCATCCGCCGACAGATCGCCGGCCCGCCCCAGATCCTCCCGCAGGGCGGCGCGGACCAGATCCTCATACATGACGGGATAGAGCGGGGCGTGGGGCATGGCGGTCTCGGGCATTGCTATCGGTAGGTCGCGAGGAGCGAAGCGGATTGCGACATGTGGACGGGCGCGAGGGGAAGGGATCGTCGCAATCCGCTTCGCCGCTCGCGACCTACGGATCAGGCCGGCACCAGCTCCGGCGTCGCGACATCGGCCAGCGTCAGCACCTGCCGGCGGAGCCATTCCGGCCGCGGCTGCGGCCAGTCGGTGCGGGCGTGGGCGCCGCGGCTTTCGGTGCGGCCAAGGGCGGCCTGCACCACCAGCCGGCTGATGAGCAGCCGGTTCCGCAGCTCCCCGGCTGCCCGGACATCCCCTGCGGCAAGCCCGGCCATCCGGCGCAGCCGGTCGGCCCGGTGCTGGAGGTCGGCAAGGTCCATGAGGGCGCGGGACAGGCCGGCACCGTCGCGGACCAGCCCCGCTGTGCGGGCCATGACCGTGCGCGCCGCATCGGCCAAGCCGGCAAGCCCGGTACCGTCCGCGGCAACCGCGGGAGCCTGCGGCACCGGCGCGTACGGCGCCGGGGCGGGGTGGGCCAGGATGGATGCCGCCGCACGCTCGGCGAAGACGATGGCTTCCAGCAGGCTGTTGCTGGCCAGGCGGTTGGCCCCGTGTACGCCGGTGCAGGCCACCTCGCCCGCCGCATACAGCCCCTGTACGCTGGTGCGTGCGTCCAGGTCGGTCACGACGCCGCCCATATGATAGTGGGCGGCGGGGGCGACCGGCACAGGCTGCACCGCCGGGTCGATGCCGGCTTCGGCCAGGATGGCGGCCACGGTGGGGAACTTGGCGGCCCCGCCCGCCACCCAGATCGGGCGCAGATCCAGGAACACGCGCTGTCCAGCGGCGATGCGGGTGCCGATGGCGCGGGCGACCACGTCGCGGGGGGCCAGCTCCGCATCCGGATGCTCATCCGGCATGAAGCGGCGGCCGCTTCCATCCAGCAGATGCGCCCCGGCCCCGCGCAGGGCTTCGGTCAGCAGGGGCGTACGCCTCCCGGCTTCGGCGGCGAGGGCGGTGGGATGGAACTGAACGAATTCCAGATCGGCCAGCTCGGCCCCGGCCAGCGCCGCCAGCGCCAAGCCGTCGCCGGTGGACTCCTCCGGGTTCGTGGTGTGGCGGTAGAGCTGCCCGATGCCGCCGGTGGCCAGCAGCACCGTGCCGGTGCGGTGGAACACCCAGCCGGCATCGGCGTGGTGGGCCAGCACGCCGGCGATCCGCCCTTGCTCCACCACCAGTTCCCAGGCGAAGGCGCCGGTGCGGATGTCCACATGGGGGGCCTGCCGCACCCGGCTGGCCAGCCAGCCCGTCAGGGTGCGGCCGGTGGCGTCGCCGCCGGCATGCAGGATGCGGCTGGCGCTGTGCGCCGCCTCCCGCCCCAGCAGGATGCGCCCGGCCCCGTCCCGGTCGAAGGGCAGGCCGCGCCCGATCCAGGCGTTCAGGCGCTGGGCCCCCTCCCGCGTCAGCAGCTCGGCCACCAGGGGATCGGTCAGGCCGGCGCCGGCCGCGACGGTGTCGGCGGCATGGCTTCCGGCGCTGTCGCCGTCCCCCACCGCCGCCGCGATGCCGCCCTGCGCCCAGTTGCTGGAGCCGCCGGGCAGATCGCCGGTCTTGGTCAGCAGGGTGACCCGCCGCGGGGCAAGGCTGAGCGATGCGACCAGCCCGGCCATGCCGGAGCCGATCACCACCACCTCCGCCTCCTCAACCCGCACACCCGGCCGCTGCGGGCCGGACCCGATCCTGAAGACGCCGCCATCCATGTGCCGATGCCTTTCACTTCACTGCGTTTGACGGGCAGTAGAGCTACCGAATAATCCACCGTCACCCTGGCGAAAGCCGGGGCCCAGGAGTCCCAAGGCCAGAATTACCAAAGCCGGTGCTGGCGGCCCCTGGGTCCCGGCTTTCGCCGGGATGACGGTCCATGAAGCGGGGGGAAAGACGCCCGCCCTACTTCACCGCCAGCATCCGCTCCACCGCCAGCCGGGCGCGGCTGGAAACAGATGCGTCGACTTCCACCCGCGGCTCCAGCGTGACCAGGGATTCCAGGATGTTGGACAGGGTGATCTTCTTCATGTGCGGGCAGAGATTGCAGGGCTTCACGAACTCCACATCGGGGTTCTGGGCCTGCAGATTGTCCGCCATGGAGCATTCGGTGATCAGCAGCACCCGCTTCGGCTGCCTGCCTTCCACGAAATCCTGCATGTTGGCGGTGGAGCCAACGAAATCCGCCTCCGCCAGCACGTCGGGCGGGCATTCCGGGTGGGCGATGATGGTGATGTCACCCTTGAAGCGGCCGCGATAATCGCGGAGCTGCGCGCCGGTGAAGCGCTCATGCACCTCGCAGTGACCCTTCCAGGTATAGACCTTCTTGGAGGTCTGGGTCGCCACCCACTTGGCCAGGTATTCGTCGGGGATGCACAGCACCTCGTCGCCCGGAAGGCTCTCGATCACCTTCACGGCATTGCCGGAGGTGATGCAGATGTCGCTTTCCGCCTTCACCTCCGCCGAGGTGTTGACGTAGGTGGCGATCGGCACGCCCGGATATTTCTGCCGCAGCAGCCGCACATCGGCCGCCGTGATGCTGTCGGCAAGCGAGCAACCGGCGGAGCCGTCGGGGATCAACACCGTCTTGGCCGGATTCAGGATCTTCGCCGTCTCCGCCATGAAATGGACGCCAGCCAGCACGATCACGTCGGCATCGGTGTCCACGGCGCGCCGGGCCAGCGCCAGGCTGTCGCCCACGATGTCGGCCACCGTGTGGAAGATTTCCGGCGCCTGGTAGTTGTGCGCCAGGATGACGGCGTTCTTCTCCCGCTTCAGCCGGTTGATGGCATGCACCAGCGGGGCGTGGAACGGCCATTCCATGGCCGGGATCACATCCTTCACCCGCTCATAGATCGGGCGCGTCGCCTCCGCCACGGCGGGCGTGTAGGAAAGGTCCAATTCGGCAAGGGCGGCCCGGGCTGCGGCCTGCTCCGTAACACTCATCAGCGTGTCCTCCGGCCCGTCGCCTTCCGGCTTACCCGGTGGGGACGGTCTGTCTGCGGCCGTGGCGGCATGCACGACCCTTATGCTCGAACTGAGCATTAATATGCTTATGCTCGCCCAGAGTATAAGTGGGAGTCAAGCTGGACTTTGGGGGAACAGGGCCGCTCCCCGATGCAGGCCCGCCCTGCGTCAGCCTGGGAACTGGCCTTGGCTGAGGGCAGCGCGGATGGCGTAACCCGCAACGGAGGTCAGAGGCGGAGGAAGGAATTCAGCAGGCGTCCGGTCGGACCGGTGAGCCTGAGGGGCGCATCCGTGACGAGCAGGCATACGCATTCCCCGCTCTCACCCGCCATTGGCCGGTGGTCCACGCTCCCGTCGCAGAAATCCAGGTCGCCGCGCTGGAAATGCCGGTCGCCGTCGCTGTAGCCGCCGGAGAGCACCAGCGTCAGCTCGGTTCCGGCATGAGTGTGCCGGGGCAATGCCGTGCCGGCGGCGACCCGCAGCAGCCTGGCCCTGGCGGTGCCGGAGCGGACGGGCACGGTCGCCTGGGCCAATCCCGGCAGGATACGGGTCCAGGCCACCTGGTCCAGGTCGCCGCCGACATATCCCCGCAGGGGTTGCGGCAGGACCGGCAGGCCGGCGGCGGCGGGCTTGGCGCAGGAACGGGACAGGGTGGCGACTTCGCCGCCCGGCGCGTCGAGCCGGTTCAGGAAGGCGGTCAACAAATCCTCATCGACCGGCGGGGCTGGCAGATCGTCCAGCAGCACGCCGCCCAGCGTTTCCAGCCGGCGCACCTCTCCACGGCAGACCAGGCAGAGCGCCAGATGGGTGGCCAGCGCAAGCGACTGCGCCTCCCCCAGCCCGCCGGCGGCATAGGCCATGAGCAGTTCGTCCGGGGCGTGGTGGAGCGGGCTCATGATGCCCGTCCCGGCGTTGCTCCGGAGCGGCGAAGGGCCGATGGGGCGAGGCCGACCTCGCCAAAGGAGCCACTCTCCCGGCCCTTGCGATCCGGGAGATAAGGGGTCATGTGTCCGGCAGCCGCCCGACGGAAGGTCGCTTGTCCCATGATTGCCGATACGGCTGCGAACGCCGTTCGGATCAATCCCGGCGGCGGAATTCTGTTGGAATCGTTAATCCGTGGTGACCATCCGCCAAGGAGGCAGGGTGCTTAAGCCTTTCGTTAGCCCGGTGGAATCCGTTATTGTTCGTCCCGCCATGCGTTCGACAAACCGACACTCCCCCGCGCCATCCCCTTCCGCCCGCCGGCCCGTCCGGGTGCTGGCCGCGCTTGCGCTGACTGCCGGGCTTGCCCTGGCCGCGTCTGCCGGTCCCGCCTCGGCCCAGTCCAGCGAGCCGAAGCTGATCGGCACCTTCCGCGACTGGAACGCCTTCGTGCTGGACGAGCCCGGCGGGCGCGTCTGCTGGATGGCCAGCAAGCCCACCAAGGACGAGGGCAATTACAGCCGCCGGGGCGACATCTTCGCCCTGGTGACCCACCGTCCCTATGAGAAGAGCCTGGACGTGGTCAGCTTCGTCGCCGGCTATCCCCATGCGGACGGGTCCGAGGTCACGGTCCAGATCGGCAACAGCCGGTTCGAGCTGTTCACCGAGGGCGATACGAGCTGGGCTCGCGACGACAAGACCGACCGCGAGATCGTCCAGGCCATCCGGGCCGGCAGCTCCATGGTGGTGCGCGGCACCTCCTCCCGCGGGACGCGGACCACGGATACCTACAGCCTCGCCGGCTCCTCCGCCGCCTACGACGCCATCAACAAGGCCTGCGACGTCAGCGGACGCTGAGGTCGCGGATGGGCCGTGGGCCGCGTTCGCGCGTTAGCACCCTTGCAACCATCGTCCGCACGCGCGGTTGACTAAGATGCGGCGGTGCTTATCTTTCCGCGGTTTCCGCCGCCACGTCCGTGTCCGGCGCGACCGGTGTTGAGGGTGTTCCTTGAAGAAGAAGCTCTTCATCAAGACCTACGGGTGCCAGATGAATGTCTATGACAGCGGCCGCATGGCCGATGTCCTGGCACCGCTTGGTTATGAGCCCACGGACGCGCCCGAGGGCGCGGACATGGTGATCCTGAACACCTGCCACATCCGGGAAAAGGCGGCGGAGAAGGTCTATTCCGAACTGGGCCGCATCCGGCAGCTTCAGAAGGACAAGGCGTCCGACGGCGGGCGCATGGTGGTGGCCGTGGCCGGCTGCGTGGCCCAGGCCGAGGGTGCGGAGATCATGGTCCGCGCCCCGCATGTGGACATGGTCTTCGGCCCCCAGACCTATCACCAGCTTCCCGAGATGGTGGCCCGCGCCGTGCGCGGCACCGGCGGGGTGGTGAACACCGACTTCCCGGTGGAGAGCAAGTTCGACCTGCTGCCGGAGGAGAGCGCCGCCCCGGCCGGGCCGGCTGCCTTCCTGAGCGTGCAGGAGGGCTGTGACAAGTTCTGCACCTTCTGCGTGGTGCCCTATACGCGCGGCGCCGAATTCTCCCGCCCCGTCGCCCAGGTGATCGCGGAGGCGAAACGCCTTGCCGCCGCCGGCGTGCGCGAATTCACCCTGCTGGGCCAGAACGTCAACGCCTACCATGGCGAGGCCCAGGACGGCACTGTCTGGGGCCTGGGCCGGCTGATCCGCGGGCTGGCCGAGCTGGAGGGGGTGGAGCGCATCCGCTACACCACCAGCCATCCGCGCGACATGGACGACGACCTGATCGCCGCCCATGGCGAGGTGCCGCAGCTCATGCCCTTCGTGCACCTGCCGGTGCAGTCCGGCAGCGACCGCATCCTGGCCGCCATGAACCGCAAGCACACGGCCGACGATTACCGCCGGATCGTGGAGCGCATGCGCGCAGCCCGGCCGGATCTGGCCTTGAGCAGCGACTTCATCGTCGGCTTCCCCGGCGAGAGCGACCAGGATTTCGCAGACACGCTGCGGCTGGTAACCGATATCGGCTTCGCCCAGGCCTACAGCTTCAAGTACAGCGCCCGCCCCGGCACGCCGGCCGCCGGCATGGACGGACGGCAGGTGCCCGAAGCCGTGAAGGATGAGCGGTTGCAGGCTCTGCAGCAGCTCCTGAACGCCCAGCAGGTCGGGTTCAACGAATCCTCCGTCGGACAGGTGCAGGACGTGCTGCTGGACCGCGTCGGCAAGAAGGCGGGCCAGTTGCTGGGCCGCGGCCCCTATATGCAGTCCGTGCACCTGATCGCGCCCGAGCGGCTGCTGGGCAGCGTGGCGCCGGTGCGCATCACCGCCGCCTTCGCCAATTCCCTGACCGGCGAGGTAGTGACCCTGGACGACCACGCCGCGGACGCTGCGGCCGGAACAGAGGAGGTGCGGGTTTGACGGTACCGGATGGCCCGAGCTTCGTTCCCACCGGGAACGACCGTCGCATCGACCTGACCTTCGACGACAACCGCCTGTTGCCGCTGCTCTTCGGTGAGCATGAACAGCATCTCAGCCGGATCGAGAAGAAGCTGGGCGTGACCCTGGTCAGCCGCGGCAATGTGTTGACCATCGCCGGGCCGGCGGATTCCGCCGATGCCGCCCGCGCCGCCCTGGACACGCTCTGGGACCGGCTGAAGGCCGGCATGGGCGTCGGTGCGGCGGAGGTGGATGCGGCGCTGCGCATGGCGACCGCCGTGGACGTGTCGTTGCGGGAGGCGGCGCTGTCCGCCCTGGCCGATCCGAAGGCCGGCCTGCGCACAAAGCGCCGGGCAATCGTGCCGCGCAGCCCCACCCAGGCCAAGTATCTGGACGCCCTGTCGCAGTATGAGCTGGTTTTCGGACTGGGCCCGGCCGGCACCGGCAAGACTTATCTGGCCGTAGCCCAGGCGGTGAGCCTGCTGATCGCGGGTCAGGTGGACCGCATTATCCTGTCGCGCCCCGCCGTCGAGGCGGGGGAGCGGCTGGGCTTCCTGCCCGGCGACATGAAGGAGAAGGTGGACCCCTATCTGCGCCCGCTCTACGACGCGTTGCACGACATGCTGCCGGGCGATCAGGTCACCAAGCGGCTGGAGAACGGGGTGATCGAGGTGGCGCCGCTGGCCTTCATGCGCGGCCGCACCCTGTCCAATGCCTTCGTGATCCTGGACGAGGCGCAGAACACCACGCCGATGCAGATGAAGATGTTCCTCACCCGCCTGGGCGAGGGCAGCCGCATGGCCATCACCGGCGACATCACCCAGATCGACCTGCCGTCCGGCCAGAAATCCGGCCTGAAGGATGCCATCCGCATCCTGAACGGGGTGGAGGGGGTCGGCTTCGTCAGCTTCACGGAGGCCGACGTGGTCCGCCATCCGCTGGTTGGCCGCATCGTCCGCGCCTACGACGCCGACGTGAAGGCCGGGCCGGAGGGGGCGTGAGGTGAAGCCGGCCTCCTTTTCTCTGTCACCCCGGCGGAAGCCGGGGCCCAGGGGCCGCCCGCACCGCCCTTGGGACTCCTGGGTCCCGGCTTTCGCCGGGATGACGACAGGTTTGAGAACACCGGGGACGGAAACCGTGGATCTCAAAGGCATCCACTCATGACCGGCAGCACCGAAATCCTGGTGACGGTGGAGCATTCCGCCTGGGAGGACGCCCTGCCCGAGGTGGAGGCGCTGGTGCTGCGCGCCGCCGAGGCAGCGCTGGCCGGGGCCGTCGAAGACGATCTCTACGATATTCCAGCGGGCCCGTCGGAGCTGTCGGTGGTGCTGGCCGACGACGCCATGGTGCATGAGCTGAACCGCACCTACCGCGGCAAGGACAAGCCCACCAATGTCCTGTCCTTCGCCCTGTTCGCCGATGCCGAACAGGAGGAGACGGATGAGGATGATCTGCCCATCCCGGAAGGGGTGGACGGAAAAGACGGCGACGAGGATGCCGAATCGCTGGCACCATCCGCGCCCCCTCCTGTACTGTTGGGCGACGTAATTCTCGCCTATGAAACCGTGGCGCGGGAATCGGCTGAGCAGGGCAAGTCCCTGGCCGACCACCTGACCCACCTGGTTGTTCACGGGGTACTGCACCTGATCGGGTACGACCATATCGCCGATGACGAAGCCGACGACATGGAGCGGCTTGAGACCGGCATTCTGGACAAGCTCGGCATCCCCGACCCCTATGCCGGCAGCGACGGTTACCGTCCGCCGGATGAGCCCGATGACCCCGACGGCCGAAAACGGCCGGGCGCGGCGCCCACTTCCTAGATAAGACGATGGCCGATCTCAGCGACAGTCGAACGCCCCGTGAAGACGGGGCCGAAGATCACAACTCCCTCTCCCACCAGTTCCGGGGATGGCTACGCGCCGTCCTGGGCGGCCGCGGCGACAATACGCTGCGCGATGCGATCGAGGAGCTCATCGAGGAGCGCGACAGCGCGGAAAACTCGATCGCAGCCGACGAACGCATATTGCTGGCCAACATCCTGAAGCTCCGGGACCGGACCGTGGTGGACGCCATGGTCCCCCGGGCCGACATCGTGGCCGTTCCCGCCGACATCACCCTGCCGGAGCTGGTCAAGCGCTTCTCCGAAGAGGCGCACAGCCGCATGCCGGTGTTCCGGGAGAATCTGGACGATGTCGTCGGCATGCTGCACATCAAGGATGTGCTGGGCTGCGTGGCCGACCAGAAGCCGTTCAACATGCAGGCCATCATCCGCGAGGTGCTGATCGTGGCGCCCAGCATGCCGGTCCTGGACCTGCTGCTGCACATGCGCCAGACCCGCCAGCACATGGCGCTGGTGGTGGACGAGTTCGGCGGAATCGACGGGCTGGTCACCATCGAGGATCTGGTCGAGGAGATCGTCGGCGAGATCGAGGATGAGCATGACGACGCGGTGGAGCCCAAGGTTGTCCCCCGCGCCGACGGCACCCTGATCGCGGATGCCCGCCTTCCGATAGAAGATTTCGAGGCCCGGGTGGGCCGGATCTTCGAGGAGGATGAGCTGGAGGATATCGACACGCTGGGCGGTTTGGTCTTCTCCCTGGCCGGCCGCGTGCCCGCCCGCGGGGAGCTGCTGCGCCATCCCTCCGGCGTGGAATTCGAGGTGATCGAGGCCGACCCACGCCGTATCAAGCGCCTGCGGGTCCGCAACCTGCCCCCGCCGCCGGAAGACGAGGCCGCTCCCGCAACGAGGGCTGCCGCGTCGTGACCCTGGGTGGAGCCGCCGCGATGGCGACGCCGCATGCCCCGCTGAACCGTACGGCGGAATGGCTGGGCGCGCTGACCGGCTGGCGGCGGGCCCTGGCCGCCGCCGCCGCCGGGGCCACGGCGGCCTTCGCCCTGTCGCCGGGCTATGCCGTGCCGCTCTGGTGGCTGTGCCTGCCCGTGCTGATCTGGATGATCCGCGGCAGCGCTACCGCCCGCGGCGCCTTCTGGACCGGCTGGTGGTTCGGCTTCGGCCATTTCGTCTTCGGGCTGTACTGGATCAGCTTCGCCTTGTGGGTGGATATCGCCCGCTTCTGGTGGGCCGTGCCGCTGGCGGTGGCCGGCCTGCCCATGCTGCTGGCCATCTTCACCGGCTTCGGCGCGGCCCTGTTCAAGTCGCTGGCCTGGCGCTGGCGTCTGCAGGGAGCCGCGGAAGCGCTCCTCTTCGCCGTGATCTGGACGGCGATGGAGTGGCTGCGCGGCCATCTCTTCACCGGCTTTCCCTGGAATCTGGTCGGGTACGGCTGGTCCGCCTGGCTGCCGGTGCTGCAGTTCGCGTCGGTCGCCGGGATCTACGGCCTGTCGCTGCTGACCGTGGCCGCCGCTGCCATGCCGGCCGCTTTCGCCGGCCCGCCGGAGCGCCGCCGGCAGGCCATGGCGGGAACCGCCGCCGGGCTGGCCCTGTTCGCTGCCATCGCCGGCTGGGGCGCATGGCGCATGGCGGGAACCGAGGGGCGCGCCGCGGAGGATGTCACGATCCGCATCGTGCAGCCCAATATCTCCCAGAAGATGAAAAGCGACCGGGACGCCCGGCTCGCCAATTTCCAGCGTCTGCTCCAGCTTTCCAGTTCCGCCGGTTGGGACAAGGTCACCGCCGTCGTCTGGCCGGAGACAGCCATTCCCTGGCTGCTGGTCGAAGGGGAGCCTTTTACCCTCTCAGTGACAGAGGCGCTGGCGTCGGTGACCCCGCCCGGCGGCTACATCCTGGCGGGAACGCCGCGCGCCACCCTGGACGGCGAGACCGGCGGCACGCGCTACTGGAACGGCATGGTGGCCGTGGACAGCGCCGGCCATCTGGCCGCCACCTATGACAAATTCCACCTGGTCCCCTTCGGCGAGTACATGCCGTTCCGCAGCATCCTTCCGGCCGGCGCGGTCTCGGCCGTCGCCGCATCCGCGGGCGATTATGCCGCCGGCCCGGGGCCGCGGACACTGGACCTGCCGGGCCTGCCGCCGGTCGGACCGCTGATCTGCTATGAGGTGATCTTCCCCGGCAATGTGGCCGCATCCGTGGCCCCCGACGGGGCGGAGGGGCCGGGCCGCCCGGCTTGGCTTCTGAACCTGACCAACGATGCGTGGTACGGGGAGACATCCGGCCCCCACCAGCATTTCGACATCGCCCGGGTTCGTGCGGTGGAGGAAGGCGTGCCGCTGGTGCGCGCGGCCAATACCGGTATTTCCGGCATCGTCGACCCCTATGGGCGGATTACCGCCTCCCTCGGATTGGGGCGGGAGGGAGTTGTCGACGCTGCCCTGCCCCAAGCGGTTCCGGACGCCACCCTGTATGCGCAATATGGTGACTGGACCCTGGTCACATTATTACTTTTCCTGTCTTGCCTGATTGTTCCACTCGCGCGACGGATGTAGATCGTGGCATATCTTCGTATGCAGCTATGCTTCGATGTGCCTCAAGGCCGGACTTGACCGCATAAGAACGTATGTCATAGGCTGCCACCAGTTCAGACTGGAGGTTGCGATTATGGAGACAGCGACACGGGGGCGTCGTGGCGGCGGACGCCCGCGCCTTGGAAAGCCCAACCCCGTCGACGTGCATGTCGGGTCTCGTGTGCGGCTTCGGCGGACGCTGCTGGGAATGAGCCAGGAGAAGCTGGGCGAAGCCATCGGCCTGACCTTCCAGCAGGTCCAGAAATATGAGCGGGGCGCCAACCGCATCGGCGCATCCCGTCTGTTCGACCTGTCCCGCGTGCTGGACGTGCCGGTGTCCTTCTTCTTCGACGACATGCAGCCGGACGGGGCCGAGGCCAAGCCGGCGAGCACGCCGGAGGAGTCCGGAGAGCTGGACCCGATGGCCAAGCGCGAGACGCTGGAGCTGGTGCGCGCCTATTACCGCATCACCGAACCGGCGGTCCGCAAGCGCATCTTCGAGCTGGCGAAGGCCGTCGCCGCATCCGGTACCGAAAAGGTCTAACCCGTCAGGTTGTCGAAGCACTTGACCGGCCCGCCGCGGATTGCGACAACACGCCGCCAGGACTGCGTCCGGGCAACGTGCGCCCTTCGACGGGTACGGCGCACGTTCCAGAACATCCAGCGCCGAGGGGTCCCCGTGGCCAAGTCGAACTACATCTTCACGAGCGAGTCGGTGTCCGAAGGGCACCCGGACAAGGTCTGCGACCGCATCTCCGATGCCGTTGTCGATCTGTTTCTGAGCCACGATCCCTATGCGCGCGTCGCCTGCGAGACGCTGGCCACCACGAACCGGCTGGTTCTTGCCGGCGAAGTCCGCGGTCCGCAATCCGTCCTCGACGAGGTCGAAAGCGTCGCCCGCGCCGCCGTCAAGGACATCGGCTATGAGCAGGACGGCTTCCATTGGGAGAAGCTGGATTTCGCCTGCCACCTGCACCAGCAGTCGGCCGACATCGCCGTCGGCGTGGATGCCGCCGGCAACAAGGATGAGGGTGCCGGCGACCAGGGCATCATGTTCGGCTATGCCTGCGACGAGACCCCGGGCCTGATGCCGGCCCCGATCTTCTACTCGCACAACATCCTGAAGTCCCTGGCCGATGTCCGCCATTCCGGCGAGGTGGCTTGGCTCGGCCCCGATGCCAAGAGCCAGGTCTCGCTCCAGTACATCAATGGCCGCCCGGCGCGCGCCACCTCCGTCGTCGTCTCCACCCAGCACAATGAGGGTGTGAGCAACGAGGAGATCCGCGAGACGGTCCGCCGCTATGTGCAGAGCGTGCTGCCGGACGGCTGGATGTGCCCGGAGGATCAGTTCTACGTGAACCCCACCGGCCGTTTCGTCATCGGCGGCCCGGACGGCGATGCCGGCCTGACCGGCCGCAAGATCATCGTGGACACTTATGGCGGTGCGGCTCCGCACGGCGGCGGCGCCTTCTCCGGCAAGGACCCGACCAAGGTTGACCGCTCCGCTGCCTATGCCGCCCGGTATCTGGCCAAGAACGTGGTCGGCGCCGGTCTGGCCCGCAAGTGCACGATCCAGCTCAGCTACGCGATCGGCGTGTCGCACCCGCTGTCGGTCTATATCGACACGCACGGCACCGGCGAGGTGGATGAAGACAAGCTGTCCGACGTGCTGCGCCAGCTCATGAATCTGAGCCCGCGCGGCATCCGCGAGCATCTGAAGCTGAACCGGCCGGTCTATGCCCGCACCGCCGCCTATGGCCACTTCGGCCGCGAGCCGGATGCCGAAGGCGGCTTCTCCTGGGAGAAGCTGGATCTGGTCGAGCAGCTCAAGGCTGCTTTCTAAGCCGCATCGACGCCGATAAGGAAAAGGCCGCAGGATCGCTCCTGCGGCCTTTTTCATATGTCCTCGTGCGGCGTCTACAAATTCAGAACCCGCACCGGCTTGACCTCCGCCCCTCGACCCGCACCAGCGCCACCGGACGGCCGGCGCAGGTCGCAAGGGCGGTGCCGTCGCCGACCGCCTGCTCCACCGCGCGCAGCCGCTCCAGGTCCGACCGGCGGAGCAGACCCACAGCCTGCCCCTGGCGCAGACGGAAGGCCTCCGCATCGCTGAGGTCCAGGGCCGGGATCTGGTCCAGGGCGGTCTCGATGGGCAGCAGCGGCGGCTCCGCCTCCGGGTCCTGGGCAAGCCTCTCCAGTTCCTCCAGCGTCATCGCCTCGGCCAGAGTAAAGCGGCCGACGCGCAGCCGGCGCAGCTCCTCCACATGGCCCACCGTGCCGAGGGCAACCGCGATGTCGCGGGCAAGGCTGCGCATATAGGTGCCCTTGCCGCATTCCACTTCGATCACCGCATGGTCGGGATCGGGGCGCTCGGTCAGCAGGATGCTGTCGATGCGGACGTCGCGAGCGGCGAGATTCACCTCCTCCCCCTCGCGGGCGAGGTCATAGGCGCGCTCGCCATCCACCTTGATGGCGCTGTAGCGGGGCGGGATCTGGCTAATCCAGCCGGTGAAGCCTTCCAGCGCCGCCTCGATCTCCCCATCCGTCGGGCGGGACGGGTTGGTGGAGATCACCTGTCCGGCGCGGTCGTCCGTATCCGTCGCCTCCCCGAACTTCAGGACGAAGCGGTAGGTCTTCTGCCCGTCCATGGCGAAGTTGACGGTCTTCGTGGCCTCGCCGAAGGCGATAGGCAGGATGCCCGTGGCGATGGGGTCGAGCGTGCCGCCATGGCCCGCCTTCTCCGCCTTCAGCAGCCAGCGGCACTTGGCCATCACCTGGGTGGAGGTCATGCCGCCCGGCTTGTCGATCACCAGCCAGCCATGCAGGGGCCGCCCCTTGCGCTTACGCGCCATGGCGGCCGTCCTCGTCATCGTCCGGCTCGGTGCCGTTCATCCCGTGGGAGGTGCCGTTGACGCGGTCGTGCAGCGGGGACTCGCCGTCCTCCTCGTCCAACTCATCCAGGATAGCGTCGTCGTAATCCTCGTCCCCGGCTTCGAGCTGGTCGTCCCGGTCCAGCGGCACGCCCTCGGAATCCAGGTCGCGGGCCACTGCCGGGTCGTGGAGGAGCCGGTCGATCTTGCTGGCGTAGTCGAAGCTGGTATCCGCCTCGAAGCCCAGCCGCGGCGTATGCTGGAGCCGCACCTCGCGCGCGATCTGGCCGCGCAGGAAGGTGGCGGCGCGGTTCAGCGCCGCGATCAGCTCCGGATTCCCGCCGCCCAGCGGCATGACATAGGCGGTGGCATTCTTCAGGTCCGGGCTGACCCGCACCTCCGTCACCGTGACGTTGACGTCGTGCAGCACGGGGTCGCGGAAGTCGCCGCGGCGGAACACATCGGCGAGCGCATGGCGGATTTCCTCGCCGACGCGGAGCTGACGCTGGGACGGGCCGTGCTGGCCGGGCTTGGTGCTGCCTTTGCCTCTGGGCATGTTTGATATCCTTCTGGTCTTACCATCGGCCGCGGGATGGGACCGCGCGCCGCCAGTGGGTGGCTTCACTACTCTGTTTCAACGGTCGAGGAGAAGCGCCGTCACCACAGGACCGGGATGCCGTAGGCGGCGAGACGGGTGTCCGCCGTCATCAGGGTCATTCCCTACGTCTGCGCCTGGGCGACCAGCATGCGGTCGAACGGATCGCCATGGATGTGAGGCAGGCGGCCGATGGCCCGCGTATGCTCGATCCGGATCGGCAGCAGGTGCCAGCCGAACAGCGCAATCGCCCCGGCGACGTCGTCCGGGGCATTCAGTTTCCCGAGAGCCCGCTTGATCTCGGTCTCCCAGGGAGAGGCGATGCTGACCCAGCAACGCCCCGCATTCTCCTGGATGAGCTGGCGCTGCCGCGATCCAAGCCGCGCATGGTCGAAGAAGGACCAGAGCATCACCTGCGTGTCGATCAGGAGCTTCACGGCGTCTCCGGCATATCGCCCTTCGGCCATCGCGTGAATGCGTCGGCGAGATCGGCTGGCAGCGGGGCATCGAAATCGTCGGCAATCCAGCCCTTGTCCTTCCATATCCCGAAGGGCGGTGCGGCTGCGGCCGCGTCCTCGAGCGGTTCGGCCGCGGGCGGGCTGAGCCTTGCGACCGCCCGCCCGTTCTCGGTCAGCACGATCTCCTCCCCCTGGCGTACGCGGGCCACCAGGGCGGCCAGATCGGCCTCGTCGCTCTTCAGATCGATGTGACCGGGCATGGGGACCTCCCAAAAGAGAACGGCCGGCGCTGCGGTGAAGCATAGCGCCGGCCGTCCGGACTTGGAACGGGGGATGGGGCCTGGGGCTTACAGCTCCCGGGCCACCTCCTCCATCTCGAAGGCCTCGATCAGGTCGCCGGGGCGGATGTCGTCGTAATTCTCGAACGCCATGCCGCACTCGAAGCCCTCGCGGACCTCGCGGACCTCGTCCTTGAAGCGCTTCAGCGTCTTCAGGGTGCCCTCGTGGATCACCACGTTGTCGCGCAGCAGGCGGACCTTGGCGCCGCGCTTGACGATGCCTTCCACCACGCGGCAGCCGGCGACCTTGCCGACCTTGGTGATGTTGAACACCTCCTGGATCTGGGCATTGCCCAGGAAGCGCTCGCGCAGGCTCGGGGCCAGCATGCCCGTGAGCATCTGCTTCACGTCGTCGATGATGTTGTAGATGATCGAGTAGTACCGGATCTCCACACCATCGCGCTTGGCCATCTCACGCGCCTGCGG
Organism: Indioceanicola profundi; assembly: GCF_003568845.1. NCBI lineage: Bacteria > Pseudomonadati > Pseudomonadota > Alphaproteobacteria > Rhodospirillales > Azospirillaceae > Indioceanicola > Indioceanicola profundi. Next base: position 3,122,913 of record NZ_CP030126.1, on the reverse strand, counting down.
GTTGGCACGCACGTTGAAGCCGATAACCAGGCCGTCGGACGCGTTCGCCAGCGTGATGTCGCTTTCGGTGATGGCGCCGACGCCGGACATCAGCACGCGCACCTTCACCTCGGCATTGTCGCCGGCGACCTTCTCCAGCGCGCCTGCGATGGCTTCGACCGAGCCCTGCACGTCGCCCTTGATGACGACCGGCAGTTCCTTGACGTCGCCCGCCTGGATCTTGCTGAACATCTGCTCCAGCGATCCGCGCCCCTGCTGTGCGGCCAGGGCCTCCCGCTTCTTGCGCTGGCGGTACTCGGTGATTTCACGGGCGCGGGCCTCGTTCTCGACCACGGCAAGGTCGTCGCCGGCCAGCGGCACGCCGTTCATGCCCAGCACCTCCACCGGGCTGGCGGGGCCAGCCTCCTGGACGTTCTGGCCGCGATCGTTGACCAGGGCGCGGACACGTCCCCACTCGCTGCCGGCAACCACGATGTCGCCGACCCGGATGGTGCCGCGCTGGACCAGGACGGTGCCCACCGGGCCGCGGCCCTTGTCCAGCTTGGCCTCGACGATGACGCCTTCGGCCGGCCGGTCGGGATTGGCCCGCAGCTCCAGGATCTCGGCCTGCAGGAGGATGTTCTCCTCCAGCTTGTCGAGGTTCAACCCGGACTTGGCGGACACTTCCACATCCAGCACGTCGCCGCCCATGGCTTCCACCACCAGCTCGTGCTGGAGCAGCTCGTTACGGACGCGGTCCGGCTTGGCCGAGGGCAGGTCGCACTTGTTGATGGCGACGATGATCGGAACCTTGGCCGCCTTGGCGTGGCGGATGGCTTCGACCGTCTGCGGCATGACGCCGTCGTCGGCCGCAACCACCAGCACCACCACGTCGGTGACGTTGGCGCCGCGGGCACGCATCTCGGTGAAGGCCGCGTGGCCCGGCGTGTCGATGAAGGTGATCGCGCCGGACTCGAGCTGCACCTGATAGGCGCCGATGTGCTGGGTGATGCCGCCGGCCTCGCGGGCCGCCACATCGGTCTTGCGCAACGCGTCCAGCAGCGAGGTCTTGCCGTGGTCGACGTGACCCATGACCGTGACGACGGGCGGACGGGGCTTCATATCCTCCGGCCGGTCCTCGATGCCGCGGACACCGATTTCGACGTCGGCCTCCGACACGCGGTAGGGGCGGTGCCCCAGCTCGGTCACCACCAGCTCGGCGGTGTCGGCGTCGATCGCCTGGGTGATCGTGGCCATGACGCCCATACGCATGAGCGTCTTGATCACGTCGGCCCCACGCTCGGCCATGCGGTTGGCGAGCTCCTGGACCGTGATCACCTCGGGGATGGTGACGTCGCGGGTGACCTTCTGGGTTTCCTGCCGGCCATGCAACCGCTGACGCTCACGCTCGCGGGCACGGCGGGCGGCGGCCATGGAGCGGCCGCGGACACCGGAGTCGTCATCGCTGAGCGCCTGGGAGACGGTCAGCTTGCCGCCACGGCGCTTGTCGCCGCCCTTCGGAGCCTTGGCGGCCGGGGCCGGAGCCTTCGGCGCGCCCTTGCCGCCGCCGCCACGACGGCGAGGCGCCTCGTCCTCGTCCTCGACGACGGGGGCGCGTCCGGGCAGGATCGGGGCGCGGGTGGTGACGTCGGTGGCGGTGCGGGCCTCACGGCTGCGCGCCTCCTCGGCCTTCCGGGCCTCCTCGGCCTTCTTGGCCTCTTCCTGCTCACGGCGCTTGCGCTCCGCCTCTTCCACGGCGGCCTTCTCGGCCTCCTGGATGCGGCGCAGCTCTTCCATTTCGCGGCGACGGACAGTGTCCTCGTCCATCGGCTCGAGCGCAGCGGCGCGCTCGGCAGCCACGCGGGCCTCGGCCTCGGCGCGGGCGGCGGCCTCGGCGGCAGCTGCCTCCTCGCGGGCCAGCTGCTCGGCGACGGCACGCTCCTCCGCCTCCGTCAGGGCGCGGCGCTGTTCTTCGACCGCGGCGTCCTGGAGAACGCGCAGGCGCTTCTCACGCTCGGCTTCGCTGAGCCCGCGCAGGGCCCCGCCGCCGCCGCCGCCGCGCTGCGGGCCGCGGCCGGACTGCACGCCTTCCGCCGCCCGGCGTGCGGCAGCGCCGCCGTCGGCGACGCCCGGCACCGCACCCTTTTCGAAGGTGCGCTTGCGCTTGACCTCCACCGCAACCGTGTTCTGCCGGCCATGGCTGAAGCTCTGGCGCACCGTGCCGGCGCCCGCCGCACCGGGTGCGGCGGGCTTGCTGAGTCCCAGCGTCTTTCCAGACAGGCTGAGTTTGCCCTTGTTGCGGTTCTGGTCGTTCGTATCCGTCATCCGAAATCCGAAATGTCCTGGCGGCGGCAAGCCGCCAAAGTTGAACCCGTACAGCCTTGGCCCCTTGCCCGGCCGGTCCACGCCGGGCTGGAACCTTCCCGCCGCCCCCGGGCCATGCCCCGGAACGGAAGGAACCTCATGTCCGCCGCGGTCAGGCGGCGGAAATCTCGTCGGACGGGGCGCCCAGCAGCATCTTCAGGCGCCGCACATCCCGTCTTATCCGGCCGGCCAGCGGTCCGTCGGCCAGCACGACATGCACGGCCTCGTCCCGCCCCAGCGCCTGCCCCAGCTCCCGCCGGTCGAACAGATCGACCGGTTCGAGCCCGCGGGACCCGGCGAGCGGGGCCAGCTTCCGTCGGCCGTCGGCAGCGCCGTCGCGCGCCTCGAGCCAAACGCCGGGGGCATTCCCCTTGCCGACCCGCCCCAACTTCAAGGCGGCGTGGGCCTTTTCGAACCCGGCCACCGCCCCGCCGCCGCGCGACGCCAGACCGATCAGGTCCAACAGACGCCGCCGCATCAGGGTGGCCAGCAGGTCCTTCAGGTCCGCCGCCACTACGACCTTCCGACGGGCCGCTCGGGAAAAGACGTTCTTACCGACCGCCTTTTCAACCAGATCGGCCTCCGCCGTCAACCATAGGCCACGTCCTGGCAGGGTTTCCTCCAGGTCGGGGACGACCTGGTTCTCCGGCCCCACCACGAACCGCACCATGCGGTCCTTCTTCTGGACGGAGCCGCTGACGATGCAGCGGCGGAGCGAGCCGTTCCTGCCCCCAAGCACTTCCGGCTCGTCCAGAACCGCATCCGGTCCGACCGCCTCCGGCTCCGGCACATTCCCGGGCATCTGCCCCGGACCGCCCTTGCCGATACTCTCGGTTCCGGACCTCATCTCGCCTGCGGCTCCCGTCAACTCCGAACCCGGATGCCGGACCCTTCCGGGCCCGGCATCCGATCCTTACTCCGCGGCGCCCTGCTCATCGGCGAACCAATGGGCGCGGGCGGCCATGATGATCTCGTTGGCCTCGTCCAGGGACATGGCGTCCTTGCCGATGATGTCCAGCAGCTCGTCGCCAGCCAGATCGGCCAGATCGTCGATGGTCTTGACCCCATTCTCGCCCAGCTTCACCAGCATGGCGGGATTGAACGCCTCGACCGCGGCGACCTCGTCGGTGACGCCCAGCTCCTGGCGGCGGGTCTCGAGCTTCTGGTTCTGCTCCTCCAGGAAGACCTGGGCGCGGTTCTGAAGCTCGGCCGCCACATCCTCGTCGAACGCGTCGATCGAGGTGAGCTCGGCCAGATCGACGAAGGCGATCTCCTCGACGGAGGTAAAGCCCTCGGTGACCAGCAGATGGGCGATCACATCGTCCACGTCCAGGGCTTCCATGAAAAGCTCCGACCGCGACGTCATTTCCGACTGGCGGCGCTCACGCTCCTCCGCCTCGGTCATGATGTCGATGTCCCAGCCGGTCAGCATGGAGGCGAGGCGGACATTCTGGCCGCGGCGGCCGATGGCCAGCGAGAGCTGGTCGTCGGGCACCACCACCTCGATCTTGCCCGTTTCCTCGTCCAGCACGACCTTGGCCACTTCGGCCGGGGCGAGCGCGTTGACGACGAAGGTGGCCGGATCGTGGTTCCAGGGGATGATGTCGATCTTCTCGCCCTGCAGCTCGCCCACCACGGCCTGGACGCGGCTGCCGCGCATGCCGACGCAGGCGCCGACCGGGTCGATGGAGCTGTCCTTGGACAGAACGGCGATCTTGGCGCGGGAGCCGGGGTCTCGGGCCACCGCCTTGATCTCGATGATGCCGTCATAGATTTCCGGCACCTCCTGCCTGAACAGGCCGGCCATGAACATGCCGTGGGTCCGGGACAGGAAGATCTGCGGGCCGCGCGGCTCCTGCCGCACGTCGTAGATATAGGCGCGGACGCGGTCGCCGGTCTTGAAGTGCTCGCGCGGCAGGGTCTCGTCGCGGCGCAGGATCGCCTCCGCCCGGCCGAGATCGACCGTGACGTTGCCGTACTCCACGCGCTTGACCAGACCGTTGACGATCTCGCCGACGCGGTCCTTGTACTCGTTGAACTGGCGCTCGCGCTCAGCCTCGCGGACTTTCTGGACGATCACCTGCTTGGCGGTCTGGGCGGCGATGCGGCCGAAATCGATGGGCGGCAGGGTATCGACGATGAAGTCGCCGATTTTGGCGCCCGGATTCTTGCGCTGCGCCTTGGCGAGCGGGATCTGGGTGGCCTCGTTCTCCACCTCCTCCACCACCTCAAGGTAGCGCTGGAGCTGGATGTCGCCGGTCTTGCGGTCGATCTTCGCCCGGATGTCGTGCTCATGCCCGTACTTGGAGCGGCCGGCCTTCTTGATGGCCTCTTCCATCGCGTCAAGGACGGAGTCCTTGTCGATATTCTTCTCGCGGGCAACAGCGTCGGCTACGTGCAGCAGTTCCATCGAAGCGATTCCTGCTTATTCCTCATCCGGCCCACCCGCCATGGGTGCGCCTTTCGTTGTCAACTCGGGCTCGTGTCAGGCGTCCCGCCCGTCCGCGTCGTCCGGGGCGTCACGCCTGGACCTGCGCGGCCGGTCTTCGACCTCCATCTCGCCGCCTTCGGTGCCGGGAGCGGCGCCGGCGCGCGCCTCCGCCGCTCGCTTCAGCAGTTCCGGCGTCAGCAACAGCTTGGCGCGGGAAATCGCGGCGAAGGGAATGCGCGCCACTGGCGCCTCCGCCTCCTCCGGCTTTTCCGTCACGCTTTCCGCCGCGGCGGCGCGGGCCGGCATGGGCTCGGCCAGGCTCGACTCGGCGGATTTGCGCTTGCGCTGCTTGGTCTTCGGGGCCTTGCTCTTGGCCGGCTTGCCGGCGTCCGGCTCCAGCGTCAGCAGGACGATGTCGCCCTCCACGCCCTGGATGCGGCCGACGAAGCGCTTGCGGCCCTCCACCAGCTCACCCGTCTCCACCCGCGCCGCCATGCCGACATTGCGGGCGAAATCCTTCAGCCGGGTCAGCGGCTGGTCGATGCCGGGGGAGCTGACCTCCAGCGTGTAGGCGGTGGGGAGCGGGTCCTCCACGTCCAGCACGGCGGCAACGGCCCGGCTGATATCGGCGCAATCATCCACGGTCATGCCGCCGCCGTCCTGGCGTTCGGCCATCACCTGAAGGATGGGCCGGGCGCCGCCGGTCAGATGCACGCGCACCAGCTCATAGCCCATTCCCTCAATGGTGGGGGTGATGATCTGCGAGAGGTGTTCCGTGACGTCCATGCGGTGCCGAATCCAGTCCTTGGTCGGGTGGTCCGCGCCTGGAACGAGGACGTCCAGGCGAAGCGGACCCCAGATAAACAAAAAGGTGGGCCGATGGCCCACCCGCAAAGCGATCCGGCCTGCCAACCGCATCGGCTGGCCGGTTCGTTATGGGATTTGCGGTCTATATAGTCCCTTCACGCCTCCGGGGAAAGCGCTTTTCACATCCCGGCCGGCAGGGATGCGGAATCGTCGGCCTGCGCCGGTCCGACCGGAGCGGCCAGCAGCTTGTCGATCCTGCGTCCATCCATGTCCACCACCTCGAAGCGCCAGCCCTCGTGTTCCACCTGTTCCCCGGCCTTGGGCAGGTGGCCGAGCCGGAACAGCACGAAGCCGGCCAGCGTATGATAGCCGCCATCCGGGTCCCGCAGCCTCCTGATGCCCAGCAGGGCCTCCACCTCCTCCACCGCCAGCATGCCGCCGAGGAGGAAGGAGCCGTCAGCACGGCGCGCCACTTCATCCTCCTCCACATCCTCCCGGCCGGGGAGTTCCCCAGCGATAGCCTCCAGCACATCGGTCAGGGTGGCGACGCCTTCCACCGACCCGTACTCGTCCACCACCACGGCCATCTGCTGCCGGTGCTGGCGGAACAGTTCCAGGAGGCGCAGCACCTCGGTCCCGTCATGCACCACCAGCGCCTCGCGGGTGGCCGCGCGCAGGTCGAGCTCGCCGCCGACCAGCAACTGGTCCAGCAGGTCGCGGGTGGCCACCACCCCCACCACATCGTCCAGCGATCCACGGCAGACCGGGATGCGGCTGTGCCGGCTTTCGACGATGTTCCGCCGCAACGTCTCGATATCGTCGTCCAGGTCCAGCCAGACCATGTCCAGCCGCGGCGTCATCAGCGAGCGGACGGAGCGGTCGGCCAGCCGCATCACGCCTTCGATCATCCGCCGCTCCCCCGGCTCGATCACGCCGGAGGCGCTACCTTCGGCGATCATGCTCTTGACCTCCTCCTCCGTCACCCTGCTCTCCGGCTTCTCCGGCAGGCGGAGCAGCCGGATCAGACCCTCGGTGCTGGCCCCCAGCAGCCAGACGAAGGGGGCCGTGGCACGGGAGACGGCGCGCATGATGGGGGCCGCGAAGGCGGCGATGCCTTCCGCGCTGTTCAGAGCGATGCGCTTCGGCACCAGCTCGCCTATGATGAGCGACACATAGGTGATGACCACCACGACCAGGGCGATACCCACCGTTTCGGCCTGTTCCCCCAGCCAGCCCTGGGCGCGCAGGGCTGCGCCCAGCCTTTCGCCCAGGGTGGCCCCGCCGACGGCGCCGTTGATGACGCCGATCAGGGTGATGCCGATCTGCACGGCGGAGAGGAAGCGGCCGGGATCCTCCTGGAGCTTGAGCGCCGCGGCCGCGCCCCGGCTTCCCGCCTGCTGCATCTGCTGAAGCCGGACCTTGCGGGCGGAAACCACCGCAAGTTCGGACATGGCGAAGAACCCGTTGAGCAGGATGAGCAACAGGACGGACGCGATTTCCAGATAGACCATGACACCCGAATGGCGGCCTGGACCGTCGCGCGGCCCACCCCGGCACTATACCGGGGATTCGGGCCGGGCGGAATGGGGAGCCGCCTCTCATCCGCCAAGGGCATCCGCGTGGCACCGCCCCGTCCGATCGGTCCGGCGTGCGCGGATTGTGACCCGGATCACTTAATTGTACCGATTGGTACATTATGTTGCCGCCATCTTTCCCTTGGCGACAAGGCATTTTCCATGAGCATTCCAGACCTGTTCACGCCCATCCGTCTGGGCGAACTCGAGTTGCGCAACCGGATCGTGATGGCGCCGCTGACCCGTGGGCGCGCGGCGGAAGGCAATGTGCCCTCTTCCCTGGCCGTGACCTACTATACCCAGCGTGCCGGCGCCGGGCTGATCGTGTCGGAGGCCAGCCAGATCCTGCAGGAGGGGCAGGCCTATCCGCGCGCACCCGGCATCCACACCGATGCCCAGGTTGCCGGCTGGCGGCGGGTGACCGATGCGGTGCATGCGCAGGGCGGGCAGATCGTGCTGCAGCTCTGGCACACCGGGCGCAACTCCCATCCCGTCTATCAGGAGGATGGCGGGCTGCCGGTGGCGCCCAGCGCCGTGAACGCCGGCGGCATCACGCTTGGCCGGAACAATGAGAAGCTGGACCGCGTCACCCCCCGCGCCCTGGAGACGGAAGAGGTCGTCCAGCGGGTGGAAGCCTTCGCCGCCGCCGCGGCGCGGGCGAAGCAGGCCGGCTTCGACGGGGTCGAGATCCATGGGGCCAACGGCTACCTGATCGACCAGTTCCTGCGCGACGGCTCCAACCTGCGCACCGACCGCTATGGCGGCAGCATCGAGAACCGCGCCCGCTTCCTGTTCGAGGTGACGGAGGCGGTGATCGACGCCTGGGGCGGGTCCGGCCGGGTCGGCCTGCGCCTGTCGCCGGCGGGCGAGCATAACGGCCAGTATGACAGCAATCCCACGGCCGTGTTCACCCATGTGGCGGAGCGGCTGAACCGCTACGATCTGGCCTTCCTGCACGTCATCGAGCCGGCGCTGGAGGGGCACCGGATGGGTCCGCCGCCGGGCAAGCCCAGGGTGGCGCCGACTTTGCGCCGGATCTATACCGGGCCGATGATCCTGAACGGCGCCTTCGACAAGGCCAGCGCCACGGCCGCCCTGGCCGACGGTTCGGCCGACGCGGTGGCCTTTGGCACGCCCTTCATCGCCAACCCGGACCTGGTGGAGCGTTTCCGCCGCGACCTGCCGCTGGCGGAGGCGGACAGCAGCACCTTCTACACCGACGGGCCGAAGGGCTATATCGACTATCCCAGCTTCGAGGACAGCCTGCCCCAGGCCTGGAGCACCGCCCAGGTGGCCTGACCGGCCATTCTCCTGTCGGCGGCTCCTACCGGATATTCCGTCAGGCCGCCGACAGGGGGCGGAGCTGCCGCCCGTCCGGCGTGAAGTTGTCCGGCGACAGCCAGGACTCGAACCGCGCCGCCATGTCCGGCCATTCATGGTCCAGCAGGCCATAGACGGCCGTGTCCCAGTTGACGCCCTTGCGCCAGGCGCTCTGCCGGATCACCCCTTCGCGGGTGAAACCGAAGCGCTCGGCCGCGCGCATCGACTCGGCATTCCGGGTGGTGCAACGCCATTCCAGCCGCCGATAGCCCAGCGTGCCCAGCACATGGCCCGCCAGCAGGTAGAAGGCCTCCGTTCCGCCGGTGCGGCGGGCGAGGGCCGGGCCGTAGACCAGCCCGATCTCCGCCGTGCCCATTTCGGGGTCGATGCCGAGAAGGAAATAGATTCCGGCGGGCACGGGACCCTCGGGCGCGGTCTTGTCCATCACGGTGAAGATGGCGACGCCCTCGCGCCCGATGCGGGCGGCAAGCCAGGCCGTGAATTCCGCCTCGTCATAGAAGGGGCCGGACGGGATGTGGGTCCAGAGGTTCGGGTCCGCTCCGATGGCGCGCCACAGCCCCGGCGCATGCAGCCCCACATCCGCCCGCTCCAGATCCACCGTGCGCCCGGCGAACAGGGTTGCATCAACCGGCGGGCGGGGCAGGTCGGGCGGCGTCGTCATGTCCGGTCTTGAAAGTCTGGCCGGGAAAGGCCGGGGCCGGAGCCCCGCGGCCTCACACCCGCATGGGCATCAGCACATAAAGGGCGCTGCCGTCGGCGATATCCTGCACCACCGTCGGGCTGCCGGCATCCGCCATCTTGAAGCGGGCCCCGTCGCCTTCGATCTGCTGGGTGATGTCCAGCAGGTAGCGGCTGTTGAAGCCGATCTCCAGCGCGCTGGCGTCGTACATGACCTCCAGCTCTTCCGTGGCGCTGCCCGCTTCCGGCGAGGAGGCGGAGAGGGTCAGCACGCCGCGGTCCAGCGACAGCTTCACCGCACGGCTCTTCTCCGTGCTGATGGTGGCGACGCGGTCGACGGCGGCGGCGAAGTCCTTCGGATTGACCTCAAGCGCCTTGTCGTTGCCGACCGGGATCACCCGCTCATAATCCGGGAAGGTGCCGTCGATCAGCTTGCTGGTCAGGGTGATGCTGTCGAAGGCGAAGCGCACCTTGGTGTCTGAGAGCTGGACCTCGATCAGGTCCGCCGCCTCGTCCAGCAGCTTGCGCACTTCCAGCACGGTCTTGCGCGGCACGATCACGCCGGGGATGTTGGCGGCGCCGTCCGGCAGCGCCATTTCCACCCGCGCCAGCCGGTGGCCGTCGGTGGCCACGGCGCGCAGCATCTGCGCCTCGCCGGCGGCCTTCGGCTTGGTGGCGTGGACGTAGATGCCGTTCAGATAATAGCGCGTCTCCTCGGTGGAGATGGCGAACTTGGTCCGGTCCACCAGCATCTTCAGCTCGGACGCGGTGAGCTGGAAGCGATGCCCCAGGTCGCCGCCCGCCATCTGCGGATAGTCCTCGACCGGGAGCGTGCCCAGCTTGAACTGGGAGCGGCCGGAGCGGAGCGTCAGCAGATCGCCGGTGGCGTCCAGCTCCACCTGGGAGCCGTCGGGCAGCTTGCGCGCGATGTCGTAAAGGGTGTGCGCCGGCGCGGTGGCGGAGCCGGGGCGCGAGATGTCGGCCGGGACGCTCTCCACGATCTCGAGGTCCATGTCGGTCGCGGTCAGCGACAGCTCCCCGTTCTCAGCGCGCAGCAGAACGTTGGAGAGAATGGGAATCGTGTTCCGCCGCTCAACAACGCTCTGGACGTGGCCGAGAGACCGAAGCAGGGCCGCACGCTCGATCGTGATCTTCATCGCGTTCCGTTTCTCTACCCGCCGCCGCGATCCGGACCGGTTCGCCACAGCGCCTTAGTTTCACTCCTCCCCGGAAGGGGGCCACACAATAGCATAAGCGATTGGGAGGAACAGAGCTTCTTGCACTGCGCCGGATTAAGCCTGCGGTTGCGCGGAGGGCAGCCGCTTCAGAAGACCAGCCGGTGCAGCTCGTGCGGGCCGGTGGATCGCTCCACCACTCCCTGGCGGATGAAGCCGCACTTGCCCGCCACGCGCTGCGATGGCGCGTTGGCGGCGGCGATGAAGGCGACAAGGCCGGGCAGCGACAGCACGTCGCGCGCCAGAGCCACCAACGCCCGCGCCGCTTCGGTCGCCAGACCCCGCCCCCAGGCGCCCGGCATCAGCACATAGGACAGTTCGACCTCCTCCGCCCCCTGCACCTTCGTGGTGCGGATGCCGGCCCGGCCCAGCAGGGCGCCATCGAGGCGGCCATGCAGCAGGTAGATGCCGAAGCCCCTGCGCTGCCAGTGCTCCAGATTGAGGCGCATGTAATTTTCGGTCATGGCGCGGTCCTGCACGCCCCCGATGCTGGCCATGACGACGGGGTCGTTGTGCATGGACAGGATCACCTCCTCGTCCCGCCGGGTCAGCCGGGCGGCGGCGATGCGTTCGGTGTTGAACCGGTCGGGTGCGCCGAACATGGGGTACCGGGTGAGCCGCTTTAGGAAGTGGAAATAGCATTGCACCTTTAACGCGCATGCCGCAAGCCCAGGACGGCCGGCATCAGCGCCGCGCCGGCCCTGAACCTGAATGGTCATTCACCTTCGGCTGATTGACTCACACGCGGGCGCGGCGTAGAGCCTTTCGCACCTGCGACACAAAATACTAGGGGGAATCGCTGGAGCCATGAGCAAGAAGGTCTATTCCGACGCCGTCGCGGCCCTGGCGGGGCTGCTGCGGAACGACATGACGATCATGGCCGGCGGGTTCGGCCTGTGCGGCATCCCGGAGAACCTGATCGCGGCCATCAAGCTGTCGGGGGTCAAGGGGCTGACCGTGATCTCCAACAATGCCGGCGTGGACGGCTTCGGCCTCGGCGTGCTGCTGGAGACCCGGCAGATCTCCAAGATGATCAGCTCCTATGTCGGTGAGAACAAGCTGTTCGCCCAGCAGTACCTGTCCGGCGAGCTGGAGCTGGAGTTCAATCCCCAGGGCACCCTGGCCGAGCGCATCCGCGCCGGCGGCGCCGGCATCCCCGCCTTCTTCACCAAGACCGGCGTCGGCACGCTGGTGGCCGAGGGCAAGGAGGTGCGGGAGTTCGACGGGGAGACCTATGTGATGGAGCGCGGCCTGAAGGCCGACCTGTCCATCGTGAAGGCCCATATCGGCGATACCGAGGGCAACCTGATCTACCGGATGACCGCTCGCAACTTCAATCCGATGATGGCCACCGCCGGCGAGGTCACCGTGGCCGAGGTGGAGAAGCTGGTTCCGGCCGGCGAGCTGGATGCCGACCACATCCACACCCCCGGCATCTTCGTCCAGCGCATTATCGAGGGGAAGAACTACGAGAAGCGCATCGAACAGCGCACCACCCGGAAGCGCGGCTGAGAAAGGGAGACCACGACCATGGCTTGGACCCGTGACGAAATGGCCGCCCGCGCCGCCAAGGAACTGCGCGACGGCTTCTATGTGAATCTGGGCATCGGCATCCCGACCCTGGTGGCGAACTACATCCCCGAGGGCATGCATGTGACGCTGCAGTCGGAGAACGGCATGCTGGGCATGGGCCCCTTCCCCTATGAGGGGGAGGAGGACCCGGACCTGATCAATGCCGGCAAGCAGACCATCACCAAGCTGCCCCACACCAGCTTCTTCAGCTCCGCCGACAGCTTCGGCATGATCCGCGGCGGCCATATCGACCTGTCGGTGCTGGGCGCCATGCAGGTGGCCCAGAATGGCGACCTTGCCAACTGGATGATCCCCGGCAAGATGGTCAAGGGCATGGGCGGGGCCATGGACCTGGTGGCCGGCGTGAAGAAGGTGGTGGTGGTGATGGAGCACACCGCCAAGGACAAGGCCACCGGGGCCGACCAGCCCAAGCTGCTGAAGGCCTGCGACCTGCCGCTGACCGGCACGCGGGTGGTGGACATGGTGGTCACCGACTTCGGCGTCTTCACCATCGACAAGCATGGCGACGAGGGCATGAGGCTGATCGAGCTGGCCCCCGGCGTCACGCTGGACGAAATCAAGGCCAAGACCGAAGGCGAGTTCACCTCCGCCCTCTGACCCGGTCCGGGGTCCAGGAGTAGAGCCGCCCGCCGGGGGAAGCCCTGGCGGGCGGTTCTTGTTTCCGGGGTCGGGGCCGACGCCGCCTCCTCTCTTGCCAGCATCCCCGCCCTGCGGCACTCTCCCGTTCCCTTCTTGTTCGCCTGGGTGCATCCCGTGCAGGTCTCCATCCCCAGGCGCTGGCCTTCCGGCTGGCGCGGCAGCATCTGTCTAGCCCGGCCCCGGATGCGCTCACCGCCGCACGGGCGCTGCTGGGCGCGCAGGCGCAGGTCTATTCGGCCGGCGTGCTGCAACTGCGCGTCCGGTCCGCCACCGGGTTCAGCGAGGCGGCGGCCGAGGCGGCGCTGTGGCGGGACCGCAGCCTGGTGAAGCTGTGGGCCCAGCGCTCCACCCTGCATCTGGTGCCGCGGGAGGATCTGGGGCTGCTGCTGGCCATGCGGCGGCTGCGCGTCGGCAATTACCACAACTGGTATGAGAGCGAGGGGCTGAGCCCGGCGCAGGTGGAGGCGCTGGTGGCCGCCGTGGCGGAGACGCTGGCCCTGCATGGACCGCACAGCCGCATGGACCTGTCCCGCCGCCTGGTGCCCACGCTGGGCGAGTGGGCGCGGCCCTGGCTGGAGCATAGCTGGGGCGGGGTGATCAAGCTGGCCTGCGCGCTCGGCCATGTCTGCCACGGCCCGGCGGTGGAGGGGGAGGAGCGGGAGGCCAAGTTCGTCCACCTGCCCGGCTGGGCCGGCGATGTGGAGGCGGCGGAGCCCCGTGCCGCCATGGCGGAGATCCTGCGCCGCTATCTGGCAGCATATGGCCCCGCCGCCCCGGCCGATTTCCGCAAGTTCGTCGGGCTCTATGCCGAACCGGTGCGCGACGCCTTCGCCGATCTGGCGGCGGAGCTGCTGCCCGTCGACTTGGCCGGCCGCCCGGCCTTCGCATTGGCGCGCGACGAGGAGGCCCTGCGGACTGCCGAGCATGCGGAGGGGGCCATCGCGGTCACGCCCCTGTTCGATCCCTATCTGCTGGCGCACAATGACACCGGCCAGTATCTGGCCGACCGGTTCCGCCCGGCCGTCTACCGCACCGCCGGCTGGATCAGCCCGGTGGTGCTGCGCCAGGGCCGGGTGGTCGCCACCTGGACCCACAAGCGCACGCCGCGGGGCTGGGAGGTGGAGATCACGCCGCTGGAGCGGGTCTATAAGAAGGAGCTGCCCGCCATCACCCGAAAGCTGCGCCTGCTGGCCGGCGGAGAAAAGGTGGAGGTGCGGCTGGCGGGCTGAGTGGCCCCGCATGCCACCCCTGCCCGCCCGGTGGTTGCGGATGGGGGCGGGGCGGCATAGATGGGGCGCGGTTCGAGCTTACCCCCATTGCGTCCCGCCGAAAGCCTCCTGCCGTGAACGACCTGCTGCTGACCGCCGCCATCGCCTTCTTCGTGACCATCGACCCGGTGGGGCTGGGACCTGTCTTCGCCGGGCTGACCGGCGGGATGGAAGGGCGGCAGCGCCGACGCATGGCGATTAAGGGCACTCTGATCGGGGCCGCCATCCTTCTGACCTTCGCCTTTGTCGGGGAGGCGCTGCTGCACGGGCTGGGAATCAGCACGGCGGCCTTCCGTATCGCCGGCGGCATCCTGCTGCTGCTGCTGGCCATCGATCTGGTGTTCGCCCGCGAAAGCGGCCTGCGCACCACGACGGAGGATGAGAATGTGGAGGCACGCCACCGCCCCGACATCTCCGTCTTTCCGCTGGCCATCCCGCTGATCGCCGGACCGGGGGCGATGACCAGCATCGTGCTGTTCATGGGCCGGGCCGGGGGCGACTGGGCGCTGCAGGCCGCGGTTCTGGGCGTGCTGCTGGCGGTTCTTGCCGGCACGCTGCTGGTGCTGCTGTTCGCGGGCGAGGTCAGCCGCGTGCTGGGCCGCACCGGCATCAACGTCATCAACCGCGTGCTGGGCATCCTGCTGACAGCCCTGGCCTGCCAGTTCGTCATCGACGGGGTGGTGGAGAGCGGCATCCTGAACGGTGCCTGACGGTTTGGCGCGGAAGGGTCAGTGACATATAGAAAGATGAAAATGATGGGAAAAATAAAGATGATGGACTGAGTGCGCCGCAGGCGGTGATCAAGACCATGCAGGGCTGATCCGTAGCCGAATGGCCCTGCACCATCATTTCCATCCTGGTCATCATTTCCATCTTTCGAGATGTCACCGGCCCGGCCATTGGGCGCTGTTCGCGCAGGCCGTGAGGGACGGTTGGTTATCTGGCAAGGATGAATAGGATGAATGGGATGGCGCGCTGGACCGGCGGAGCCAGTCCTGGATCACCGGCCTGCACCGGCAGGTGATGGGGGCTCCGTTATCCTATTCATCCTTTCCCAAAACCCAGATCGGCTCCTCCCATAGGGAGAAAAGCGCCGAATGGCTCGGATGGCTGTCGGCCACGCTGTGCGTGACCGACCTACGCTTGTCTTGAGGCTATGCGCGAACCCTGCGGCGGGTGAAGCGGTCGCGGATCTGGGCGAAGGTGACGGGGCGGAAGTCCCAGACGTCGACGCCGACATCCACCTGCCGCGTCATGCCCTTCAGCGCGCCGTGGCTGTGGCCGTGCAGGTTCCAGGCGCCCTTGTACATGCCGTTCCAGGTGCGGAAGGCGTAATGGCACAGCACCAGCCCGGTCCCGTCCTCCGCCGTCAGCTCCGCATAGCCGGCCACGCTGGTCCAGCCGGCCAGGGCCAGCGTGTCCGGCCCGTCATTGTTGCCGTAGATCAGGTGCTTTGTGCCGTTCAGCCGGTCCAGGATGGCGGCCATCGCGGCGGCGCTGCGCCGGATGGCGAAGTCGCCCAGATGCCAGACGGTATCCTCCGGCCCCACCACCTCGTTCCAGCGGGAGATCATGGCCTCATCCATCTCCGCTACGCTGCCGAAGGGCCGCTTGAACCGCCCCATGGCCCCGCCATGGCCGAAATGGCTGTCACTGGTGAAATAAACCGCCATGAACGCTCCCGCCCTGCTCTCCTTCCCTGTGCAACAGGGGAATGGGCCAATCCGGCGCGGGTCGTCAGGGTGCTGCCTGGAGCTCGAAATTCAGCGTCCATTCCGCCGGGCCGGGCAGAAGCGGGCTGGGGCGGCCTTCGCGCCAGTCCTGGTGGCCCTTCAGGTAATAGGGCGACAGCGGATGGCCGGACTGGCTGCCCGGCATGTGGAAGATGCCGTCGCGCTCATGGCCGGGGCTCACCACCATGCGCTGGCTGGCGCCGAAGCCGCGGCCCTGGGCGCGGGGCTGATAGACGTCGCCGGGAAGGGGATCGTCCTCCGGATCGGTCAGCAGGGCAAGGCCGGGCACGAAGCGGCTCAACGGATGGCGCACACCGGGCCGGTTCCGCTCCCCCCAGCGATAAGACGCCGGGTCGCCGCCGGCCTGCTGCTCCACATCCTGCAGCAGGGAGGCGACGGCGGTGCGCAGAACGGCATCCCAGCTCTCGAACCCCGGCGGCACCAGATGGGCCGGCCGCTCCTGGAGCAGCCGCCAGGCGGGACCGTCGGCCTGGGTGCTGATCCGGCGGAAGGCCGGCCGCTCCCCCAGCGGGATGCCCAGATAATTCTCGTAGAGGAGGCGCAGCATATCCGTCCGGAACTGCCGCACCAGCCGGTAGCCCACACTGTCCGGCACCGCCCGCCCGCCCCAATCCTGCACATAGGGCCGCAGGGCCTGGGCCTCGGGATCGCTCTTGGCGAGGTCCAGCGCCGCCAGCAGCGTGGTCTGCCAGCGTTCCAGCACCACGGCGCGGTCGTCGAGCTGGATGGCGAGGTGGTCGGCTTCCGTGAAGCGGTCCTTGGCGAACAGCAGCTCCCTGATCTGCCGCGCCCGGTTGCCATGGGCATAGCCGCCATCGCCCAGCCTGGCGAAATCCTCCCCGCCGACCGTGCGGGAATTGGCGGTCCAGAGCCGGCTGTGGTCCGGGTTGCGGACGACCGGCACCTCCGCCGGCTCCAGCCAGCCGTTCCAGCCCTTGGTGCCGTCCGCCCAGCTTTCCGGCAGGCTTCCGTCGAAGCCGAAGCGGCGGGGAACGCGGCCGATGATGGTCCAGGCGATGTTGCCGTCCCGGTCCCCTACCATCAGGTTCTGGTTGGGAAGGCTGGTGCGGTGGGCGATGCCGATGGCCTCATCCACGCTGCGCGCCTGCTCCAGCGCCAGCAGCCCGCCCATGGCCCCGGCATCCATGTCATGCGCCACCCAGTGCCAGGCCAGCTTGGCCCCGTTGGAATCAGCGCCCACCACGGGCCCCCAGACCGTCTCCTCCACCACCAGCTCCTCGCAGGTGTCGGCAGCGGTGCAGAGCCGCTCCGTCACGCGCTCGATCCGGCGGTTGCCGTCTGGCGTGCGGTAGGTTCCCTCCTCCGCCCCCGGCTCCAGCCGCACGGCGTCGCCGGTGTCGATGTAGGTGTTGGTGAAGCCCCAGGCGATGTGGCCGTTGCTGCCCACCACGATGTTGGGCGCGCCGGGCAGGCTGACGCCCACGATGTCGTTCCGGATTTCCCCCGCCGGGCCGGTCAGCACCAGCCGGGTGCGGAACCAGATGTTGGGCACGCTGTGGCCCAGATGCATGTCGTCGGCCACCATGGCCCCGCCATGCCCGGTCAAGCCGCCGCCCACGGCCCAGTTGTTGCTGCCGAAGGCATGCTCCGGATCGGGCATCCGCGGCACGGCCTGCGCCCGCTTTCCCGCAGGCAGGGCGGCAGGCAGCGGCGGTTCCGGCAGAGAGGTGCCGTCGAGCGCCGCATCGAAATCCGTGCCGCTGGGATAGAGGAACGCCGCCCAGTCCGGACCCAGCGCCTGTGTCACGGCATCCAGGTTCCGTTCCCGCGCCCCGCTGCTGTCCTGCAGGTCGAAATACATGGCGAAGGTCGCCAGCATCGTATCCTCCGCCCGCCAGGGTTCCGGCGTGTGGCGCAGAATGGCGTATTCGAAGGGCCGGGCCGACAGCTCGCCGAAGCCCTGGTTCACCCCGGCCACATAGGCGTCCAGGATGCGCCTGTCCTCCCCCTGCATCGCGGCGACGATCCGGCCGGCGCGCGTGCGGAAGCGGTGCAGCCGCCGGTCCCGGTCCAGCGGCAGGGCGGCATCCCCGACCAGTACCGCCAGCTCCCCCGCCGCGCTCCGCCGCAGCAGGTCCATCTGGAAGAAGCGCTCCTGCCCATGCAGATAGCCCAAGGCACGGGCCATGTCGGCGCGGTCGGCGGCGATGATGGTGGCGATGCCGCCGGCATCCCGCTGCACGGTGACGCGGGATGCGATGCCCGGCGTTTCCACCACCCCGTCCAGCCTGGGCAGGCTGGCGCGCAGGAAGCCGTATCCCGCCGCCCCGGCCAGAACCGCCAGCACGGCCACCCCGGCCGCCATATAGCCCAGCCCCCGCGCGACCCGCGCCCCGGCGCCCCTGCGCTTCCCCATCGCACCCGATCCCGTATTCTTCAGCTTTCGGGGAAAGGTCCCACGAAAGCGGGAGCCGTGCCAGAGGGTTGGGTCGGAAGGGGGGAGGTTGGCTCTGCTCCCAACAACTTTCTCCGTCACCCCGGCGGAAGCCGGGGCCCAGGGGCCACAAGCACCGCCCTCAGGACTCCTGGGTCCCGGCTTCCGCCGGGATGACGGTCTCGAGGGTGGTTACGTTTTCCGTAGTCCTTGACCATCCCCATCCGTGCCCGCCTATGCTCCGCCCTCTTCCCCGTTCCGCAGGATTCCGCCCATGACCTTGACCCGCGCCGATCTGGAAGCCCTGGACCGTGACGATCCGCTGGCCGGGTTCCGCAGCCGGTTCAGCCTGCCGGAGGGTGTCATCTATCTGGACGGCAACTCGCTGGGCGTGCTCCCCAAGGCGACGGCGGCGCGGCTGGCCGATGTGGTGCAGCGGGAATGGGGCATGGACCTGATCCGCTCCTGGAACAGCGCGGGCTGGATCGACCTGCCCCAGCGGGTGGGCGGGCTGATCGCCGGCATCGTCGGGGCGGAGCCGGATGAGGTGGTGGCCGCCGACAGCACCTCCGTCAACCTCTTCAAGCTGGCGGCCGCGGCGGTGAGGCTGCGGCCCGGCCGGCGGGTGATCCTGTCCGAACCCGGCAATTTCCCCACCGACCTCTACATCCTGCAAGGGCTGGCGGAGATGCTGGACGGTCAGGTGGAGGTGCGGCTGGCGGAGCGGGAGCGGCTGGCGGAGGCATTGACGGACGAGGTTGCCCTGCTGCTGCTGACCCATGTGCATTACAAGACCGGCCGGGTGCACGACATGGCGGGCCTGACCGCGGCGGCGCACCGGGCGGGTGCGCTGACCCTGTGGGACCTGTCGCACAGCGCCGGGGCGTTGGATGTGGAGCTGAATCGCTGCAACGCCGATCTGGCGGTGGGCTGCGGATACAAGTATCTGAATGGCGGACCGGGCGCGCCCGCCTTCCTCTATGTCGCCCGCCGGCATCAGGATGCCGTGCGGCCGCCCTTGTCCGGCTGGATGGGCCATGCCGCCCCCTTCGACTTCCGCGACGATTACGCCCCCGCCCCCGGCATCACCCGCCATCTCTGCGGCACCCCCTCCATCCTCGGCCTCGCGGCGCTGGAGGAAGGGGTGCGCATCATGGCGGAGGCCGACATGGCGCAGGTCCGGGCCAAGTCGGTGCGGATGGGCGATCTGTTCATCCAACTGGTCGGGCAGATGTGCCCCGACGCCTTCGGCCTGCTGTCCCCGCGCGACGGAAGCCTGCGCGGCAGTCAGGTCAGCCTGACCCATCCGCAGGGCCATGCCATGGTCCAGGCCCTGATCGCCCGCGGGGTGATCGGGGATTTCCGCGCGCCGGACGTGCTGCGCTTCGGCTTCACGCCGCTCTATCTGCGCTACGTGGACGTCTGGGACGCCTCCCGCCATCTGGCGGAGGTGGTGCGGAGCGGTGAATGGCAGGAGGAGCGGTTCCAGGCCAGGGGCAAGGTGACGTGAGGAGTGGGGGCAGGCTTCAGGGTGTGAGCTTCCCGATTCATCCTGAGCCTGTCGAAGGATCACCCCACCCTTCCCCAACCGCACGGTTTTCCCGCCGATCCATTCCCTGATCTGGATCAATTCGCCCTATGCGTCTTTGGTGCCCGTGGGAAAGGGCGGGCGGGCATGCTAAATAAGCTCCGCTATGCACCGATTCGCGAACCCCGCCCGTTTCCTGCGCCTCGCTGCCCTGGTCTTCCCCTGGGCGGTGGGCCTCACGCTTGTCTGCTTCGCCGCCGGCCTGTGGATGGCCTTGGTGACTTCCCCGCCGGACTACCAGCAGGGGGACACGGTGCGGATCATGTACGTCCATGTGCCCGCCGCGTGGATGAGCCTGTTCGTCTACACCACCATGGCCGCCGCCGGGGCCGCCGCCCTGGTCTGGAAGCATCCGCTGGCGGAAGTCTATGCCCGCGCCGCCGCCCCGCTGGGGGCCGGCTTCACGGCGCTGTGCCTCGCCACCGGGTCCCTGTGGGGGGAGCCGATGTGGGGCACCTGGTGGGTGTGGGATGCCCGCCTGACCAGCGTGCTGATCCTGTTCTTCCTCTATCTCGGCTACATGGCGCTGGTGAATGCGTTCGACGATCCCACCCGCGGGAACAAGGCCGGCAGCATCCTGCTGCTGGTGGGGGTGGTGAACGTGCCGATCATCAAGTTCTCGGTGGAATGGTGGAATACGCTGCACCAGCCGGCCAGCGTGATCCGCATGGACGGCCCCACCATCTCGGGGGAGATGCTGTGGCCCCTGTTCGTCATGGCCCTCGCCTTCAAGGCGTGGTTCGTGGTCACCGTGATCCTGCGCATGCGGGCGGAACTGGCGGCGCGCCGCATCCAGGCCCTGCGCCTGACCCAGGCCGCCAGCGCCACCTCCGCCGAGGCGGTGGCGGCGGAATAGGGAAGCGGTGCCGCAAGGCCCCCGTGCGGCGGGTGGTCGCGATATCTAAACATCCGCGCAGAACGCCCCACCTGTGCGGAAGGGAGAGTGGAAGGCCCGAGGGATGACCGAGTTCTTCGCCATGGGCGGCTATGCCGTCTACATCTGGACCAGCTACGGGCTGGCAGCCCTGATCCTGGTCGGGCTGCTGCTGGCCTCCATCCGGTCCTTGCGCGCCAACGAGCAGGTCCTGACGGCGCTGGAAGCCGCGCAGGGTGAGCGTCGGCGCCGCCGCGCCCGCACCGCCGCCCCGGCGCAGGAGGCCGCACCATGACCCGCAAGAAGCGCCGCATGTACATACTGGGCCTGGCGCTGCTGGGCCTCGGCACCGCCACCGCCCTGACGCTGTCGGCGTTCGAGGAGAACATCGTGTTCTTCTTCAGCCCCAGCGACCTGGTCTCCAACCCGCCGGGCGACCGCTCCGTCCGGCTGGGCGGGCTGGTGGAGGAGGGCTCGATCCAGAAGCTGGATGGCGGCATGACCATCGCCTTCCGGGTCACCGACACGGTCCAGACCGTTCCCGTCACCTATACCGGCGTGCTGCCCGACCTGTTCCGCGAGGGCCAGGGCGTGATCGCCGAGGGCAAGCTGGCCGACGGCGTGTTCCAGGCGCGCGAGGTGCTGGCCCGCCACGACGAGACCTACATGCCGCCGGAGGTAGCCGACGCCCTGAAACGCGCCGGCGAGTTCCGCCCGGAACCGCCGGGCCGTGCCGTGTATGCGCCGGAGGCAGAATAAGCAGGTCCGGGGGAGTGCGGGGGACTCCTGGACATCCAGGCAGGTTGCTTCCGTTTCTCACCGTCATCCCGGCGAAAGCCGGGATGACGGTGTGGGTGGAACGGTCTGGAATGGGATTTAGAAGGCCGTATCCCGCCCCTCATCCCGAGCCGCCGAAGGATGAATCCATCAAGCGCCGCGTTCCAGGCGTGCCGAGGACAAAAGAGGTTTTGCGTCCATGATCCCCGAGATCGGCCATTACGCCCTGGTGCTGGCGCTGCTGCTGGCGATCGTGCAGTCCAGCGTGCCCATGATCGGGGCCGCGCGCGGCAATGCGGCCTGGATGGAGCTGGGGCGGACCGCCGCCTATGGGCAGCTTCTGATGGTGGGCACCGCCTTCGCGGCGCTGACCTACGCCTATGTGGTCTCCGACTTCAGCGTGCTGAACGTGGTCCAGAACAGCCATTCGGCCAAGCCGATGCTGTACAAGGTCAGCGGCGTCTGGGGAAACCATGAGGGCTCGCTGGTCCTCTGGGTGCTGATGCTGGCCCTGTTCGGGGCGGCGGTGGCCTGGTTCGGCGGCAACCTGCCGCCCAGCCTGAAGGCCAGGGTGCTGGGCGTGCAGGGAATGATCGGGGTGGGCTTCCTGATCTTCATGCTGGCCACCAGCAACCCCTTCATCCGTGTCTTCCCCGTCCCGGCCGACGGCAACGACCTGAACCCCCTGCTCCAGGACCCCGGCCTCGCCTTCCATCCGCCCTTTCTCTATCTGGGCTATGTGGGCTTCAGCCTGGCCTTCAGCTTCGCCGCCGCCGCCCTGATCGAGGGGCGGGTCGATCCCGCCTGGGGGCGCTGGGTGCGGCCCTGGACCCTGGTGGCCTGGTCGTCCCTGACGCTGGGCATCGGCATGGGAAGCTGGTGGGCCTATTACGAGCTGGGCTGGGGCGGCTGGTGGTTCTGGGACCCGGTGGAGAACGCCTCCCTGCTGCCCTGGCTGGCGGGCACGGCGCTGCTGCATTCCGCCATCGTGGTGGAAAAGCGCGATGCGCTGAAGACCTGGACCGTTCTGCTGGCCATCCTGACCTTCACCCTGTCGCTGGTGGGCACCTTCCTGGTGCGCTCCGGCGTGCTGACCTCCGTCCACGCCTTCGCGGTGGACCCGGAGCGCGGCGTCGCCATCCTGATCCTGCTGCTGCTCGCCACCGGCGGCGGGCTGCTGCTCTACGCCATGCGGGCCAGTTCGCTGAAGGTCGGCGGGCTCTTCGCCCCGGTCAGCCGCGAGGGCGCGCTGGTGCTGAACAACCTGCTGCTCTCCGTCGCCTGCGCCGTGGTGCTGATCGGCACGCTCTATCCGCTGCTGCTGGATTCCATGACGGGGCAGAAGATCTCCGTCGGGGCGCCCTTCTTCAACGCCACATTCGTGCCGCTGATGATCCCGCTGGTGGCCGTGATGGCGGTGGGGCCGCTGCTGGCCTGGAAGCGGGGCGATCTGGCGGGCGCGCTGGGCCGGCTGAAATTCGCGGCGCTGGTCACCGTGGTCTGCGTGCTCTGGGCGCTCTACATCAACGGGGTGAAGCCGGTGATGGCGCTGGTCGGCATCGCCATGGCCGCCTGGGCCTTCTTCGGCGCGGTGGCCGAACTGGCGGACCGGGTGAAGCTGTTCCGCATCCCGCTGGGGCAGAGCTGGGACCGGGCAAAGGGCCTGCCGCGCGGCGCCTGGGGCACCACCCTGTCCCATGCCGGGCTGGGCATCGCCATCGCCGGCATGGTCGGCACCAGCGCCTGGCTGACCGAGGATATCCGGGTCATGAATATCGGCGACACGGCCAGCGTCGCCGGCTACGAATTCACGCTGGAGAAGGTGGAGAGCGGGCGGGTGGACAACTACACCACCGAGACCGGCACCTTCCTGGTCTCCAGCGGCGGCGACTTCGTGGCGCGGCTCCATCCGGAGCAGCGCTGGTACCCGGTGGCCCGCATGGAAACCACCGAGGCCGCCATCCACACCACCTTCTACTCCGACCTTTATGCCGTGCTGGGCGACCGCAGCGAGCAGGGCGAGGGTTGGGTGGTGCGCATCTACCACCACCCGCTGGTGCCCTGGATCTGGTTCGGCGCCATCGTCATGGTGCTCGGCGGCCTCGTCAGCCTGTCCGACCGCCGCTTCCGTCTGGGCGTGCCGGTGCGCCGCGCCGCCAAAGCCCCGGCCGCCGCCGCGCAGCCGGCGGAGTGATCGCAAGGACCAAGAAGAACCGATGCCCCGCCTGATCCTGTTCGTTCCCTTCGCACTGTTCCTGGTGCTGGTGGGCTATTTCGCCGTGGGCCTGACCCGCGACCCGTCGGAGCTGCCCTCCGCCCTGATCGACCAGCCGGTGCCGCAATTCGAGCTGCCGCCGGTGCAGGAGAACGGCCAGGGTCTGGCCACCGCCGACCTGAAGGGCGGGGTGCAGTTGGTCAATGTCTTCGCGAGCTGGTGCGCCCCCTGCCGGATCGAGCATCCCCTGCTGATGCGCCTGGCCAAGGAGGAGGGGGTGACGATCCACGGCATCGCCTACAAGGACAAGCCGCAGGACAGCCAGCGCTTCCTGGCCCAGCTCGGCAACCCCTACCAGCGCATCGGCGCAGACCTGGACGGGCGCATCGGCATCGAATGGGGCGTCTATGGCGTGCCGGAGACCTACATCGTCGATGCGGAAGGCCGCATCCGCTACCGCCATGTCGGCCCGCTGATGCCCTTCGACCTGGATGAGAAGATCCTCCCGCTGATCCGGGAGCTGCAGAAGTGAAGCGCCTGATCCCCCTGCTCCTCGCTTTGACGCTGGCCGCACCCGCGCTGGCCGTGATGCCCGATGAGAGGCTGGCCGATCCGGCGCTGGAGGCGCGGGCGCGGGAGATTTCTAAAGAGCTGCGCTGCCTGGTCTGCCAGAACCAGTCCATCGACGACAGCAACGCCCCGCTGGCCCGCGACCTGCGCGTGCTGGTGCGGGAGCGGCTGACGGCCGGCGACAGCAATGAGGAGGCGCTGGACTATATCCACGCCCGTTATGGCGACTTCGTGCTGCTGCGCCCGCCGGTGAAGCCGGAGACCTGGGCGCTCTGGTTCGGGCCGGCCGTGGTGCTGGTGCTGGCCGGCGCCGGTTCCGCCTTCTACCTGCACCGCCGTCGGCGGGAGGTGGAGACCACCGCCGCCGCTCCGCTGACCGCGGATGAGGAGAGGCGGCTGGAGGCGATGATGGCCGGCGGTGATGACGAGAACAACCGCGGCCACGCGGGCAATACCGGGGATACGGCACGGCTATGATCGGTTTCTGGATCGGGGCGGCGGTTCTGACCGCCATCGTGCTGCTGCTCCTGCTGCGCCCCCTGCTGCGCCCGCCGGTCGATCAGACCGGCCCCGCCGACTATGCCCGCAAGGTCTACAAGGATCAGGTGGAGGAGATCGAGCGCGACCTCCAGCGCGGCGTGCTGACGCCGGAGCAGGCCAAGGCCGCCCGCGCCGAGGTGGGCCGCCGCCTGCTGGCCACCGCCGACAGGGCCGGCGGGGATGGAGCCGCACCGGCCACCGGCCCCAGCCATAAGCTGGCCGTGGGCATGGTCGTGCTGTTACCGCTGGCGGCACTGCTGATCTATATCCAGATCGGCCGGCCGGAGCTGCCCTCCGTCCCCTTCGCCCAGCAGCAGGCCCAGCGCCCGCCGGTGCCGCCGCAGGTGCTGGACGCGCTCGCCAAGCTGGAACAGAAGCTCCAGGAGGACCCGAACGACCTTCAGGGCTGGACCCTGGCCGCCCAGACCTATGCCGCCATGGGCCGGCATGAGGAGGCGGCGGAGGCTTATCGCAAGGCCGCCGGCCTGTCCCAGGGCGATCCGGAACTGGTGTCCAGCTTCGCCGAGGCGCTGGTCATGGCCAATGACGGCATTGTGGGCGAGGAGGCGTTGCGCGCCTTCGAGGCGGTGCAGGAACAGGATGCCGGCAACCCCCGCGCCGCCTTCTATCTGGGGCTGGCGCGGCAGCAGGCCGGCGATCCGCAAGGCGCGATCGGCCGCTGGGCGGAGCTGATGCGCCGCAGCCCGGCCGACGCGCCCTGGGTGCCGCTGCTGCGCCAGCGCATCCACGATGTCGCCACCCAGGTCGGCATCGACCCGGTAGAGGCCACGCCGGACCCCCTGCCCCCCGTCGGCGCCGGCCAGCCCCAGGCCGGCACGCCCACGGACAACGGCGGCAATGCGGCCCCCCTGCTGACGCCGGAGCAGATGCAGGAGATGGCAAATCTTCCGCCGGAGGAGCAGCAGGCCGTCATCCGCTCCATGGTCGAGGGGCTGCAGGCCCGGCTGGAGGAGAATCCCGGCGATGCGGAGGGCTGGCGTCGCCTCGCCCGCGCCCGCGGCGTGCTGGGCGAACCGGCAGCGGCCGCGGAGGCCCTGCGCCGGGCGACAGAGGCTGCGCCCGACCGCACCGACATCTGGCTGGATTACGCCCGCGCCCTGGCGGAGGCGGATGCCGCGGACGGGGCGGAGGTTCCGGCCCAGGGCTTCATCGACGCCCTTGCAAAAGTGCTGGAACTCGACCCCGCCAACCCGCAGGCGCTCTACTATCTGGGGGCCGACGCCGCCCGGCGCGGCGAATCCGGCAGGGCGCGGGAGCTGTGGACCAAGCTGCTGGGCATCATCCCGGAAGCCAGTCCCGACCATGCCGAGCTGAAACGCCAGCTCGACGCGCTGCCGCAGGGGTAAGGCGGCGGCCGGGAAGCCGGCTTTGCGATGTCAGGCATTGGGGTCCGAGACATTTAGAAGGATGAAAAGGATAGGAAGGATGAAGATGATCGACCGGCCGCGCCGCAGGCGGTGATCAAGACCGGGCAGGGCTGATCTGTAGCCGAATGGACCGGCTTCATCATTTTCATCCTCTTCATCATTTTCATCTTTCTAGATGTCACTGGCCCGGCCATTGGGCGCTGTTCGCGCAGGCCGTGAGGGATGGTTGGTTATCTGGCAAGGATGAATAGGATGAATGGGATGGCGCGCTGGACCGGCGGAGCCAGTCCTCAGCCATCAGCCTGCACTGACGGATGATGAGCACTCCGTTATCCCATCCATCCTATTCATCCTTTCCCAAAACCCAGACCGGCTCTTCCCATAGGGAGAAAAGCGTCGAACGGCTCGGATGGCTGTCGGCCACGCTACGCGTGACCGACCTACGGCTCTGCGGTGTACGAGCCCAGGCGGCGGGGCCGCTACGGACCTATGTCCGGAGTAGGTCAGTCACGCGCAGCGTAGCCGACAGGAGTGTCTGCGCTTCGGCATCGAGGTCCGAGACATCATGAATGATGAAAAAGATGGAAAGGATGAAAATGATGGACCGGGAGCGCCGCAAGCAGTGCTCAAGACCGGGCAGGAGCTGAGGCGGAAGCCGAATGGCCCCGCACCATCATTTTCATCCTCTTCATCATTTTCATCTTTCGAGATGTCACCAGCCCATCCATTCGACTCTGCACGCGCAGGCTCCGGCAGACGGTCTGGAATCAGGAAAGGATGAATAGGATGGATAGGATGAGGGAGAGCATCTCATCCGCCGGTGCGGGCTGGTGATACAGAATTGGCTCCGCCGGTCCAGCGCGCCATCCCATTCATCCTATTCATCCTTTCCAAAACCCAGACAAGCTCTCCCCACAGGAAGAACAGCACCGAATGGCCCGGATGGTTGTCGGCCACGCTGCGCGTGACCGACCTACGTTGCCCGGTATCGAATGGTGTCTGCGCCGCAAATGTCAGCGTGGCGCGGCGCGGTTCGCCAGACGCCAGTGGCTGGCTTGGCTGTATTTGCGGGCAAGGTGCTGATAGGTCTTCTTCAGCAACGCCTCCAGCGCCGGCCCCTTGTCCAGCGCCACCTCCTGCCAGCCGTCCAGCAGCTCGTCCCAGGGCATCAGGGACTGGTGCAGATCGTCCCGCATCTCCCGGATATAGCTGACGTTCTGTTCGAACTTGTTCAGCATCGCCAGGATTTCGCCGGTCTGGGCGTCCACCTGGGCGAAGCGGCCCTCCAGGTCGGTGATCGGCGGCAGGGACAGGGACTGCATGCGCACGATCTCCTCCCGCACCGTGCGCTCATTCTTATAGATGCGGTGGGCGGCTTCCAGCCCGCGGCGGATCACCGCGAGCTGGCCCATGCGTTCCCGCAGCGCCTCGATAAAGGCCAGCTCCTTCGCCAGCGTCTCGATCCGCTGCTCCACCACCACCTCCGGGTCGCCGCTGATGGCCAGCTTGTCCGCGATGACGCGGAAGGCTTCGTTGACGCGGGCCTTGGTGGTCGGGTCCTCGACGATCTGCTCGAGCTCCGCCGGGCTGGAGATCACCGTCTCGCCCCCGGTCAGCCAGGTCACGAGCTGCACCGTCAACCGCCCTTTGGCGATCAGATAGTGGCGCTCATCCACCCGCCAGCTCGCCGTGCCGTCGATCAGCTCATTGGGGATCGTGTCGCCGGGCCGGATTTCGCGCACATAGTTCAGCCCGTTGACCACCATTTTCAGAAGCTGGCCGTCGAAGCCCTTGGGGTCGATCTTGAACTCGCCGTACAGCCGCTCGACCGGCACTTCCGCATCGAGCTTGCCCAGTTTCAACATCATCACCGGCTCCTCCGTGGAGCGGGAGAGGACGAACCGGCATCCTTCGACGGTAAAGACCTTGTGTTCGAACAGGAAATGCGTGCTGCGGTTTGGACCCGGCTGGATGCCGCTCATCTCTCTCATGCCCTGGCGGTCGGAAGCCGGCGCAGGATACCACGCCCGTTCGCACCTGGGGAATCTCCGCCGCGCGCAAATGGCTTTGCTTGCAGACGCTTGGCGGGATAGCTTGCCGGGTCATGCCCCCACAGCCGCGTCCCTGCCCCGCCCCCATGTCCCTGCTCACATCCGACGAAACCCCCGCCATCCTGGTCGAGGATCTGCACAAGAGCTTCGGTGAGCTGGAGGTGCTGAAAGGCATTTCGCTGACGGCGCGGGAGGGGGACGTGGTCGCCCTGATCGGCTCATCCGGATCGGGGAAGAGCACCTTCCTGCGCTGCATCAACCTGCTGGAGGTGCCGGACAGCGGCAAGGTCTGGATCACCGGCGAGCTGATCCGGATGCAGCCAGCCAAGGACGGCAAGGCCAGGCCCGCCGATCGCGCCCAGGTCGACAGCATCCGCCGCCGGCTCGGCATGGTGTTCCAGAGCTTCAATCTCTGGACCCACATGACCGTGCTGGAAAACGTGATCGAAGCGCCGGTGCATGTGCTGAAGCAGCCCAGGGCGGAGGCCGTGGCGCGGGCGGAGATGCTGCTGGCCAAGGTCGGGCTGGCGGAGAAGCGGAACGCCTATCCCCAGCAGCTTTCCGGCGGGCAGCAGCAGCGCGCCGCCATCGCCCGCATGCTGGCGATGGAGCCGAAGGTGATGCTGTTCGACGAGCCGACCAGCGCGCTGGACCCCGAGCTGGTGGGCGAGGTGCTGCGCGTCATCCGCGATCTGGCGGAGGAAGGCAACACCATGCTGATCGTGACCCACGAGATGGCCTTCGCCCGTGAGGTCGCCAGCAAGGTGGTCTTCCTGCACCAGGGCCGGGTGGAAGAGGAAGGAACGCCCGAGGCGGTGTTCAACAATCCCGCCTCTGAACGCTGCCGCCAATTCCTGATGCGCGAAGCGCGGGTGTAGGCGCAATGCCGCGCCCCGCGGGCCTTGACCATGGGCGGCGGCGGAACGGAAAATCCGGACGCATCAAGTTCAACGACCCCCGCCGGAACGGGGACTTCGAGCAGGGAAAGGGTATGGAATGAAGAAGAGGATCGCCGCGGCGCTGGCGCTGGCCGCCACCTTGGCGCTGGCCGGGTGCGGTGACGACCAGCCGAGCGGACAGGCGGGGGTGGACACGCCCGTGCCCGATCCGCTCCGCATCGCGACGGAAGGCGCCTACCCGCCCTACAACATGACCGATCCCAGTGGAAAGCTGATCGGGTTCGAGATCGATCTGGCGAACGAGATCTGCCGCCGCCTGGAGGTGGCGTGCCAGATCACGGCCCAGAACTGGGACGGCATCATTCCCGGCCTCCAGGCCGGGCGCTATGACGCCATCATGGCCGGCATGTCGATCACGACGGAGCGGCAGCAGGTGGTGGACTTCACCACCGGCTACGCCACCACGCCGGGCTATTTCGTGGCGCTGAACGACAGCCCGCTGCACCAGCTCGACACCGGGCTGGAGCGGGTGAACCTGACCGTCATCGACCCGGTGGAGCAGACCGCCATCGACCAGATGAAGGAAGCGCTGAAGGGCAAGACGGTGGGCGTGCAGGTCGCCACCATCCACGCCAATTTTCTGGACACCTACCTGGGCGACGTGGTGAGCATCCGCCGCTACGACACGCAGGAGAATCTGGCCCTGGACCTGTCCGCCGGCCGCATCGACGCCGGGCTTGCGGACGCCGTGGCCTGGTCGCCCTTCCTGAACAGCCCGGCGGGCCAGAATGCGGGCTATATCGGGCCGGGCTTCGACGGCGGCGTCTTCGGCCAGGGTATCGGCATCGCCGTCCGCAAGGACGAGCCGCGCCTGCTCGCCGCCCTGAACGACACCATCGCCGCCATGAAGGAGGACGGCACCATCCGCCAGATGGCCGAGCAGTGGTTCGGCTTCGACGCATCGATGCATTGAGCTTGAACGCGGGGAAGGCCCCTCGCCCATTCCCCTCTCCCCTTGCGGGAGAGGGTTTTCCACAGCATCCCCCGGAGACCATCCCCGCCCATGTTCGAGCTGTTGAGTTTCGGTCCCACCGGCTGGGGGGATGAGATGCTGCGCGGGGCCGGGGTCACCATCGCGGTGGCGCTGCTGTCCTATGCGGTGGGCATCCTGCTGGGCTCCCTGGCGGCGGCGGCGAAGCTGGCCGGCGGCCCGGTGCTGCGCGCCGTTGCCGGCACTTACACGGTGGTGGTCCGCGGAGTGCCGGCGCTGCTGATCATCTGGCTGCTGTTCTTCGGCGGGGCTGGGCTTGTCACCTGGGTGGCCGGTGTTTTCGGCTATGGCGGACGGGTCGAGCTGTCGGCATTCGCCGTGGGCGTCGCCGCCGTGGGCATCGTATCCGGCGCCTATTCGGCGGAGGTGATCCGGGGCGCTGTGCAGGCCGTGCCCAAGGGCCAGATCGAGGCGGCGCTGTCGCTGGGCATGCACCGATTCCTGATCCTGCGCCGGGTCCTGATCCCCCAGGCGCTGCGCTTCGCCCTGCCCGGCCTGGGCAATGTCTGGCAGCTCACCCTCAAGGACACGGCCTTGGTCAGCGTCACGGCCCTGGCGGAGTTGATGCGCACCGCCCATGTGGCCGCTGGCGCGACGCGGGACCCCTTCACCTTCTATGTCGCCGCGGCGGTGATCTATATGGCGCTGACCACCGGCTCGGAAGCCGCCTTCCGCTGGGCGGAGCGGCGGTCCGAGCGCGGCGTGCGCCGGGTCGCGGGCTAAAGGAGGAGCAGGGCAATGAATATCGACCTGATCCTGTCCAGCCTGCCGCAACTCCTGTCCGGGGCCGTGCTGACGGTGCAGCTCGTGGCGCTGTCCCTGCTGCTGGGGCTGGTGCTGGCGGTCGGGGTGGCGATGGCCCGCCTGTCCGGCTTCCGCCCCTTGTCGGCGCTGGTGGGCGGCTATGTGTTCGTTTTCCGCTCCACCCCGCTGCTGGTGCAGCTTTTCCTGATCTATTACGGCATCGGCCAGTTCGAGGCGGTGCGGGACAGCGTGCTCTGGCCCTTCCTGCGGGAACCCTACTGGTGCGCCATCCTGGCGCTGACCCTGAACAGCGCCGCCTATACCGGGGAGATCATCCGCGGCGGCATCCGCTCGGTCCATTTCGGCCAGATCGAGGCGGCGCGCTCGGTGGGCATGTCCGGCTTCCTGCTCTACCGCCGCATCATCCTGCCCCAGGCCTTCCGCCAGGCTCTGCCGGCCTATGGCAACGAGGTGATCCAGATGGTGCAGGCCAGCTCCCTCGCCTCCACCATCACGCTGATGGAGCTGACGGGTGCGGCCCGCGCCATCGCCGCCCGCACCTTCCAGCCGGTGGAGGTGTTCGTCATCGCCGGCGCCATCTACCTGATCCTGAACACCGTGCTGACCAAGCTGGTGCAGCACTGGGAGCGCCGGCTGAAGCACGCGTGAGGCGGTGTCCGTTCTGCCGGCCCGCATGTCCCTGCCCTAGCCGCCTGCGGCAACGACAGGCTCAGGGCGAGGACATGCTCCCGCTTGCGAAGATGTCGAAGGAGCCCCCTCACCTTGCCCTTGTCAAAGGGCGAAGGTGGCCGCCGACCTACTTCCCCAGATAGGGGAACAGCCAATGCAGCGCGTGGATCAGCCCTACGGGGAAGGTGGTTTCGTGCACGGTGCCCTCGATCACGTCGCTGCGCACGCGCAGGCCGGGATAGTTGCGGGACTGGAGCCGCTTCGCCATCTCCTGCTGGTCGCCGACCATGTCGTTGGTGGCGAGATAGCGCGGATCGTCGGAGGCCGGGTTCACCGTTTCGAAGGAGCCGATGGCGAAATAGATGGCCGCCCTCATGTCCTTGTTCTTCGCCGCGTAGCGCGCCTCCAGCTCCAGCAGCGCCTTGCGGGCGTACCAGATGGACGGGCTGGTCAGGATGTAGCTGGAGAACAGCTCCGGCTCCGTCAGCGCCACCCACAGGCCAAACAGGCCGCCATAGGACTGGCCCGCCAGGGTGCGGCGCGCGGGATCGATGCGGTAGAGCCGCTCCAGCTCCGGCATCGCGTCCGTGCGGATGAACTTCAGGAAGGCGGCGGCTCCGCCGATGCCGGGGTTGTTCGGATTGGTCCAGGGCGTCAGGTCGCGGTTGCGGCTGGCTGTGCCGGACTCGCCCTCCGCATAGCCGATGCCGACCAGGATGAACTCCTCCATCTTCTTCTGGCTGAACAGCAGCCGCGAGATGCCGGAGGCGACCTGGAAGGTGTAGGGGCCGTCGGTCATGTAGATGACCGGATAGCGCCGCCCGGCATTCGCCGGGTCATCATATCCCGGCGGGGTCTTCACGAAGATCCCGTAGCGCCGCTTGGCCACGGCGGACTCGATCGTGTGGACAGCGCTACGCTCGATCTCGAAGGCCGGAGGCGACGCCTCCGCCGCCTTGGCCGGCTGCACACAGAAGCCCAGCACCGCAATCGCGCCCAGAACAGCCAAACGCACTTTCATCGCTCCCTGCCCGGTATGGGGAGGAAATGTACGTGCGGGTCTGCAAATTGGGATAGTGAAAACGGGACGACGTCAGAACATGTGCCCGGACTTCTCCGCCTTGGTGCGGAGATAGGCCTCGTTGTGGCCGTTGCTGGGGAAGATGTGGGGGACGCGGTCCACCACCTGCACGCCGCATTTGGCGAGCTGGGCCATCTTGTCCGGGTTGTTGGTCAGCAGCCGCACCGCCTTGAAGCCCAGCGACTTCAGCATGCTGGCGGCCGGGAAATAGACACGCTCGTCGGCGTCGAAGCCCAGGGCGGTGTTGGCGTCCACCGTGTCCAGCCCGCCATCCTGGAGCCGGTAGGCGCGCAGCTTGTTGACCAGCCCGATGCCCCGCCCCTCCTGCGCCAGATAGAGCAGCACCCCTGCCCCGGCCTCCGCGATCTCCTTGATCGCGCCGCGGAGCTGCGGGCCGCAGTCGCAGCGCAGGGAGCCCAGCAGATCGCCGGTGAAGCATTCGCTGTGCAGCCGGGTCAGCACCGGCTCGCCCGGCTTCGGTTCGCCGATCACAATGGCCAGATGCTCCGGCCCGCCGTCGGACGGGCGGAAGGCCAGGATGCGGGTGCGCTCCGCATCCTCCAGCGGCACCGTGGCCTCCGCCACGCGGTAGAGCGTGCGGGCGGTCTGGTCGCGGTAGGCCAGGATGTCCTCCTGCCGCACCGGCAGCAGGTCGTGCTTGCGGGCGAACAGGGCCGCGTCCCCTGCCCTCGGCACCTCCGCCACGATGGCGGCCGGCAGCATGCGGGCCAGCTTCACCAGCAGCAGCGCCGCCCCTTCGGGGGTCGAACCGGGCGGCAGCTCCTCCGCCGGCGGCAATGCGGCGGCGCGGGGGCGGGCGGGCTGATGGGTAGGGTCAGCCAGGGTGCGGGCCAGATCGGGGGCCAGGGCTGTGCCGGGGCGCAGCAGCACGGTGCTGCTCTCCGCCACCTGCAGCCCCAGCGCCAGGGCGCGCTGTCCGCTGATCGCCAGCACCGGCGACTGTCCGCCCAACACCTGCAGGGCGGACAGGCCGGGGGCCGTGGCCGATTCCGCCGCCTGGACCAGAAGCGTGCAGCCGTCGGCGGTTCCCAGCACCACCGTTTCCGCCCGGCGCAGCTCCGAAAGGGCGCGGTCCACGGCACGCTGGGCGGCGCGGTCCAGGGGGCGGTTCAGGTCCGCGGGAAGGATGTCCAGGGCCATGTTCGTACTGCCGATCGGTGCGGTCATATCCGGCCTTCCGAATGTGTAACGTCCGGGCGGCCGTCCTGTCGCAGAAGCCAGACCGTATCCACCAGGAAGGAGAAAAGCAAAAGTCCAAGAGCGGCACCAGCCGCAAGGCCGGTCCAGGGCGGCCCGACAAGCGGGGTAAGCCCGGCGGCAAGGGCCGCGATCTGCACCACGCAGACCACCCGCCGCCGCTGGCTGAAGGGAAGCCGCCCCTGCAACCGGGGCACCGCCATGCCGGCCAGCACGAACAGATGGCGCAGCAGCCCCGCCAGTAGAACCCATGGCCCCGCCTCCCCCAGCCGCCAGAGCAGCAGGGCCAGGATCAGGGTCAGCAGCGTGTCCAGCCCCATGTCGAAGCGGGCGCCGTACTCGCTGGACATGCGCTGCCGCCGTGCCACCCAGCCATCGGCCCCGTCCAGGGCCAGGGCCATGACGGCGATGGCGGAGACCGCCCACAGGCCGGCAGCGCCGAGATGCGGGATCACGGCCAGCGCGCCGCCCACCAAGCTGATCAGCACGCCGCGCGCCAGGGTGACCCGGTTGGCGTCGCCCCAGCGCCGGTGCGGCGCATGCAGGGGCAGGCCCCGCGCGGCGTTGGCCGCGACCAGCAGGAACACGGCGAGCGAACCGGCGGCATAGGGCACCGGCATCCCCAGCGCCTCTCCCAACGCCGCCCCCGCCCCGGCGGCGATGGCGGCGGCAACGGCCAGATGGGCCGCCACTTGCCGCGCCAGCGTGTGGTCCGCGCCTGCGGACGAGGGATGGAGTCCAATGCTCATGCGATAAAGGTTGGGCTCCGCCCCAGGGAAGCAAGGGCGGCGGAAACGATGCCCTGCCTTGACCTCCGCGCGTGCCCGCTCCACGCTGCCGCGCGATGACCAGATCGGGACCGGAATGCATGAGCGGCACGGCACGCGCCTTTTGGGTGGTTGAACCCGGCCGGGGCGAGATTCGGGCGGAGGAGCTGCGCCCGCCCGCCCCTGGCGAGGCCATGGTGCGCGCACTCGCCAGCGGGATCAGCCGGGGCACGGAGAGCCTGGTGTTCCGGGGCGGCGTGCCGGACGCGCTGCGCGACACGATGCGCTGCCCCTTCCAGTCCGGCGATTTCCCCGGCCCGGTGAAGTACGGCTACAATCTGGTGGGCGTGGTGGAGCAGGGGCCGGCGGAGCTGCTGGGGCGGCGCGTCTTCCTGCTGCATCCGCACCAGGACCGGATGCTGGTGCCGGTCGAGGCCTGCCGGCCGGTGCCGGACGGGGTGCCCACGGCCCGCGCCGTGCTGGCCGCCAACATGGAAACGGCGCTGAACCTGCTCTGGGACGGCGGCGTGCTGCCCGGCCAGCGGATCGCGGTGGTCGGGGCCGGCGTGGTGGGGCTGCTGGCCGCCTTCCTCGCCGCCCGGATTCCCGGCACCTCCGTGCAGCTCATCGACATCGATCCCGTCCGGGCCGCGGTGGCGGCGGCGCTGGGCGTTCCCTTCACCGGGCCGGAGCATGCTTCGGGGAACCGCGATCTGGTGATCCATGCCAGCGCCAGCGATGCCGGGCTCGCCACCGCGCTCGGGCTGGCGGGGTGGAGGCCACGCTGGTGGAGGCGTCCTGGTATGGCGACCGGCCGGTCGCGGCCCCGCTCGGGGCGGGCTTCCATCCCAGGCGGCTGCGCCTGATCTCCAGCCAGGTCGGCATGGTGGCGCCATCCATGCGCCCCCGCTGGTCCCATGCCCGCCGCCTCGACCTCGCCCTCTCGCTGCTGGAGGACGGGCGGCTGGACGCCTTGCTCGACGGGGATAGCGCGTTCGAGCAGATGCCCGGCACCATGGCCCGGCTGGCGGAAGCGGGCGGGCTGTGCCATGTGGTCCGTTATGAGCGTCCGTAGGTCGCAAGGAGCGCGGCGGATCGCGACATTCGCCCGCCCACCGGCAAGATGTCGCAATCCGCCTCCGGCTCCTCGCGACCTATGTGATCCGGAAACCAGGAACCAGGAGCCCCCATGTACGCCTTGACCGTCCGGGACCACATCATGATCGCCCACAGCTTCGTGGGGGAGATCTTCGGGCCGGCGCAGAAGCTGCACGGGGCCACCTTCGTGGTGGATGCGGAGTTCCGGCGGCCCGGCCTGTCGCCGGACGGGCTGGTGGTGGATATCGGGGAGGCGTCGGCCCTGCTGAAGGAGGTGCTGACCCCGCTGAACTACCAGAACCTGGACGAGCTGTCGGATTTCCGCGGGCGCAACACCACGACCGAGTTCCTGGCCGGCGAAATCCACCGCCGGATCAAGGCGCGGATCGCCGAGGGCGCCTTGGGCGAGCATGGGCGCGGTCTCGCCGGGCTGAAGATCACCCTGCATGAAAGCCACGCCGCCTGGGCCAGCTTCGAAGGACCCGTCGCATGAACCGCAGCATCGGCCGCCCCGTCCATATCCTCTGCCCCGGCTCCATCGACCAGGCCACCGGCGGCTACGCCTTCCTGCGCCGGATCGTGGAAGGGCTGCGCAGCCGGGGGGAGCAGGTCACCGTGCACGAGCTGCCCGGCCCGCATCCCTTCGCGGACGAGGAGGCGAGGCTGGAGGCAGATGCCGTCACCGCGCGCATTCCGGACGGGTCGGTGGTGCTGGTGGACGGGCTGGCGATCCCGGCGGCGGCCCACGCCCTGTGGGTGGACCGGCACCGGCTGCGCGTCACCGCCCTGGCGCACCATCCGCTGCATCTGGAAACCGGCCTGGATGCCGAGCGGGCAGGGGTGCTGCGCCAACTCGAATCCGCGGTGCTGGCCAATGCCCGCCGGGTGATCGTGCCCAGCCGGGCCACGGCCCGCGACGTGGCGGAGATGGGTGTGGCCGAGGACCGCATCGCCGTGGTCAATCCCGGCACCGACCGGGCGGAACCGGCGGGCGCGTTCGATCCCGCCGATCCGAAGCTTCTGTCCCTGGCCACCATCACCCCGCGCAAGGGGCACCTCACCCTGGTCCATGCCCTGGACGCCTGCCGCGACCTGCCCTGGCATGCGGTTCTGGCCGGCAGCGGCACGCGGGATCCCGCCCACGCCGCCGCCGTCCGGGCCGCCATCGCCGATGCCGGTCTCCAGGACCGCATCTCGCTGCCGGGGGAGGTGCGGGAGCCGGAGCTGTCCGCCCTGTGGCGGGGTGCTGCCCTGTTCCTGCTGCCCAGCCACCATGAAGGCTACGGCATGGCGGCGGCGGAGGCGTTGGTGCGCGGCGTGCCGGTGGTGGCCGGCCATGCCGGCGCACTGCCGGAGGTGGTTCCCGCCGGGGCCGGCGCCCTGGTCCCGCCCGGCGATGTGGATGCCCTGGCGGCGGCCCTGCGCCGCCTGCTCTCCAGCCCGGACCGGCTGCGCGCGGCGGCCGAGGCGGCGCGGGAGGCCGGCGATGCGCTGCCGGGCTGGGCGGACAGCATCGACCGGCTGCGCTCCGAACTGGCCCGCGCCGTGCCGCTGGACCGGCGGATCGAGCGCATCGCATGAGCCACGCCACCTTCGATCCGGGCTGGCTGCGCCTGCGGGAGCCCTTGGACGGGGCCGCCCGCGCGGTGGAGCTGACTTGGGCCTTCGGCCGCAGCCTGCCGCGCAGCCCGCGGCTGATCGATCTCGGGGCCGGCAGCGGGGCCAACCTGCGCCATCTCGCCCCGCGCATCGGCCGGGCGGAGCAGGACTGGACCCTGGTGGAGAACGATCCAGCACTGCTGGAAGCGGCCCCGCGGGAGATCGCCGCCTGGGCCGCCGGCAGCGGCCATGCGGTGGCGGAGGAGGGGGGAAGCCTCGCCCTCCGCTCCGCCGACCGGAGCGTGCGGGTCCGGATGCGGCCCTGCGATCTGGCCGGCGGCCTGCCCGCCCTGGATTTCAGGGAGGCCGACGGGATCACCGCCAGCGCGCTGCTGGATCTGGCATCCGCCGCCTGGGTGGAGCGTTTCGCCGACGCGCTGGCGGAAGCCGGCCTTCCGCCGGTTCTGCTGACCCTGACCGTGGATGGACGGGTGCGGTTCGAGGAACCCGATCCGGATGACGGTTTCGTGCTGGGGCTGGTGGAGGATCACATGGGCCGGGACAAGGGGTTCGGGCCGGCGCTGGGCGGGGCAGCACCCGCTGCCGCTATCGACGCGTTGCGCCGCGTCGGCTATCAGGTGGATGCCGCCCGTGCCGACTGGCGCATCGGCCCGCGGGAAAAGCCCGTGCATCTGGCGTTGCTGGACGGATATGAAGGTGCCGCAGTCGAGCAGGCTCCGGCATCGTCCGGCCGTATCAGGGAATGGGCAGCGCG
The DNA here is from genome assembly GCF_003568845.1 of Indioceanicola profundi. NCBI lineage: Bacteria > Pseudomonadati > Pseudomonadota > Alphaproteobacteria > Rhodospirillales > Azospirillaceae > Indioceanicola > Indioceanicola profundi. Next base: position 3,084,930 of record NZ_CP030126.1, on the reverse strand, counting down.
GCGGCGGGCCGTGGCCGGGGATTCCGGCCTGCTGGTAGGTCATACGGACATACTTGCCGTCCGCTGACGGTCCCGGTCCGTCAGGGCCGCCGACCGCGTTGCTCGTGAGATGCTGTCGTCCTGCGCCGCCCGCGGGGACGTATGAAAGAGTGCAGGACCGCCGATAGCGATGAGCACCACGCTCAAGAGGATTCTTCTGGTCGAAAGCGACGCGGCGCTCCGCGGTTCGTTGGCGGAGCAGCTCGCCCTGATGGAGCAGGTGGAGACCGTGGAGGCGGCCACGGCCGAGGCCGCGCTCCAGGCGGTGGAGGCGGGCGGGTTCGACGCCGTCCTGCTGGAGGAAGGGCTGCCCGACATGGATGGACGGGACCTGTGCCGGACCATGCGCGGGCAGGGGCTGAAATGCCCCGTGATCATGCTCACCGCATCCGCCGGCGACGCGGAGGCCATCCTTGGCCAGGACTGCGGAGCCAGCGACTACGTCGCCAAGCCCATCCGGCTGAGCCTGCTGCTGACCCGTCTGCGCGCCCATCTGCGCCAGTCCGCATCGCTGGACGACGATGCCATCCGGATCGGCCCCTACCGGTTCCAGCCGGCGTCCAAGCTGCTGCTGGACGAGGCCGGGCAGCGCACCATCCGGCTGACCGAGAAGGAGGCGGACATCCTGAGATTCCTTCACTGCGCCGGCGCCCGGACGGTGGGGCGGGAAACGCTGCTGGGCGAGGTCTGGGGCTACAACGCCGCGGTCACCACCCATACGCTGGAAACCCATGTTTACCGCCTGCGCCGCAAGATCGAGCGCGATCCGGCCAAGGCGGAAATCCTGGTCACCGAGCCGGGGGGCTACCGCCTAGCGCTGTAGGTTCCAGCCGGGTCCTTCCATCGCGCTACAGTGTTAGAGGTCGGAATGCCGGAGGGGGAGAGGTCTGTGGCGGAGCAGTCGGAGTTCACGGTGACCTTCTGGGGCGTTCGGGGCAGCATCGCCAGCCCCGGACCGGCCACGGCCCGTTATGGCGGAAACACCCCCTGCCTGGAGGTGCGTTGCGCCGATCACCTGATCATCCTGGATGCCGGCACCGGCATCCGCGCCCTGGGAGAAGTGCTGGAGGAGCGGGTGGTGAAGGGGGAGGGCGCGCTGAAGGGCGATCTGTTCCTGACCCACACCCATTACGACCATATCAGCGGCCTGCCCTTCTTCGCTCCGATCTACGACAAGCGGAACTGCTTCCGCATGTGGGAGGGGCATCTTGGCCCCGACCGGACGCTGGAGCAGATCATCCGGCAGCTCATGTCGGAGCCGCTGTTCCCCGTGCCCCTGAACCTCATCGCCGGCAGTTGCCGCTTCACCAAATTCCAGGCCGGCGAAACGCTGGACATCCATCCCGGCATCATCGTGCGGACTGCGCCGCTAAACCATCCCAACGGGGCAACCGGCTACCGGATCGAGCAGGGGGGCCGGTCTTTCTGCTACATCACCGATACCGAGCATGTGCCGGGCCGCCGCGACGAGCGGATCGTGGAGCTGGTCCGGAATGCGGACATCATGGTCTACGACGCGACATACTCCGACGCGGAATATGAGAGCCACCGCGGCTGGGGCCATTCCACCTGGCAGGAGGCGCTGCGCCTCGCCGATGCGGCCGGGGTGGGCCAGGTGGTGCTGTTCCACCATGACCCGTCCCACAACGACACCATCATGGACCGCGTCGCCGACGAGGCCTGCCGGGTCCGCACCGGCACGCTGGTGGCGGCAGAGGGAATGGTGCTGACGCTCTGACCAGCCCCGCCCCCGCCGCAAGCCCGCCCTGAACCGGTCGACGGGCGAGGGGGCTGGTACAGGGGGTCGTATTCCGGTGTAAGCTCGTTCTGTTCCCAACCCTCTACGCCGAGGTGTCCGGTGCTCGACCCGTTCGGGCTTGCCGACCATATCGAGGAACTTGAAACGCGGCTGGGCCGGCCGGCGGACGCCGCCGCCCGTGCCGACGCGCTGACCACCCTTGCCTGGTACATGCGCCAGCGGGACTCCGCCCGCGCCCTGGCCCTGGCGGAGGAGGCGGAGCAGTGCCTGGCCGAGGCCGCGACCCTGACCGGGGAGGCGGTGCAGCGGCTACGCGCCCGTCTCTGCCTCACCCGCGCCGAGGTCCGCACGCTTCTTGCGGAGCTTGATGCGGCGGAGGACCTGCTGACGGCGGCGCTCACCGGCTTCCGCGCCATAGGCGACCCGGTGGGCGAGGGCGATGCCCGTATGGTGGAAGCCTGGCTGGCCTTCGACCGTGGACAGAGCGGTCGGCGGGGGGAGGTGCTGGCCGCCGGGCTGCAATGCTATGCCCGCGCCGGCGACGATCTGCGCCTGCGCATCGCCGAGGCGACCCTGGCGCGGGAGGCGGCCTATCGCGACGCTGCCGGCACCCGCGACATCTGGGGGCCAAGGCTGGAGGCGGGAGCGGCGCTCGGCCATCCGGGGCTGACGGCGCTCAGCGATTTCTTCTGGGGCGTCGTGCAGTTCGCCTGCAGCAGCTATGTGGAGGCGGCGCGCTACTGGCAGCAGGGGCTGGAGCAGGCGCTGAAGTCCGGGCAGACGCGGCTGGGCGTGATGATGGCGCTGGGCTGCGGCACGGCCTTTGACAACGTCAACGACTATGCCGAGGCGTTGGCCTGGATGGAGCGGGGGCGGGAGCTGGCCCAGCCCACCGGCTGGCCGGCCATCGTCGGCTATGCGCTGGTGCAGGCCAGCCGCCCCACCCGCCGGCTGGACCAGCCGGAACGGGCCGCCGCCCTGGTGCGGGAGGGGATGGCCTGGATGAAGCCCTTCCGCCGGTCCCGCGCCTATGGCACCGCCTTGCAGTATCTGGGCGATGTCAGCATCGACCTTGGCGATGCGGAGGCCGCCCGCGACGCCTATGTGGAGTGCGAGACCCTGGGCCGGCGGCTCGGCATGCAGGATCTGCTGATGGAGGGGCTGCGCGGACAGGCCCACTGCCACTGCCTGCTGGACCAGCCGGACGAGGCCGTGAAGGCCGCGGGGCAGGCGCTGAAGGTGGCGCGGAGCAGCGGCGATCTCGGTCGGCAGGTGGAAACCTATGTGGTGCTGGCCGACATCCACCGCCGCTACCGGCTGGCCGCGCCCGAGGGGATGGAGGCGCCCAGCGCCCGCATCCATTTCCTGAACCGCGCTCTTACCGTGGCGGAGAGCATCGAGGGGCTGATCCCCTCCTTCAACCTGCTGTCCCAACTGGCCGAAGCCCATGCGGAGACCGGCGACTTCGCCGCCGCCTACCGGTTTGAGCGGCGGGCCGGGCAGGCGCTGGAACAGAGCCGCACAAAGCAGGCCAAGGACCGGCTGATGGCCATGGAGATCCGCTTCCAGACGGAGCGGGCGCGGGACGAGGCCGCCCATCTGCGCCGGCTGGCGGAGTCGGAAAGGGCGCGGGCAGAGGCGGCGCAGCGCGCCATCCAGGCGCTGGAACTGCTGGGCCGCATCGGGCAGGAGATCACCACCAGCCTCGAGGTGGAGGCCGTGTTCCACGCCCTGCACGAGGCGGCGCGCGACCTGATGGATGCGGACGGGTTCGGCATCTACCTCATCGACCCGGACTCCAAGGCCCTGACGCTCCGCTTCGGGCTGGAGGCCGGAAAGCCCATTCCGGGCCATGCGATCCCGCTGGACGATCCGGAAGCTCCCTCCGCCCGCGTCGCCGCGAGCCGGGAGGAGGTGCTGGTGGAGCTGGTGCCCGGCGATCGGCGGGCCGCCTATCCCGGCACCCGCCCCATGCTGACCGCCCTGTTCGCGCCCGTTGCCCTTGGCGATGCCGGCCGGAGCGGGCGGCTGCTGGGCGTGATCTCGGTCCAGAGTGCGCGCGAGCATGCCTATGGCGAGCGGGAGCGGCTGATCCTGCGGACGCTCTGCGCCTATGGCGCCGTGGCGCTGGCCAATGCGGAGGCGTTCGCGGCGGCCGAGCAGGCCCGCGCCTCCGCCGCCGCCGCCCTTACCGATCTTCAGGCCGCCCAGGCCACCCTGATCCAGCAGGAAAAGTTGGCCAGCCTGGGCCGCACCGTGGCCGGGGTGGCACATGAGATCAATACGCCGGTCGGCATCGCGCTGACCACCGCCAGCCACCTGCGGGAGGAGTCCCGCCGCTTCGTCGGGGCGGTGCGCGCCCGCTCCGCCCGCCGCGCCGACCTGGACGAGTTCGCCGGACTGGTGGAGGAGGCGACGGAGATGATGGAGGCCAATCTCGCCCGCGCCGTCGATCTGGTGAAGAGCTTCCGGCAGGTCTCCGGCGACCATGCCGACGATGCGCCCCGCCGCATCGAGCTGACCGACTGGCTGCGCGGCCTCTCCGCCAGCCTGGAGCCGTTGCTGCGCCGCCGGGGCGTCGCGCTGACCCTGCCGCCGGGACCGGGACCGGCCCTGACCACCCGCACCGGCGCGCTGGCCCAGGTCATCACCAATCTGGTGAACAACGCCGTGCTGCACGCCTTCGAGGGGGTGGAGCGTCCGCACATCCTGATCACGGCGCGGCCGGACGGGGAAAGCCATCTGCGCATTGCCGTGTCCGACACCGGTGCCGGAATGGAAGAGGAGGTGCTGGCCCGCGCCTTCGAGCCCTTCTTCACCACCAAGCGGGATGCCGGCGGCACGGGACTTGGTCTGCATATCGTCCATAATCTGGTGACCGGTCCGCTGGCCGGCGAAATCACCCTGGAAAGCCGCCCCGGCGAGGGCACCACGGTCGGCCTGCGCCTGCCGCGGGAAATATGATCCTGCCGGGCCAAGGGGAAACACATCACGGATAGCCGGGCCATTCGACACTGGCTTCCCTGTGGAAGGCATGGTTCGGGATGTGGGAAAGGATGAATAGGATGAATAGGATGAATGGGATGGCGCGCTGGACCGGCGGAGCCAATCCCCCATCATCAATCAGCACCGGCGGATGAGGTGCTCTCCCCCATCCTATTCATCCTATTCATCCTTGCCTGATATTCGACCGTCTCTCACGGCCAGCGCGAGCCGAGCCAAATGTCTGGGCAGGTGACATCTCGAAAGATGGAAATGATGAACAGGATGAAAATGATGGTGCAGGGCCATTGGGCTTCTGCCTCAGCTCCTGCCCGATCTTGAGCACTGCCTGCGACGCGCTCGGTCCATCATTTTCATCCTGTTCATCATTTTCATCTTTCATAATGTCGCCAGCCCCAACGCCAAAGCGTGGTGAGCCTCCCTGTCGGCTACGCTGCGCGTGACCGACCTACTTCGGACTTGTAGGTCGCAAGGAGGCCGGATTGCGACGTTGCCGCCAGCCCGTGGCAAGGAGCGTCGCAATCCGCTGCGCTCCTTGCGACCTACGGCGGGATCAGCCTGTTCATCTTTCTAGATGTCACCGGCCTGACCACCAATCAGACTCGAACGGCAGCGCACAGGATGCCCGTGCAACGGCCCTTGACCTTCCAGTTCCTGGAAGGATCACGGTGGCAGGAGATCAGCAATCCCGCCCACGGAGGCCGCCATGCACATCCCACCCATCCTGCCCGCCGCCATTTTCCTGGCCTATGCCTCCCTGTTCGTCGGGCGGTCGCTGTGGCTGTGGCGGGCGCGGGGGATCAATCCTTATGTGTTCCAGGCCGCCGACTCGTTGCAGCGCTTCGTGGAGCGCGGGTTCCGAGCCGTGCTGGCGCTGTTCGTGGGCTATGTAACGCTGCTGCTGGCCTGGCCGGAGGCGGAAAGCCGCCTGGGGCTGATTCCGGGGTTGGACCGGCCGGAGATCGAATGGGCCGGTGTCGCGGTGCAGATCGTCGGCGCGGTAATCGCCGGCACCGGGCAGGTCGCCATGCGGACGAGCTGGCGGATCGGCATCCCGGCCGGCGGGCCGGGGGAGCTGGTGACCCATGGCATCTTCCGGATCAGCCGCAACCCCACCTTCCTGGGCATGCTGGCGCAGATGGCGGGCGTGCTGCTGTGGTCGCCCACCGCCCTGACCGCCGCCCTTCTGGTGCTGGGCTGGACGGTGATCCAGGTGCAGGTGCGGCAGGAGGAGGCCGCGCTGTCCCGCAGCTTCCCCCAGGCCTGGCCCGCCTATGCCGGGCGGGTGCGGCGCTGGGTGTGAGCCGTAGGTCGGATCAAGGGCAGCGCCCGCCGATCCGACACAGCGGCACAGAACGGTGGCAGTGTGTCGGATCGGCGCTTCGCTTGATCCGACCTACGAAGCCTCACGCATAGGCGGCGGCCCGCGGTCGGTCGGTGGCCAGCATGTCCGCGGCCATGCCGATCCGCGCCCCGCCATTCCGGCAGCGTTGCAGCACCTCCAGCTCATGGGCGTCGTGGGCGCAGAAGACCAGTACCTCATGGCTGAATTCCCGCGCCAGCCCGCGCAGACGGTGCTGGTTGGCAAGGCGGGAGCGGCGGTCCACCTCCATCATGGTCTGGTAGAAGCGCAGGCCCGGCGGACAGTCCGGCGCGTGGGAATCCATCTCCGCCTCATGGAAATAGGCGTCGCCGGCGTGCAGCATCCAGCCATCCTCCACCTTTACCGCCACGCCGCTGTGTCCGTGGGTATGGCCGGCCAGCGGCACGAATAGGATTTCCGGGGGCAGCCCGTCCAGGTCGCGCACGGACTGGAAGCCGAACCAGCCCTCGCCCACCGGCTCATAGGTGCGCCAGCGCAGGGAATCGTCCCATTGCGGCAGGCGGTAGCGGTGGCGGGCGATCAGGCCGGCGCGGGGGTCGATGACGGCCTTGGCGGCGGCGTCGAACTCCGCCCCCAGCACATGGATCGTGGCCTGCGGGAAATCCTCCAGCCCGCCGGCATGGTCGAAATCCAGATGGGTCAGCACGATATGGCGGACGTCGCGCGGGTCGAAGCCCAGCCGCCGCACCTGCCACGTCGCCGTATCCTCCAGCCGTAGCTGGGGCCGGTTCAGGGCGCGGAACAGCGGGCTGATGCGCGTGGGATCGCGCACATCGCGCTGGCCCAGCCCGGTATCCACCAGCACCAGCCCGTGCCGGTCCGTCTCGATCAGCAGCACGTGGCAGACAACCCGGGCCGGTCCCGGCCCCCGGTCCCGGCCATCCATCAGCCGCGCCCCCCAGGGGCACATGGTCCCGCAGTTCAGATGGTGGATGCGCATCCGCCGGCTCCTTTCCTGGATCACGGCCGCAACCGGTGCAGGCGGGGCGTGGTTCCCTTACGCTCAGGCCGGCGGCAGGCGAACCTCCGCCACCTCCATGCCGAGGGAGCGATAGAGGCGGACGGCGCCCGAGGGGTTGTCGGCATGGACGCCCAGCGCCACCTCCCGCGCGCCGCGGCGCTGGAAGGCGTGGAACACATGCAGCAGCAGGGCGCGGCCCAGCCCGCGGCGGCGGAAATCGGGGGAGATGACGAAATCCTTGATCCAGTCGCTGGTCCAGCACTGGGCGAAACCCAGCATCCGCCCGCTGTCCTGCGCCACCGCGACGAAGCACAGGGTCGGGTCGTATTCATTGTCGGTGCGCACGCTTTTCCACCAGCCCGCGAAACCCGCCACCGATCCGCCGCCCACCTCGTAGGCCTGGGCCAGCAGCCGGTGGGCGGCCGGCGGGTGGGCCAGCGGGTTGAAGGGCGCCGGTCGGGTTCCGGGCGGCCAGTCCGGACGGGGCAGGTGCACGCCGGCCAGATGTTTGCGCATGCGCAGCACGACCGGGGCTGCGCCTGGAAGGGGTTGCATGCTGGTCCGCCGATCTGCCCGGTGCTGCCGCGATTGAGGCGTAGGCGCGGACGGAATGCAAGGGTCCGGCACGGCGGTTCCCTGGCAGGGCCGGGTCGGCTATATGGGTCGGACCTTCCCCACCCCTGGACATTGCCCGTGACCCCCGCCGAACTGGAAGCCCGCCTGCTGCACCGTGACGGGCTGATGCTGATCATCGACAAGCCGTCCGGCATGCCCGTCCATGCCGGTCCCAGCGGCGGCGACAATCTGGAGCGGCATCTGGGCGCGTTGAGCTATGGGCTGAGATGGCCGCCGGCCCTGGCCCACAGGCTGGACCGCGACACGTCGGGCTGCCTAATCCTGGGCCGGCACCCGAAGGCGCTGCGCAAGCTGGGCAAGCTGTTCCAGGAGGGGCGGATCGGCAAGGAGTACTGGACCGTGGTGCTGGGCCATCCCGCCGAAAGCGGCGGCACGGTCGACGCCGCCCTGGCCAAGCGCACCGATGCCCGCAAGGGCTGGAAGATGGTGGCCCTGGCCCCGGACGATCCGGATGGGCAGCGCAGTGTGACCAACTGGCGGGTGATGGGGCGGGGGGAGTTGCCCGGCGTCGGCCCCGTCGCCTGGATCGCGTGCGAGCCCAGGACCGGCCGCACCCATCAGATCCGCGTCCACATGGCCCATATCGGTCATCCGGTGCTGGGCGACGGCGCCTATGGCGGGCGGCCGCCGGGAACGGAGCTTCCCCTTCAGCTCCACAGCCGGTCCATCACCGTGCCGATCCAGCAGAGCAAGCCCCCCGTCACGGCCATCGCCCCGGTTCCGGAGCATATGCGCACGGCCCTGGCCGCCTGCGGCTGGGCAGGAGAAGAGCCGGCGGAAATGGCAGGAAATTAGCCGGCGGCATCCCAGGACTGCCGCCGCTGCACGCCGCATCGGCCCCTGTCTCCGTTACGCTTGCCCGAACCAATGTGGATGGGGAGGCCGCAATCATGTCCGTGATCCGCACCGTCGAGGAGCTGGAGGCGCTGTACGGCGTTCCCCAGGCTGCTTCCACCGCCAAGGAGGTGGACAGGATCACGCCCCACTACCGGGCCTTCATCGAGGCATCGCCCTTCGCCGTGCTGGCGACCTCGGGGCCGGAGGGGCTGGATTGTTCGCCGCGGGGCGACCTGCCGGGCTTTGTGCGCATCGCGGACGACCGCACGCTGATGCTGCCCGACCGGCGCGGCAACAACCGGGTGGACAGTTTGCGCAACATCGTGCGGGACCCGCGCGTGGCCCTGCTGTTCCTGGTGCCCGGCAGCGGCACCACCCTGCGCGTCAATGGTCGGGCCCATTTGTCCACGGATGCGACACTGCTGGAGAGCTTCGCCGTGGAGGGAAAGCCGCCCCGGTCGGTGATGGTGGTGGCAGTGGAGTCCGTCTATTTCCAGTGCGCCCGCGCGATCATCCGGTCGGAGCTGTGGAACCCCGAGCGCCATGTCGATCCCGCCAGCCTGCCCACCCCCGGCCAGATCCTGGCGGCCCTGACGGAGGAGCGGGTGGGCGGTGAGGCCTATGACCAGGCCTGGCCGGAGAAGGCGCGCCAGACCATGTGGTGAGGCGTAGGATTCCCGCCCTTAGCTTTCCTCCAGCATTACGGTGGTGGTCCGGTCGCCTTTCATGACCACCCGGCACCTTCCCCAGGCGGGGTCCAGGAACCAGACGGCGCCAGGAGTCCCGTCCAGCTCCAACGTCATCATCTCGCAACGTGCCAAAACCTCTATCAGCGGCCCATCCAGCCGGGCCAGGGTAAGGGTGCGGCGCATCGGCAGATAGCTGGCATAGCCCGCTCCCTCGGCGCAGCTGATGGTCTCCGGACAGTCCGCGTCGAAGTTCATGGTGATGGACATGCGGTCGCCGGACGCGGCCAGCGCTTTCATCTGCGCCACGGCCTTGGTGAAGGCCGCTGGCGCCGGAATACCGGTCTGCTCCAGACTTTCATATGTGGCGACCGCATCCCCGTAGAGGCCCATGCGCGCCTCCAGCCGGAACTTTTCCTGGAGGCGGGCAGCCTTGAACGTCTTGTCCACCGCAGTCTCGCTGGCGGCGCGGTCGATCAGGCGCAGGGCGTCCACCGGCCGGCCCAGCGCCAAGTGGAAATCGGCGTCGAGCTGGAAAATATAAGCATAGTCGTTGAGCGTCCGCGCAGCTTTATAAAGCTTTTCGATTTCGCGCCCGGTCTCGTCAAGCCGGTTGCCCCTCAATGCCTCGTCCCCCGCCTTCAAACCTTCCCGGATCGCATGGGAGGAGACGGTGCGTTCACCCGAGTTCTTGATGAAGAAGGTCAGATAGGTGATCTGGTTCTGCACCTCTACCGGCCGGCCGGCCAGCGTTGCCGGCTCATACCGCCATTGGCGGGCCGTTTCGACCGCCGGATCGGTGAAATCGCCATTGCTGGCCTCCAGCACTTCCAGATCGGTAACGGAACCGTCGGCCCGTATGGTGTGGCGCAGCATCACCCAGCCTTCATATCCGTGACGTGCCATGCTGTCGGGATATCGGGGCAGCGTGCGGTCTATGGCCTTCGGTGGCGAATAGTCCGACATGACCCGCCGCAACAGGGCCGCATCCTCCGCCGCGTATACGGAAACGGGTATAAGGCTGAGAAGGATCGCAAAAGCAGTTGATCCGATGCGCATGGCAGCACGCTCCGCGGAATGAACCGTGATGGTAAATTCCCCAGTCAGAGGGGGCAAGACATGCGCAGGTCCATCCCCATGCAACAAGACCGGCATCCGGCGGGTTGTTCCGCAATGGGCCATCCGCGCCCGCCGGGTTCCGCCCGGTCCGACCCGAACCCCTATGGAAACGGCCGGATGCCCACCGATCGGATCCTTCCCCCGGATCAGAACCATGGCGACCTGACCGAGCAGTTGTCGGACATCGCGCTGCAGCCCCCCGCCTCCCGGCCGGAGCGTCCGGCGCTGTTGACGGGGCTGCTGCTGGTGGGCGTGCTGCTTCTGTCGGTCTGGGTGCTGTTCGTGCAGGGGCCGGGCATCTGGGGGCTGGACCAGGCCACCGTCTGGGGCTTCGACATCGCCAGCTATCTGTGGTGGATCGGGCTCGGCAATGCGGGGGCGGTGATCTCCTCCCTGTTGCTGCTGCTGCGGCATAATTGGCGCAATTCGCTGAACCGGCTGGCGGAATCCATCACTTTGTTCAGCGCCCTGGTGGCGGGGCTGTTCCCGATCCTGCATCTGGGGCGGCCCTGGCTGGCCTATTGGGTGTTCCCGCTGGAGTTCCAGGACCTTGGCCTGTGGCCCCAGTTCCGCAGCCCGCTGGCCTGGGACGCCTATGCCATCTTCTGCTATCTGGGGGTGGTCGGACTGTTCTGGTATGTCGGGCTGATCCCCGATCTGGCCGCCCTGCGCGATCAGGCGCGGCGGCGGTTCTGGGCGCGGGTCTATGGCGTGCTGGCCCTGGGCTGGCGCGGATCGGGCCGGCACTGGACGCTGTGGCACCGGGCCTACCGCACCATCGCCGCCATCAGCCTGCCCTTCGTGGTGACGATCCATGCCGGGGCGGCGCTGCTGCTGGCCGGCGGGCCGGTGCCGGGCTGGCATTCCACCATCTTCCCCACTTTGTTCATGCTGGGCGGCACCTTTGCCGGCTTTGGCCTGATCGCGGCCCTGGCCGTGCTGCTGCGCCGCGGGCTGGGGCTGGGCAACGTGCTGACGGTGGACCATCTGGACCTGCTGGCCCGGCTGATTCTGGCCGTGTCGCTGGCCTACATCTACTGCCAGTTGGCCGAGATCTGGACGCTGTTCTACAAGAGCGATCGGGCGGAGTTGCTGGTGCTGCGGGACCGCTATGTCGGCCAGCACGCGCTGGTCACCTGGGTTGGCTGGATCGGGTCCATCGGGGCGGCGCAGCTTCTCTGGTTCCGGGCGGTGCGGCGGTCGCCATCGGCGCTGCTGGCTATCGGCCTGTCGATCGCGGCATCCATCTACGCCATCCATTACATGCTGCTGGTCAGCTCCCTGACCGGCGGCCACTTCCCGGCCGTGTGGCGGCCCTATAGCCCGACCTTGTCGGAATGGGGCCTGCTGGCCGGAAGCGGCGGGCTGTTCATCGCCATATTGCTGCTGTTCCTGCGCATGGCCCCGCCGATCTCCATCTTCGAGGTGAAGCAGGTGCTGGCCGATGAGCGGAGGACGGGATGAGCCCTTCCGCCACGAACCGTCTGGTATTGGCCCGCTTCGCCGACGACCAGGCCCTGATCCAGGGGGCCAAGGCCCTGCGCCAGGACGGCTATACAGGCTTCGACACCCACAGCCCCTATCCCATCGAGGAGCTGGGGGAGGTGATACAGGTGCGGGCGTGGCCCATCGCTGTGGCCGCGGCCCTGGCCGGGCTGGGGGGAGCCGCGGCGGCGCTGGCGGTGCAGGTCTATGCCAATCTGGATTATCCGCTGAATATCGGCGGCCGGGCGGTTCTGGCCTGGACGGCCTTCAGCCTGCCCGCGCTGCAGTTCGGCACCCTGGCAGCGGTGATCGGGGCGGTCGGCACATTCCTGCTGATGAGCGGCCTGCCGCGGCTGAGCCATCCGGCCTTCAGTGACGGCCGGTTCCGCGATGCCACCGATGACGGCTTTTTCATCAGCATCGACGGCAGCGATCCCCGTTTCGCGCCGGATCGTGCGGCGGCGGCGCTGAAGCGGGCCGGGGCGGTCTGGGTAAGGGAGCTGCCGGCATGACGGCGACGCGCTGGATGACATGGATCGGCGGGGCCACCATGCTGGGCGCGCTGGTCCTGGCGGTCTGCGTGTTCCTGATGGGCGGGCAGCCGGTGCTGCGCGCCTGGTTCGTCGCGGTGCTGACCCTGGGGGCGGTGCCGGTGGGCTGCCTGGCCCTGCTGATAACCAACCACCTGCTGCGGCGCGACGTGTTCCTGGCCCGGGTGCTGGAGGCCGGCTGCTACGGGCTGTGGCCCCTGGCCGTGGCCTTCCTGCCCATCGCGCTGTTTCCTGGCGCCATATATCCCTGGACGGCGCCGGAGTTCCGGCCGACCGGGGCGTTGCAGGAGGTCTGGCTGGACAGCACCTGGTTCGGCCTGCGCGCCGTGCTGTACTTCGCCGTCTGGCTGGGCTGCGCCATGCTGCTGATCCGGGAGGACAGGGTGGTGGCGCCGGGCGACCGGCGCACCGGCACGGCGGTGGCGGCGGCCATGCTGTACGCCGCCACCATCTCTTTCGCCGGGCTGGACTGGTGCATGACGCTGAATCCGGAATTCGCCTCCTCCGGCTATGGCTGGATGATGGCGGCGCATCAGGTGGCGGCGGCCCTGGGCTTCGCCGTTTTCGCCGACGACCTGCTGACCGACGATCCGGAGCCGCCGGCCGTGGTGCGCGGGCTGATGATCGGGGGCGTCCTGATCTGGGCCTTCTTCGCCTATATGGAATGGATGGTGATCTGGAGCGGCAACGTGCCCGCCATGGCCTCCTGGTACCTGGACCGGGACGGTGGGGTCTGGCCCTCGCTCCGCTGGGTGGTGGCGCTGCTGATGGCGGCGGGGGTCGCCGGCGCGCTGCTGGTGCCGCTATGGCCGCGCACCAGGCTGGTCCGGCTGGCCGCCCTGTGCATCCTGGTCGGCCAGTTGCTGGAAGGGGTCTGGAACCTGCTGCCCGCCTTCGGCCCGGCGACCCTGGCGCAGGTGGCGCTGTTCCTGTTGTCCATGCTCACCGTGGGCGGGGCGCTGGCGGTAGTGTTCCTGAAGGCGCTGGCAACCCGCCCCCCGGAAGCCGACCAGGAAGATGCCGTCGGAGCCGCTGTCGGCCCTGCGTGACGGCAGCCGCTTCCGCCTATCGGAACGGGCAGCAACGGTCCGCAGCCCGGCCGGGGCGCGTCACATCATCGATGGCTGAAAGGAAAGTGGCGGAGGGGATGAGATTCGAACTCACGATACGGTTTTGCCGTATACCCGCTTTCCAGGCGAGCGCCTTCAACCACTCGGCCACCCCTCCGCTGGAACAGGGCCGGGACCATACAGAGGAAGCGGTGAGGCTTCAAGCCCTGTTTTTCAGGTTCCGGCCGTGCCTGGAATGGGCCCCTATCTAGGGGATCGCGCGCCGGAATGGAAGCGGTTTTCAGCCCTCATCCGCAGATGGATCGCGCACCGCCCGTTCCCCGAAGATGCCGGTGCCGACGCGGACCATGGTGGCGCCCAGCCGCACCGCCACGTCGAAATCGCTGCTCATCCCCATGCTGAGGCCCGGAACGAAGTGGCGTTTTGCCAGATCGGCCAGCAGGGCGAAATGCATGGAGGGTTCCTCCTCCGCCGGGGGGATGCACATCAGCCCGGCGACCTGGAGCCCGTAATCCGCCTTGCAGGCGGCCAGGAACGCGCCGACCTCCGACGGGGCGATGCCGGCCTTCTGCGGCTCCTCCCCCGTATTGACCTCCACATAGAATTTCGGCCAGCGGTTCTGCTTGCGGCATTCGGCCGCCAGCGCCTGGGCCAGCTTGGGCCGGTCCACCGTCTGGATCACGTCGAACAGCGCCACCGCATCCTTGACCTTGTTGGTCTGGAGCGGCCCGATCAGGTGCAGCTCGATGTCCGGATAGTCCCGGCGCAGGTCCGGGAACTTGGACTTCGCCTCCTGCACCCGGTTTTCCCCGAACACGCGCTGGCCGGCGGCAAGTGCGGCACGGAGTTTCTCCATCGGCTGGACCTTGGAGACCGCCACCAGCTTCACCGCCCGCGGGTCGCGGTCGGCGGCTTGGGCCGCGTCGGCGATCACCTTGCGCACCGCGGCCAGATTGGCGGCGATGTCGTCGGTGGGATGCACGGGGGCGGGGGGCGGCTTGGTGGCTCTGGGCATGGCGGGCCGATCGGGTAGGGAGGACGATGCTGGGGCTGGACATTTGGCCCGGCCGTGGCGAATTTCCAGCGGGCGGGCGCCGAATGCAAGCCCCGCCCCCGCCGCCTGCCACCGGCCTGCCCAAATCGACAGGCAGGTTCACGCCCATCCGCCGGACCACCACCGGACCCCACAGGCCAGAGACCGGACCCGCCCATGACGTTCCGCCGCACGCTGCCCCTCGTCGCCCTCGCCCTTGCCGGAGCGCCGCTGCCGGTGCTGGCCGCCGAGCCCGAGTTCCTTTTCTCCGGCATCGGCCAGGCCGCCGGCGTCTACGCCACCAGCCCCGCCCCCGGCGGCGACCGCTGGAGCGCCTATGCCGGTTACGGCCTGACGGGCGAGATGGAGGTCACCACGGACAGCGGCATGCGCTACGGGCTGGTGGGCACCATCGGCTCCGGCGATTATGAGCGCAGCCTGAACCGGCCCGGCACCAACGAGAAGGTCACCCTGAACGAGGGCTACATCTACCTGACCAGCGCCTGGGGCGGGCTCCGCATCGGGGATGAGGACGGGGCGGCCAAGCGGGCCATCGACCTGATGCCCCTGATCGGCGGCGGTCAGTTCGACGGCTACTGGACCGGAGGCGCCGGGGCCGAGCCATTCGCCGACCATCTGGGCCGCAACAGCGACGATGCCACCAAAATCCTGTACGAGACCCCGCGCCTGTTCGGGCTGCGCGCCGGCCTCTCCTATGCGCCGGAGCGGGACAGTCTGGTGGAGGATCTGAAGGACCCGTCCTTCGTCCCGGCGGAGGATGATTTCTGGGAATTCGGCCTGAACTACCGCGGCGACGCGGCGGCCGTCAGCTATGAGCTGGCGGCTGGCTACGGGTTGGGTGAAGGCGGTGCGCCGGGCGTGGACGATACCCGCCATCTCAGCCTGGCCGGCCTGCTTCTCTATGGCGGGTTCAGCGCCGGGGCGGTCTGGTTCGACGACGAGGTCGGGCTGCCCGGCGGCGGCGGAACCGATGTCAACGGCCTGACCCTGCAAGGGAACTATGAGAACGGCCCCTATGGCCTGACCGTCTGGTGGCAGACCCAGGAGGCCGATGCCATATCCGACTACGAGGCCTATGGGTTGGGCCTGTCCTGGCGGGTGCGGCCGGAAGCCACGCTGGGGCTGGATCTCGTCCGCTATGCGAACGAACCCGTGGGCCCGGCCAACAACGACAAGGGCGTCGCGGTGCAGGTGTCGGGGACGTTGCGGTTCTGAGGGGCGGCTGTTTGCAGGACCGTCGACGCTGTCAACGGTCCTCCCTTCCCCGCACCAGACCAGCCCCCCGAATCCGCCGCCTTGCCTCGCGGCGGCTTTTTTGCTCTAAGGTGTGGCTTCCTGATATCCCCGGGTGGTTTGCACATGTCGCGTCGCGTTTCCCCGTTCGGCCGCACTCTCCTGCTGGGCACACTGGTGCTCGGCCTGGCCGGTTGCTCGACCCTGGAAAGCTGGCTGACGCCGGAGGAGGAGCAGGTTCCCGATCTGGCCGCAACCCGCATGAACACCAGCGATGCGGCGGGCATGACGGCCGCCGCCGTGCCGGGTGCGCGCGTCGGGGTGAACGCCTATCTGTGGCGCGCCAGCCTGGACACGTTGAACTTCCTGCCGATCCTGCAGGCCGATCCCTATGGCGGCACGATCCTGACCGACTGGTACAGCCCGCCCTCCACCCCGAATGAGCGGTTCAAGGTGAACCTGCTGATCCTGGACGCGGCCCTGCGTGCCGATGGCGTCCGCGCCACCGTGTTCCGGCAGGCGCTGGACCCCCAGGGCAACTGGCGCGACGCGCCGGTGGCGGCGGAGACGGCGACCCAGCTTGAGAATTCGATCCTGACGCGGGCCCGTCAGCTACGCGTCGCCTCCGCCCCGAACTGAGCACCGCCCCGGCGGGCGCCGACCCCCCTTCGTTCTTCCAGACCCTGGGGGTGTCGCCCCGCCCGGCGCGACACCGGCACACCAGAGATTCCGAGAAGAGAGGGGACGATGTCCCGCTACAACGTTGCTGAGACCGAGAAGAAGTGGCAGTCGGTCTGGGAAGAGCGCCGCTGCTTCGAGGTCGAGCCGGACCAGAGCCGGCCCAAATACTATGTGCTGGAGATGTTTCCCTATCCGTCGGGGCGCATCCACATGGGGCACGTCCGCAACTACACCATCGGCGACGTGATCGCCCGCTACAAGCGGGCCCAGGGCTTCAACGTCCTGCACCCGATGGGCTGGGACGCCTTCGGCCTGCCGGCGGAGAATGCGGCGCTGGAACGGGGCGTCCACCCCGGCAAATGGACCTACGAGAACATCGCCGCCATGCGCGGCCAGCTCAAGACGATGGGTCTCGCCATCGACTGGAGCCGGGAGATCGCCACCTGCCGGCCGGAATATTACCGGCATGAGCAGAAGATGTTCCTGGATTTCCTGAAGGCCGGGCTGGCCTACCGGAAGGAGAGCTGGGTCAATTGGGACCCGGTGGACAACACCGTGCTGGCGAACGAGCAGGTGGTGGACGGCCGCGGCTGGCGCACCGGCGCCCTGGTCGAGAAGCGCAAGCTGTCCCAGTGGTTCCTGAAGATCACCGAGTTCGCGGACGAGCTGCTGGAGGCCCTGAAGGGGCTGGAGCGCTGGCCGGACAAGGTCCGCATCATGCAGGAGAACTGGATCGGCAAGAGCCAGGGCCTGCGCTTCTTCTTCCGGCTGGAGGGCGGCCCGCTGGGTGCCGCGGCGGAGGATCTGGAGGTCTTCACCACCCGTCCGGACACGCTGTACGGGGCAAGCTTCGTCGCCATCAGCCCCAACCACCCGCTGGCCGCCAAGGTGGCGGAGCAGAACCCGGCCTTGGCCGAGTTCATCGCCGAATGCAACCGCATGGGCACCAGCGAGGCCGCGCTGGAGCAGGCGGAGAAGCGGGGCTTCGACACCGGCATCAGGGCGGAGCATCCCTTCGTGCCGGGCTGGATGCTGCCCGTGCATGTCGCGAACTTCGTGCTGATGGAATACGGCACCGGCGCCATCTTCGGCTGCCCGGCGCATGACCAGCGCGACCTGGATTTCGCCCGCAAGTACGATCTGCCGGTGAAGCCCGTGGTGGTGCCGGCCGGCGAGGACCCGGCCGTTTTCCAGGTGGGCGACGAGGCCTATACCGGTCCCGGCACCATCCAGAATTCCAGCTTCCTGGACGGCATGTCCGTGGAGGAGGCGAAGAGCGCCGCGATCGCGAAGATCGAGGAGATGGGCCGCGGGCAGGGCACGACCATGTTCCGCCTGCGCGACTGGGGCGTCAGCCGCCAGCGCTACTGGGGCTGCCCGATCCCGGTGATCCACTGCCCCGCCTGCGGCGTGGTGCCGGTGCCGGAGGATCAGCTTCCGGTCACGCTGCCGGAGGATGTGACCTTCGACCAGCCCGGCAACCCGCTGGCCCGCCATCCGAGCTGGAAGCATGTCGAGTGCCCCGGCTGCGGCGCGGATGCGGAGCGGGAGACGGACACCTTCGACACCTTCATCGAGTCGAGCTGGTACTTCCTGCGCTTCGCCGACCCGCGGAACGAGGGCACGGCGTTCGAGCCGGGCAAGGCCGGCTACTGGCTGCCGGTGGACCAGTATATCGGCGGCATCGAGCATGCGGTTCTGCACCTGCTCTATGCCCGCTTCTGGACGCGGGCGCTGGCCCATTGCGGCTACGGCACCCAGCCGGAGCCCTTCGCCGGCCTGTTCACCCAGGGCATGGTGACGCACGCCACATATCAGGACGCCGCCGGCAAGTGGCTGTTCCCGACCGACGTGGAGACGCGCGACGGGCAGGCGGTGAGGGTGGATGACGGCGCGCCGGTCACGGTCGGCCCCGTGATCAAGATGTCCAAATCCAAGAAGAACGTCGTCGATCCGCAGAACATCATCGAGACCTACGGCGCCGATGCGGCCCGCCTGTTCATGATGTCGGACAGCCCGGCGGAGCGCGACCTGGAATGGACCACCGCCGGCATCGACGGGGCCTGGCGCTACATCAACCGTCTCTGGCGGCTGGTGACGGAGCCGGGCTTCGATCTGGCCGCCGCCGGTGCTGCCCGGCCGGACAGCTTCGGGGAGGCCGCCACCGCCATCCGCCGCGCCGCCCACAAGGCCGCGGCCGGGGTGGGGGAGGATATCGAGGGCTTCCGCTTCAACAGCGCCGTCGCTAAGGTCCGCACCTTCACCAACGCCCTGGGCGATGCCTTCACCGGTGTGGCCAAGTCCGGCGCCGGGCCGGATGAGGCCTGGGCCGCGCGCGAGGCGCTGGAGATTCTGGCCCAGCTCGTCCAGCCGGTGATGCCGCATCTGGCGCAGGAGCTGTGGGCGCAGCTTGGCCATGACGACCTGCTGGTGGACCGCCCCTGGCCCAAGGCCGACCAGTCCCTGGTGGTGGATGAGAGCGTGACCGTGGCCGTGCAGGTCAACGGCAAGCTGCGCGCCACCATCCAGCTTCCCCGCGACGCCGCCAACGATGCCGCACAGGCGGCGGCGCTGGCCGAGGAGGGCGTGCAGAAGGCGATGGAGGGCAAGACCGTGCGCAAGGTGGTGGTCGTGCCCAACCGCATCGTCAATGTGGTGGTGGGCTGAGGTGCGGCGGCAATCCTCCATAGCCGCCCTGGCGGCGCTGGCCCTGCTGGGCCCAGCCCTGTCGGGCTGCGGCTTCCGCCCGGTCTATGGCAGCTATTCCGCCGCCGCGGTCTCAGGCGCCGAGCTGGGGCAGGTGGCGATCGAGCCGATCGGGGAGCGCAACGGGCAGGTGCTGCGCAACCTGCTGATCGACCGCTTCTATGCCGACGGCCGCCCCGCCAGCCCCAGCCACCGGCTGCTGATCCGGCTGGCGGCGACGGAGGAGGATCTGGGCATCCGCCGCGACGCCACCGCCACCCGCGCCCGCATACGGCTGGTCGCTGATTACGAGTTGGTGGACGGGACCACGGGCCAGACCGTGTATCGCAGCTTCAGCCGCGCCGTGGTCAGCTACAATCTGCTGGAAGCGCAGTATGCCACGCTGGTGGCGGAGCAGGACGCCTATGAGCGGGGCCTGACCGAGCTGGCGGAGGACATCCGCACCCGCATCGCCCTGTTCTTCACCCGCGATCCGGCATCCGAAGAGTAGGTCGGTCACGCACAGCGTGGCCGACACCGGGGCCGGGAACGTCGGCCACGCTGTGCGTGACCGACCTACGCAGGGCGCGCTATCCTCGTCATCCCATCAAGATCGGCCCCTGCATCCATGAAAGTCCAGCCGCGCAACGTCGATGGCTTCCTCCGCCGCCCGCCGCCGGACATCCGCGTGGTGCTGGTCTACGGGCCGGATACGGGGCTGGTGCGGGAGCGGGGGGCGGTGGCGGCCCGGTCGGTGCTGGACGACCTGTCCGACCCGTTCCGGGTGGCGGAGATGAAGAGCGACCAGGCGGCATCCGATCCGGCCCGCCTGTTCGACGAGATGGCGTCCATGGCGCTGACCGGCGGGCGGCGGCTGGTGCGCATCCGCGATGCCGACGACGGGCTGGCCCCGGCCCTGACCACCCTGCTGAAATCCCCGCCGCCCGGCGACAGCCTGCTGGTGCTGGAAGCGGGGGATTTGGGCAAATCCTCCAAGCTGCGCAGCTTGTGCGAGGACAACGATCTGGCCGGCGCCGTCGCCTGCTATGTGGAGGATGAGCAGGCCCTGGCCGGCACCATCGCCCGTATGCTGGGAGATCACGGGCTTCAGATCGACCAGGATGCCCGCGACTGGCTGGCCGGCAATCTGGTTGGTGACCGCGGGCTGGCCCGCAACGAGATCGACAAGCTGGCCATCTACATGATCGGCCAGAAGCGCGTCGCCCTGGCCGATGTGCGCGCCGTGATCGGCGACAGCGCCAGCCTGGAGATGGACGAGCCGGCCCTGGCCGCCGCCGATGGCGATCTGGCCGCGGTGGACCGGTCCCTGCAGCGGCTGTTCGGGGAGGGGACGAGCCCGGTGGCCCTGCTCCGCTCCGCCCAGCGGCATTTCCAACGGCTTCACCAGGGCGTGGCCATGCTGGCCCATGGCAAGACGCCGCAGCAGGCGGTAAAGGCCCTGCGCCCCCCGGTCTTCTTCAAGATCGAGGCCCAGGTCACCGCCCAGCTCCGCCGCTGGAACCTGCCCACCCTGCAACAGGCGCTGCAACGCCTGCTGGAGGCGGAGGCGGAGGTGAAGCGCACCCATATCCCGGACGAAACCGTCTGCGCCCGCGCCTTCTTCCAACTGGCGCAACTGGCCAAGCGCCGGGGCTGAGCCGCGGGCCGGATCAGGCGCCGATGCCGCTTGATGACATTTCGGTGATGGATTTATGAACTGGGGCGTTAGTACTGACGCCTGCCGGCAGACCCGCCGGAATTGGGCCTGCGGGTGGGATTCCGGTCGATGCGGACATACAGGGGCAATTGGGCCTGTGGGCTGGGCATCGCCCTGGCTGCGACGGCGATGCTGTATGGCGGCTGCCAGCTCGTTGCCGGGCGGGTCTTCGGGCTGCATATCGATCCCGCCGCCGTGCCCCTGGACCTGGGTTTCCACCTCGGCGTTTCCGCCCTGATCTACACGGCCTCACGCCGGCTGTGGGCGAATCTGGTGCTTCAGCTCCTGCTCGTGGGTACGCTGCATCTGGGCCATGCGGTGAAGACCGCCTTCTATGGCGGGCCGCTGATGCCCGACGATCTGGCCAGCCTTCCGGCGCTGCTGCGCATCGCGGAGGGGCCGGCCTTCCTGGGGCTGGTTGCGCTGCTGGGACTGCTGGCGCTGCTGACGGTCGGCAATATCGATCCGAGCCGCAAGCGCAGCCGGGCCGCCATCGCAGGGCTGGCCGGCATCGCCGGGCTGGTCACACTGACCCCCGGACCGGTCACGGCGGCCCTTGACGGGCTGTACGGCCATGTGGACTGGAACCCGCGCGGGAACCTGGAGCGCCGCGGGCCGGCCATCCATCTGGTGCAGGAAACCGCCCGCCGGTTCGCCGCATCGGGCCCCCCGCCCGGCCCGGCGGAGGTGGCCCGGGCGGCGGAGGCGCTGCTGGCCCGGCGGCCGTCCCGCGAGGCCCCGGCCGGGGTGATCCAGGCCGTGGATGTGCAGCGCGTGTCGCGGCGCAATGTCCACATGATCGTGATGGAGAGTTTCTGGGACGCCGGGCTGCTGACCCCCGGCCATGGGCTGACCGCCGATCCCTTCCCGCCGGAGTTCCGGGCGCTGTGGGACGCGGCGGGGAACTCCCGCGCCTTGTCGCCCGTCTTCGGCGGCCATACCGCCAATGCCGAGTTCGAGGCGCTCTGCGGGCTGCCGGTGATGAACGAGGGCGTGGTGTTCGAAACGCGGCTGCGCCGCGACGTGCCCTGCCTGCCCCGGCTGCTGGCCGATGCCGGCTATGAGACGGTGGCCAGCCACCCCAACACGGCGGCCTTCTGGAACCGCATCAACGCCTATCGCCGGGTCGGCTTCGGCACCTACTGGTCCGACCGGGACTTCGTTCTGGACGACATGAATGACGGCTTCCTGTCGGATGCCAGCCTGTACACGCAGGTCCTGGACAAGCTGGAGCCGCTGATGGAGACCGGCACGCCCACCTTCAACTACATCCTGACCTTCTTCGGCCATCTGGGATATCCGCTGAACGCCGCCCGGCCGCCGGTGATCGGCAGCGACGGCCAGGTCTGGCTGGTCCAGCCCTACGCCGACACGGCCCATTATAAGGCGGCGGAGCTGATGGAGATGCTGGCGCGGCTGCGCGCCCGCGATCCGGACGGGCTGATCGTCATCTTCGGCGACCATCTGCCCTTCCTGGGCTTCAATTTCGACGGATACACGCAGGCCGGGCTGCTGCACGAGGATCGCGGCAGCTTCACGCCGGAGATGGTGCGGACGGTCAGCGCCACGCCGCTGATCATCATCGACGGCCAGAACGGGGCCGTGCCGGTGGGCGATCTTCCGATCTACCGCATCCCCGGCCTGATCCTGGAGCTGCTGGGGCTGGAGACGCCCAGCATCATGGATTACACGGCCACCCCGCCCGGCCTGACCATCCGCCCCTTTCCCGGCCACCAGTTGATCCTGGCGGAGGGGAGGAGCCCGCGGTCTGCCATGGCGGAGACGAAGCGCCGGCCTGCGCCGCCGCGGCCGGCTGGGTGGAGGAGGTGGCGGTGATCAAGCACGACCTGCTGCGCGGTGCCGGCCACGCCGCGCGGCCATCGGGGCCGGCGCTGGTGTCTGGCCGGTAACGCCCGGCCAGCTGGTCAGACCCCGGCCCGATCCCCGGGCTTTCTGCCTCTACGTCTGCGCTGGAAGGTTGGCAGCTTATAATCCCCTTCTGCGATCAGGCGCCACTCCACCAGATTTTTGACCGCAGCTTCCATGATGCTATCGGTGAGTTTATCGGCAACCAGCTGCTCGCCGACAATGTCGACGATCAGGTTCAAGAAGAAGCCCAGGTCCAACTCATCGGTCTGGGCGTCCGTTACCTTCTTCAGCCGGGCTGACAGGCGCTCGCGCACATCCACCAGATTGACCTTGCGGAAAGGCCAGTCTTCGGTTTCCTGGACCTCGGTCGCACGGCCGTAGAGGGGGATGATGGGAAGCTTTCCATCAGGATGCATCTTCCAGGCTGCATCTTCGCCAGCGAGAGCGGAGACTTCCTGCTCCTTGAAGACTCCGTTCTCACGATCAAGAACAAAGTGCGTCTTCAGATATTCCTGGCAGTTCTTCCGACCTAGAAGATAATCGTGCCGGCGATAGTCCTTGGACAGGAAACCGCAGAATGCCGACAGGCCAGCACTCGCGATTGCCTTGTGTCCCGCCAGCCCGTCACGTTGCGGCGTGATGATGAAGCGGCTGTAGACATCGTCGTCCAAGGCCAACATCAGGTCGGAGGTGGCATAGCGGGACTGGTCGATGAAAGCCGTAGGCAGTCGCCCCAGAATATTCAGCAGGGCCGTATCGGCGTCGTCGGGCGTGGTGCGAAGATCCGGGGCATCGGAGAATGGGTCGATCAGCATGACGCCCCGGTTCGCTGCTTTCGCATCACGGGGATTGCGGCCAGTAAGGCCGGCAAGCGCCGTCCTCGCCAGCTCGACCGGTTTGACATTCAGCGTACCGCCATCGACCACGATGAATTTGTAATCTGCAGGGATTTCTCCATCCTCGGAAGGCTTCAACATCTCCCAAACCGGAAGATTCAGCCTCACCTGCAGCTTGCCATCGTCCCCGGGAACTACATCCGGGCGGTAGATGTAGTGGATCAGCGGCCGTTCCAGTTCACGGGCAGGAAAGCCGAGCGGGAAGGCGCTGGTGCCAAGGGCGAAAGCCCTGACGCAACTCCAATTCTTGGCGACCAGGCCATCGGGCCCGGTGTCGGGGACCTCCTCATTGCTGCTGATCGAAAACGCGTCGAATGCCGTCTTCCGTGGGCGGCCCGGCTGTGATGCGGGGTCGGTCACAGGGATGGAAAAGCGGACAAAATCCCCGTGGGCCGTCGCATACTGGTCGACTGTCTGAACCGTTGTCCCACTCTCCGTAAAGCCCAGCCGGTAGGCCATGCCGCGGAGATTGGCCAAGGTCATGATCAATTCCAGCGGGTCCTGCACAAAATTGCTACGGTCCAGCGTGGAAGGGTCGAGGCGATCCAGCGTGAGATTCAGCAGCGCATCGGCAGCATTTTCCAATGGGGTGGGGTCCAGAACACTTCGCAGCCCCTTGCTCTTCTTGATGTCCTCTGTTCCGGTCAGCCCGATAATGTCGAGGCTTTCCACCCAGGTCGCATAGAATGGATTTTTCCTGCAATCGTCCTGGGAAGTGCTCTTTGCGACATGCGGGAACTGGAAAGGCAGGCAGCGGGCGAAAATGGTCCCGCATACGCCTCCGCCCGACGTACCTGCCACAACCTTGATCTTCAGGTCATGGGTCGGAACCGTCGGCGGTCCCCCAGCCCTCTCCTGCTCCTGGCGGCGGATCGTCCATTCGTCCAAGGCTTCCAGAAGGAAATCCAGCACGCCAGCGGTATAGCACCCGGCGGACACCGTCCCGCCCAGCACCAAAGCCAGTTCATAAGTGTGTGGCGGCGGGTCCTTCGGCTCCTCCTCATAGGCTGCAATGATCGACTTTATGTCATCTTCCGTCGGCGGTTTGAAAATCGACATTTCCTGTTCCCCACCTGAATACCTTCAAGAGAGAATCCTGCCGCAGGCGAGATGAAATGTATAGACGAGATGTACGATAGCTTAGCCTGCCGGGAGTTGTACACTGTGCCCATAGCTCTGAAGAGCGATCAGGCTATCGTCCAGCGCGCCCGCCTTCACCAGCAGATAGTCGGTATCGAAGGTAGCGACGGGAAGCAGGCTGATCCCGGCCTCCGCCAGGGGCCTTGCGAGGGCGGCGATCACGCCGGTGGTGCCGAAATCGAACGGCCCCGCCACCTTCAGCGCCCGCCACGGCCCGTCCTGCCGCACCCCGGCGGGCACACGCGCCGCGGCGCAGATCACGGACAGCTCATCGGCCGTGCGGGTGATCGAGACGAAGCCGGGACCGTCCCCCAGGCGGGCAGCGGGGCGTCCGCGGGAAGCCGGCAGACGGCGAGATCGCCGGGCAGGACTTCGAGCCTGTGGAGCGCGGACATGCCGGGATCAGGCCGGCTTGGCGGCCGGAAGCTTCACCGGTTCCTCATAGGAGACGACGACGGAGAGCTTCCAGCCATCCGGCCCCGGTGCGGCCCGGCGGAGGAGATAGCTGGTGGAGAACCGCATGATCTCTGCCTGCTCCGCATTGCGCAGCAGCCAGAGCACCTCCACCCGCGCGAGATCGCCGCCGCAGGGCCAGGCCCACACGGCCGCCGGCACCGGCCAGGCGAGACCGATCCCGCGATAGGTGTCCAGCAGACCCTGCACATAAGGGGCCACCTGCTCCCGGCTGCCATAGGCGACCGGCCGCTCCGCCGTGAGCACCGTCAACGGCAGATCGAACAGCTCCGCCACGCGCGCCGCGTCATAGGCCGCGAAGGCTGCCGAATAGGCGTTGAAGAACGCCGCCGCCTCGGCCCCCGTATTGTCCTGCGGCCAGGGGAAGGGGGACGGCGTGGTGTGCGGCATGGGGCGGGTCCTGGTGGGGGCGGCCTTCCACCCCTCGACAGGCTCAGGGTGAGGAGGGAGAGGGCCGGGGGAGTTGTTCGGCAAGCATGCCGATTGCGACGACCACCTGCAAGGAGCAGACGGTCTTGACCTCACCCTGAGCTTGTCGTTGCCGAAGGCAGACGCCGAAGGCGGCTAGGGCGAGGTCAAGGCGGGGTGGTGTTCGAACAGCGTCGGCCACGCTGCGCGTGACCGACCTACGGGGCCGCCTACCGCCGCAGGATGAGGTTCAGCACCCCGTCCAACTGGTCCAGGCTCTTGTAATGGATCTGCAGGGTGCCTTTCGGCCCGCGGGAGGCCAGGGTGACCTTGACGCCCAGGGCGGTGGAGACTTCTTTCTCCAACGCCACGGTGTCGGGCGCTTTCACCTTCGCCGGCTTGGCATCCGGCTTGGCTTCCGCCGCCTGCTTCACCAGCAGTTCCGTCTGGCGGACGTTCAGCCCTTGGCGGACAACCTCCTGCGCCAGCGCCACCGGGTCGGGTGCGGTCAGCAGAGCGCGGGCATGGCCCATGGTGAGGAGACCGTCCTGCACCATCTGCTTCACCGGGTCGGGCAGGGCGAGCAGGCGCAGCATGTTGGCGACATGGCTGCGGCTCTTGCCGACCGAGCGGGCGAGGTCCTCCTGCGTGTGCTGGAACTCGTCCATCAGGCGGCGGAACCCCTCCGCCTCCTCCAGCGGGGTCAGGTCCTGGCGCTGGATATTCTCGATCAGCGCGATTTCCAGCGCTTCCCGGTCCGTCAGCGACCGGACCAGCACCGGCACCTCGGCCAGCCCCGCGAGCTGGGCCGCGCGCCAGCGCCGCTCACCGGCGATGATCTCGTAGGAGGTGGTGCCGGGCGGGGAGTCCGGGTCCTTGCGCACCAGCAAAGGCTGCAGAACCCCACGCTCCTTCACCGATTCGACGAGGAAAGCCAGCTCATCCTCGTTGAACTTCCGGCGCGGCTGATATTTGCCGGGATGGATATGGTCGGTGGGGACAAGGCGGTTCAGGCGGACACGGTCGACCTGCGCCTCCTCCTCCCCCCCGTTGGCTTCCCCGAACAGGGCCGACAAGCCACGGCCCAGGCCCATGCGCTTCTTGTTGTTCTCATCCATAGGCCAACTGCCGTTTCTTTTCCCGCTTCAGCACTTCGCCCGCCAACTGGATATAGGCCTGGGCGCCGGCGGATTTGTGGTCATAGATCAGCACCGGCTTCCCATGGCTGGGCGCTTCCGAGACGCGCACATTCCGGGGAATCATGGTCTCATATACCTTCTCCCCGAAGAAGCCGCGGACATCCGCCGCCACCATGTCGGAGAGGTTGTTGCGGCGGTCATACATGGTCAGCACGACACCGCCGATATCGAGCTGCGGGTTGAAGGCGCGCTTCACCCGCTCGATTGTGCGGACCAGATGCGACAAGCCCTCCAGCGCGTAGAACTCGCACTGGAGCGGGACCATCACGGCATCCGCCGCCGCCAGCGCGTTCAGCGTCAGCAGGCCGAGTGCCGGCGGGCAGTCGATCAGGATGTAGTCGTACGCGATGCGGGAGCGGGCGAAGGCGTCCTTCAGCCGGTACTCGCGCCGGCCGACGCCCACCAGCTCCACCTCGGCACCGGAGAGGTCGACGGAGGCCGTGACCACATCCAGGTTCGGCACATCGGTCTTGATCGACACCTCCTCCAGCCCGGCATCGCCGAACAGCAGCTCATAGGTGCCGACATCCCGCTGGCCGTGGGAGATGCCGAGGCCGGTGGAGGCGTTACCCTGGGGATCGTTGTCGATGATCAGCACCCGCTTGCCGCAGGCGGCGAGTGCGGTGCCGAGATTGATGGTGGTCGTGGTCTTTCCCACGCCGCCCTTCTGGTTGGCCAGCGCGATCACGCGCGCCTTTGACAGGGGGGCGGGAACAGTAGAGTCGGGCACTGGGATCAGTCCCTTCTGGAGATATCGCTGAGGCGGAGCAGGGTCGCGGCCGGGTCGGTTCGACTGGGGAACCGCTCGACCCTCATTGTCCAGGAATCGCCCGCCCGGGTCAATTCATCGGCGGCTGTTTTCCCCTTCGGAAACAGGCAAATTCCGCCGGGTTTCAGGATTCGCACAGCCATGGGCAGCAGGTCCGACAAGTCGGCCAACGCTCGCGCGCTGACCACATCCGCCGAGGGCACTTTCGCCGCCTCGATCCGGGCGGTATGGACGGTTACCGGCGCGCCGGTGGCCCTCGCCACCTCCCGCAGGAAGGCGCCCTTGCGCTGATCCGATTCGACCAGATGCACCTCCGGCACGCCCAGGATCGCCAGCACCAGCCCCGGAAATCCGGCCCCGGAGCCGAGATCGACCAGCGTGTGCGTGACCGGCGGCACCAGGGCGAAGAGCTGCGCCGAATCGGCGAAGTGCCGCGCCCAGGCATCGGCCAGGGTGGTCCGGGAGACCAGGTTGATGGTGGGATTCCATTTCCGCAGCAGGGCCTCGTAGGTGGCGAGGCGATCCAGTGTTTCACGTGGAACACCGAACAGGGATTGGAAATCGGCTGGGGTCATGGCGGGGTTTTACGCGGGGGCGGGAGGCGGATCAAGGGCGGGGGTGGTGAGGGGATGATTTGTCCTTCGACAAGCTCAGGACGAGGAGTGGGGCTTTGGGAAGGTTTTGGGGTGGGGTGGTGCCAGTTGTCCTTCGACGGGCTCAGGACGAGGATGGTTTGGGGAGGGTTTGGGGAGGGCTTGGGGCGGGGAGCGGTGCAAAATGTCCTTCGACAAGCTCAGGACGAGGGGAGATGGCCGGGGCAATCACTCCACCCGCCCCCTCCATTCCTCACCCTGAGCCTGTCGAAGGGTGACCGGCGCAAGCACCGCCCGTGTGGCCTTTGTCCTTCGACAAACTCAGGACGAGGATGGAGGGAGATGCTGTTGCAAAGTTGAAAGGTGAAGGCGGTGCAAGAGGATGAAGCGAAGGCTCCACCTCACGCCTTCTCCCAACCTCGCCCTGAGCTTGTCGAAGGGCAACGCAGTGGAGAGCAAACCCGCGGACGGCTCATCTCCAGCCCCCATCCCAAGCCTGTCGTTGCCAAAGGCGGCCAGGGTGAAGCCACCCGCACCGGACATCACCCACCTACGACGGGGACGTAAGCTTCAGCCCTGCGATCCCCGCCACGATCAGCAGGATGCACAGGAACTTGGCCCAGCTCGCCGGCTCGCCCAGGATCAGCACGCCGGCAATGGCCGTGCCCACGGCGCCGATCCCCACCCATACCCCGTAAGCCGTGCCGATGGGCAGCGTCTTCAGCGCGATGGACAGCAGCCAGAAGCTGCCGCCCATGGCCGCCAGGGTGAACAGGCTGGGCAGCGGACGGCTGAAGCCTTCCGTGTATCTCAGCCCGATGGCCCACACGACCTCCAGCAGGCCGGCGATGGTCAGATAGATCCAGGCCATGGGGTCAGGCCGCCGCCGGCTTGCGCTTCACATGGCGCAGCAGGGAGGTCAGGGCGGCCGGGGTCATGCCGGGGATGCGGCCTGCCGCCCCCAGCGTCGCCGGGCGGACCTGCCGCAGCTTCTGCCGGATTTCGGCGGAGAGGGAGGGGATGGCGTCCGGGTCCAGATCGGCGGGCAGGGCCAGATCCTCATCCCGGCGGAAGGCGCGGATATCGGCCTCCTGCCGCTCCAGATAGCCGGCATATTTCCCGTCGATCTCCACCTGTTCGGCGATGTCGGCGGGCAGGGCCGCCAGCTCCGGCCACACGGCGGAAAGCCGGGCGAGGTCGATGTCCGGGTAGCGCAGCAGGTCCAGCGCCGTGCGGCGGACGCCGTCCTTGTTCACATGGATGCCGTGCCGCTCCAGCTCGTTCGGCGTCGCGGCCAGCCGGGTGGCAAGCTCACGGGCGGAGGTCAGCGCCGCCGACTTGGCCTGCCAGTGATTCCGCCGCTGCGAGCCCACCACGCCCACGGCAAGGCCGAGATCGGTCAGCCGCTGGTCGGCATTGTCGGCGCGCAGCACCAGCCGGTATTCCGCCCGGCTGGTGAACATGCGGTAGGGCTCCGTCGTGCCGCGGGTGATCAGGTCGTCGATCAACACGCCGATATAGGCCTGGCTCCGGTCCAGCACCATGGGCGCGGAACCGCCGACGGCGAGCGCCGCATTGATGCCGGCCATCAGCCCCTGCGCCGCCGCCTCCTCATAGCCGGTCGTGCCATTGATCTGGCCGGCCAGGAACAGGCGCGGCAGGCGCTTGGTCTCCAGGCTGGCCGTCAACTCCCGCGGGTCGACATAGTCGTATTCGATGGCATAGCCGGGCCGCAGCATGACGGCATGCTCCAGCCCCGGAATATTGCGCAGGATTTCGGCCTGCACATCCTTCGGCAGGCTGGTGGAGATGCCGTTGG
This sequence comes from Indioceanicola profundi, assembly GCF_003568845.1. Classification (NCBI taxonomy): domain Bacteria; kingdom Pseudomonadati; phylum Pseudomonadota; class Alphaproteobacteria; order Rhodospirillales; family Azospirillaceae; genus Indioceanicola; species Indioceanicola profundi. The sequence goes on along the minus strand of NZ_CP030126.1, from coordinate 3,054,863 downwards.
GATAAACGGTGTCATCGTCCAGCCCCTCCGGCTCCAGGAATATCTGGTGCCGGTCCTTGTCGGCGAAGCGCACCACCTTGTCCTCGATGGAGGGGCAGTAGCGCGGGCCGGTGCCTTCGATCTGGCCGGAATAGATCGGGGCGCGATGCAGGTTGGCGCGGATCGCCTCATGCACCGCGGCACTGGTATAGGTGATGGCGCACTGGACCTGCGGCGTCGTGATCCGGCTGGTCAGGGTGGAGAAGGGCGGCGGCGGGTCGTCGCCGGGCTGCATCTCCAGCCCGGCCCAGTCGATGGTGCGCCCGTCCAGCCGCGGCGGCGTGCCGGTCTTCAGCCGGCCCAGCGGGAAGCCGTAGCGGTCCAGCGTGGCGGACAGGCCCATGGCCGGCGCCTCGCCCACGCGGCCGGCGGGGATCTTCTCCTCCCCGATATGGATCAGGCCGCGCAGGAAGGTGCCGGTGGTCAGCACCACGGCCCCGGCGCGGATTTCCTCCCCCTCCGCCGTAATGACGCCGGCGCAATGGCCGGCGGGATCGATAATCAGATCCTCCACGGCCGCGGCCACCAGCTCCAGGTTCGGCTGGGCGCGCAGTGCGGCCTGCATGGCCTGGCGGTAGAGCTTGCGGTCGGCCTGGGCGCGGGGGCCGCGGACGGCGGGGCCCTTGGACCGGTTCAGCACGCGGAACTGGATGCCGCCCTGGTCCGTGACCCGGCCCATGACGCCGTCCAGCGCGTCGATCTCACGCACGAGATGCCCCTTGCCCAGGCCGCCGATGGCCGGGTTGCAGGACATCTCACCGATGGTTTCGATCTTGTGGGTCACCAGCGCGGTCCGGGCTCCCAGGCGCGCTGCCGCGGCGGCGGCCTCGCATCCCGCATGGCCACCGCCCACCACGATCACGTCGTACTGCTGCATGGCGCGGAATGTAGGGGTTCCACATGGGAACGTCCAGGGCGGAGGGCGCGGGGGTGGATTGCTTGCGGGGCTGTACGGGGCGGGATGAGCTGGGGTTTTTGGAGGATGGAAAGGATGCCGGCTGCGCCGGCTGCAGGATGGAAATAATGGGGTGGCAGGGGTTGTCCACAGGGGCGAGGACCTCATGGGGCTGATTGCCTGCGGCGCTTGGGCGAAGCCGCCAGCCATTGGCCGAGGTCGGCACCCTGCCGCCCCGGGGGAGGTCGATCATATTCATCTTCCAGCCGGCGGAACCGGTATCCTTTTCATCCTTCAAAATGTCGGAAAGCCCGACGATAGAGCGCGGATCGTCGCAATACGGCTTCGCCTTCTTGCGACCTACGCATCACTTGCCGATGCAGAAATCCCGGAAGATCACGTCCAGCAAATCCTCCACATCCACCCGCCCGGTGATGCGGCCCAGGGCGCGGACGGCCAAGCGGACATCCTCGGCAGCCAGCTCGGGAAGACCGGCGGTGAGCGCCCGGTCCAGATGGTCCCGGCACTCCTCCAACGCCTTGCGGTGGCGGGCGCGGGTCAGGGCGGGGGCGCCGGTCGGGGCGTAGCGCTTCGCCACCTCCGCCCCCAATGCCGCCAGCAGTTCGGGAAGACCGGAACCCGTGGCGGCGGAAACGGGAAGGGCGGGGCGGCCGGGCAGGGGCGATGGGGGCTGGGATGCCAGCTCTGCCTTGTTCAGGACGATCAGGGCGTCGTCATCCGCCAGTTCCAGCGTGGCCGCATCGGGCGGAACGGTGGCGTCGAAGACCAGCAGCTTCAGGTCGGCATTCTTCGCGCGGGCAAGCGCACGCCGGATGCCCTCTGTCTCCACCACATCCGCCGCCTCGCGCAGGCCGGCGGTATCGGCCAGAAGGACAGGATAGCCGCCGAGGTCCAGGGCCACCTCGATCACGTCGCGGGTGGTGCCGGCCTGGGCGCTGACGATGGCGACGTCGCGCCGGGCGATGGCGTTCAGCAGGCTGGACTTGCCGGCATTGGGCGCCCCCAGGATGGCGATGGAGATGCCGTCGCGCAGCCGCTCCCCCCTGTGGTCGTCCGCCAGATGGGCGCGCAGCTCCGCCAGCAGGGCGGTCAGCACGGGCCGCACGGCGGGGGCGATGCCGTCCGGCAGATCCTCATCCGGGAAGTCGATATCGGCTTCCATATGGGCCAGGGCGCGGGTCAGGCGCAGGCGCCAATCGTCGTACAGGCGGCCGAGCGCGCCATCCATCTGCCGCAGCGCCTGACGCCGTTGCGCCGCCGTTTCGGCATTCACCAGATCGGCGATGGCCTCGGCCTCCGTCAAATCCAGCTTGCCGTTCTCAAAGGCCCGCCGGCTGAACTCCCCCGGTTCCGCCACCCTGAGGCCGAGCGCGGACAGGGTGTCTGTCGACGCCGTGAGCACCGCCCGCCCGCCATGCAGGTGCAACTCCACCACATCCTCGCCGGTGAAGCTGGCCGGGGCGGCGAAGCGGAGCACCAGGGCCTTGTCGAAGATTTCGCCAGTGGCGGGATCGCGCAGGGCGGCAAGGGCGGCTTGGCGCGGCGGGGGCGGAGGCCGGCCGGTCAGCCGCTCCAAAGCCGCGCCCGCCTCCGGCCCGGAGATGCGCACCACCTGCACCCCGGCGCGGCCCTGGGCGGATGCCAGAGCGAAGATGGTGTCCGTGCTCATGATCTGTGTTTCACGTGGAACATGGAACCGTAAGTCGGATCGAGCCCGACAGGGCGATGATCCGACACACCGTCCCCGGTCTTCATTACCGTGTCGGATCAGCGCTCCGCTCGATCCGACCTACGAACGCCCCTCCCGATCCCCCGGCTTCTTGTCCGCTGGCTGGAGCATCAGCCGCTCCACACGGCCGCCGCCCTTCACATGCGTCTCCAGGATTTCGTCCACATCCTGCCTGGAGCTATAGCTGTACCAGACGCCTTCCGGATAGATCACCATCACCGGCCCCAGCTCGCAGCGGTCCAGGCAGCCGCGGCGTTGACACGCATGCCCACATTCAGGCCCAAGGCCGTGGCCCGCTTCTTCATGTAGTCGCGCAGCGGCTCCGCCCCCGCAGCTTGCAGCTTCCGCGGGGATGACCCTCCTCCCGCTCGTTCGTGCAGCAGAACACATGGGTCTGGAAATAGGGGGCCGGGTCCTTCACGTCTGTCTCACTCACTTCTTCTGGTCCTTGGCATTGCTGCCACCCATGGCGGTGGTCATCTGGTTCCACATGAATTTCTGCATCTGCTCCAGGTTCTGAAGTCCCATGGGCAGCCAGGTCTTCATCAGATTCTCCGGGTCCATGGCCTGGATGTTCGCGCTCATCCGGTCCTCGAGTTGTTTCATCAGGACATCCTGCATCGGCTTGACGTCCGGCAGCCCCAGGAAGGTCCGGGCCTCCTCCGGCGTGCAATCGATGTTCACGGTGATCTTCATGCCGGGTCCTCTGGCGGGCGCACGGGGCGCGGGGCTGGCGTGATGCCGGATTTCAGGATTGGGCGCAGTCTACACGACGCTATCCTGCGGGCAAAGGTGGCCGGCGGCGAGGGTCCGGGCAAGGGTTGCGGACAGTCGAGAGAGGAGAGGAGCATGGCGATGGCAGCGAACGGATCCGGCAACCAGCTCGGGCAGGAGACCAGCCCCTATCTGCTGCAACATGCGGAGAACCCGGTCCACTGGATGGCCTGGGGCGAGGAGGCCTTCGCCCGCGCCAGGGCGGAGGGCAAGCCGGTGCTGCTGTCCGTGGGCTATGCCGCCTGCCACTGGTGCCATGTCATGGCCCATGAATGCTTCGAGGATGAGGCCATCGCCGGGCTGATGAACGAACTGTTCGTCAACATCAAGGTGGACCGGGAGGAGCGGCCGGATGTGGACCAGATCTACCAGTCCGCCCTGTCCCTGCTGGGCCAGCAGGGCGGCTGGCCGCTGACCATGTTCCTGACGCCGGAGGGGGAGCCGTTCTGGGGCGGCACCTATTTCCCGCCGGAAACGAAATGGGGCCGGCCCGGCTTCCCGGACGTGCTGCGCGGCGTGGCGGACACGTTCCACAAGGAGCCGGACAAGGTGGCCCGCAATGTCAGCGCGCTGAAGGACGCGCTGGAGAAGCTGGCGCAGAACCGGCCCGGCGGTGCGGTGGACCCCGCCGTCCTGGACCAGGTGGCCGACCGGCTGCTGCGGGAGGTGGACCCGGTCCATGGCGGTATCGGGGACGCGCCGAAATTTCCCCAGACCGGCATCTTCGACCTGCTGTGGCGCGCTTGGCTGCGGACCCGCCGGCAGGATTTCCACACCGCCGTGACCGCCACCCTGACCTGGATGTGCCAGGGCGGCATCTACGACCATCTGGGCGGCGGCTTCGCCCGCTACTCCACCGACCGGGAGTGGCTGGTCCCGCATTTCGAGAAGATGCTGTACGACAATGCCCAGCTCATCGACCTGCTCACCACGGTATGGCAGGAGACCGGCAATCCCCTGTTCGCCGCGCGGGTGCGGGAAACGGCGGATTGGGTGCTGCGGGAAATGATCTCCGGCAGGGGCGAAAGGCCGGGCGGCGGCTTCGCCGCCACGCTGGACGCCGACAGCGAGGGGCAGGAGGGCCGGTTCTATGTCTGGTCCCTGGAGGAGGTCACCGGCCTGCTGGGCGCCGACGCCGGGCGCTTCTGCGAGGTCTACGACATCACCGCGGCTGGCAATTGGGAGCACACGAACATCCCCAACCGTCTGCGCCATCCCGACTGGCTGGGGGACGAGGAGGAGGGGCGGCTCGCAGCGCTACGCGCCCGCCTGTTCGAGGCGCGGGAAAGGCGGGTGCGCCCCGGCTGGGACGACAAGGTGCTAGCCGACTGGAACGGGCTGATGATAGCGGCACTCGCCAGGGCAGGGGCGGTGTTCGGGGAACCGCGCTGGATCGATGCCGCCGCAACCGCCTTCGCCTTTGTGCGCGACCACATGCAGATGAACGGGCGGCTGCACCATTCCTGGCGCAACGCCATCCTGAAGCATTCCGGCACGCTGGACGATTACGCCAACATGGCCCGCGCGGCACTGGCCCTGTTCGAGGTGACCGGTGATTGGAGCCATGTGGACCAGGCCCGCCAATGGGCGGCGGTCTGCGACCGGCATTTCTGGGACGATGCCGGCGGCGGCTATTTCCTGGTGGCGGACGATGCCATGGACCTGATCGTCCGGCCCCGCAACGCCCAGGACAATGCCGTGCCCAGCGGCAACGGCACCATGCTGGGCGTGCTGGCCAGGCTCTGGTACCTGACCGGCGATCAGGCCTACCGCGACCGGGCGGATGCGCTGGTCACGGCCTTCAGCGGGGAGCTGGCGCGGAACTTCTTCCCCCTGACCAACTATCTGAACAATCTGGACCTGCTGGAGCAGGCGGTGCAGGTGGTGGTGGCCGGCGATCCGGATGCGCCGGATACCCAGGACCTGCTGCGGGCCGCCGTCTCCGTCAGCCAGCCCAACCTGGTCCTGACGCCGATCGGTCCGGGCACGGCGCTGCCGGACGGCCATCCGGCGGCGGGGAAGGGACCGGTGGACGAGGCGGCCGCCGCCTATGTCTGCCGGGAGATGAGCTGCTCCCTCCCGGTGACAGAGCCGGAGGCTTTGCGGGAGAAGATCAGGGGGTAGGGGCAGCTCAGCCGAAATCGGTGTGGCGGAAGCTCGGCCGCTCCCGCACCACATCGTACCAGGCCGCCAGATTCTCCCCCAGCTCCCGCCAGCCCAGATCCGCATGGCGGAAATCGAGATAGGAGAGGGCGGTGGCCACGGCGATGTCGCCCATGCCGAGCGGGTCCACCGGGTCGGGCGTGTTCCACGTGAAACGCTGATCCAGATGCGCCACCGCGCGGCGGATCACGTCGGCATGGCGGGCCAGCTTGTCGGCGGAGCGCTGCGCCTCCGGCCGGCGGTTCTCCAGCACGGCCGTATAGGCGGCATCGATCATGCCCTGCGCGATACCCATCAGCTTCAGCGCGTCGAGCCGCACCGGCCCCGTCTGCGCCAGCAGCTTCGCACCCGGCCCGACATGGTCCAGGTAATCGGCGATCACCCAGCTCTCCACCAGCGCGGAGCCGTCGGCCAGCGCCAGGGCGGGGATGCGGGACAGGGGATTAGCGGCCAGCAGCTCCGCCGGGCTGGTCCAGGGGTCGACCTCCACGATGGCGAGGTCGTGCGCCATGCCCTTCTCATGCGCCACCACCAGCACCTTGCGGGCATAGGGGGAGGTGCGGCTGATGAACAGGCTGGGCTTTGTCGCGGTGGCGTTGTCATCCATGGTGCGCCTCCTCATGGAAAGGGAATGATGGGCAACAGGCAAGCCACGGAGATGCTTCGAGAAGATCGGGTTACCACCGGTCCCGGTGCCGTGACAACAAACCGCTCCGCCTGTATCGTTCAGCCCTGGTTAACTATTCCCGCCCCGGCCATGCCGGCGGCGCTTCGGAGAGAGACCACCAGCGAAGAACGTCCAAGGGGGGCAGGCATGACCGACGTGACCATCAAGGCCGGCGATGGCGGCAGTTTCTACGCATATGTGGCGGAGCCGGCATCCGGCAGCGGCCCCGGCATCCTGGTGATCCAGGAGATTTTCGGCGTCAACGACCAGATCCGCCGCCAGTGCGACGAGTATGCGGCACAGGGCTATTTCGCCATCTGCCCCGACCTGTTCTGGCGGCAGGAGCCGGGCATCAACCTCACCGACCAGACCGAGGCGGAGTGGCAGAAGGCCTTCCAGCTCTACCAGGGCTTCAGCGAGGCCAAGGGCGTGGAGGATCTGGTCGCCACGCTGGACTTCCTGCGCGGCTACAAGGGCGTTACCGGCAAGGTCGGCTCCGTCGGCTACTGCATGGGCGGCAAGCTGGCCTATCTGATGGCCACCCGCTCCGACGCCGATTGCAATGTCGCCTATTACGGCGTCGGCATCGAGAAGAACCTGGACGAGGCGACGGCCATCGACTGCCCGCTGCTGATGCATATGGGCGGCAAGGACCAGTTCGTTCCGCCGGAGGCGCAGGCCCAGATCAAGGCCGCGCTGGCGGACAACCGCATGGTCACGATCCACAGCTACCCGGACCAGGACCACGCCTTCGCCCGCACCAACGGCAATCACTGGGACCCGGAAGCCGCCCGGATCGCCAATGAGCGCACCGCCGCCTTTTTCGCCGAGCACCTGAAGTAAGGAACGCCCCCATGCCCTACGCGATGCGCATCCATACCCCCGGCGGCACCGAAGCCATGGTCTGGGAGGAGGTGGAGGTCGGCTCCCCCGGTCCGGGTCAGGTCCGGCTGCGCCACACGGCGGTCGGTCTCAATTTCATCGACGTCTATCACCGCACCGGCCTTTATCCACAGCCGCTGCCCTTCACCCTGGGGCTGGAAGCCGCGGGCGTGGTGGAGGAGGTCGGCGAAGGTGTGACCGAGCTGAAGCAAGGCGACCGGGTGGCCTATTGCACCGCCCCCATCGGCGCCTATTCGGAGGCCCGGCTGTTCCCCGCCGAGCGCCTGGTGAAGCTGCCGGACTGGCTGGAGGACAGGACGGCGGCGGCCATGATGCTGCAGGGCATGACGGTGCAGTATCTGCTGCGCCGGACATATCCGGTGCAGGCCGGCCAGACCATCCTCATCCACGCCGCCGCCGGCGGCGTCGGGCTGATCGCCTGCCAATGGGCCAAGGCCTTGGGCTGCACCGTGATCGGCACGGTGGGGTCGGAGGAAAAGGCCGAGCTGGCCCGCGCCAATGGCTGCGATCATCCGGTGCTGTACCGCGAGGAGAATGTGGTCGAGCGGGTGAAGGAGATCACCGGCGGCAAGGGCGTGCCCGTCGTCTATGATGGTGTGGGCAAGGACATGTTCGAAACCAGCCTGGACTGCCTCGCCCCACGGGGGATGATGGTCAGCTTCGGCAACGCCTCCGGCCCGGTTCCGCCCTTCAGCCTGAACATGCTGGCCCAGCGGGGCGGGTTGTTCATCACCCGCCCGTCCCTGGCGAACTACACCTCCACCCGCCAGGAGCTGGTGGACACGGCCAACGACCTGTTCGCCGTTGTCCAGGACGGACGGGTGAAGATCGATGTCCGCCAGACCTATCCGCTGCGCGAGGCCGCCCAGGCGCACCGCGACCTGGAAGCCCGGAAGACCACCGGCTCCACCGTGCTGCTGCCCTGATCCCGGCAGCGACTCCACGGACGGGGCGATGGGTGTTATCCTGAGGCCCGTCCGTGGAGTGCCGTACCCATGAACAAGATCACCCGCCTTGTCATCGAGGACGAGGAAGCCGCCCGGCTTGCGGAAGAGCTGGCCGCGCGCACCGGCATGTCCGTGGCGGATGCGGTGAAAAGCTCGCTGAAGGAGCGGCTGGAGCGGATGCCGGCGGCCAAGGGCCGTTGGAGCCCGGAGGAACGGGAAGCACGGCTGCAGCGCGTCCGGGAAATCTCGGAACGGTTCAAGGCCGGCCTGACGCCCGAACAGCTCGCAAGCCTGCATGATGAGAGCTGGCTCTATGACGAGGATGGGGCGCCTCGGTGATCGTCGACAGTTCCGCCTTGATCGCGATCCTCGCCGGAGAAGATGAGCGTGAACGCTTCATGGCGGCAATCGCCGACGCGCCGAACCCGAGGCTGTCGGCCGCCTCCTACATGGAGGTTGCGCTGAAGGTGGACAGGGTTGGCAGCACGATTGACGGCCGCGAACTGGATGTCGCCATCGCCCAGCTCGGCCTGATGATCGAGCCCGTCACGGTGGAGCAGGCGAAGCTGGCCCGCCAAGCCTTCCAGCGTTTCGGGCGCGGGCGCCATCCGGCGGCGCTGAATTTCGGGGATTGCTTCGTCTATGCGCTGGCCAAGGCAGCCGGGGCCCCCCTGCTATTCAAGGGCAACGACTTCTCACAGACGGACCTGCCGCTGGTCGAGGCGTAGGTCGGTGCTGAGCTTAGCGAAGCCCGACTTCCGGCCCTGTCATGTCGAGCCTCGCATTCGCTCGGCGGCCGACCTACGGCGTCACTCCGCCTTCGTCTCCGCGAACCAGAGCGGTGCGGCTTTGAAGCCCTTCAGGAAGGCCTCGTGCGCGGCCAGCTCCTCCGGCAGGGGCTGGTGCGGGCGGGGTTCGCGGCGGGGGCGCTCGACGCGGATGGCGGCATCCCGTGCCGCCTCCGACCCGGCCAGCACCAGGTCGGGCTGACGTCCGCCCAGCAGCTCCAGATACACTTCCGCCAGCAGCTCGCTGTCCAGCAGCGCGCCGTGCAGGGTGCGGTTGGAATTGTCGATCTCGAACCGGCGGCAGAGCGCGTCCAGGCTGGCGGCCGCACCAGGGAAGCGCTTGCGCGCCATCACCACCGTATCCAGCACCGGGTTGGACAGGCTCTTCATTCCGATGCGGCGCAGCTCCGCATTGATGAAGCCGATATCAAAGCCGGCATTGTGGATAACCAGCTGGTCGTTCCCGATGAACTCCAGGAATTCGCCCACCACCTCGCTGAACAGGGGCTTGTCGGACAGGAACTCGTTGGACAGGCCGTGGATGCGGAACGCCTCCTCCGGCATGTCCCGTTCCGGGTTGATGTAGACATGGTAGGTGTTGCCGGTGGCGACATGGTTGAACAGCTCCACGCAGCCGATTTCCACCAGCCGGTCGCCGTTCAAGGCGTCCACGCCCGTCGTTTCCGTATCCAGCACGATCTCGCGCATGGGCTATCCACCAATCCTTGTCGGAACATGGCCCCGCGGCGGCCAGACCCGGCCCCGCCGGCCTTTCAGCATTGTGACGATCCGGCGCAGCGCCAGCAAGGTCTTGCGGCGGCCAAGGCCGGTGGGCACCACATAGTCGGCGCGGCGGCGCTTTTCCACATCCGGCATCTGCCGGGCCAGGATGGCGCGGAACTTCGCCTCCGTCATGCCCGGCCGGGCCAGCACCCGGGCGCGCTGGATGAAGGCGGGCGCGGAGACCACCGCCACCCGGTCCACACGCGCCCTTCCCCCGCTCTCGAACAGCAGCGGAATATCCAGCACGGCGACCGGAACCCGGCGCATGGCGCAGCGGCGCAGGAACCGCTGCTCCTCCCCCCGCACCAGCGGGTGGACGATGTGTTCAAGCCTGTGGAAAGCCTGTGGATCGTTCATCACGGCGGCGGATAGCGCCACCCGGTCCACGGCCCCGTTTTTCACAGTGCCCGGAAAAGCCGCGGCGATCAGCGGCACCGCCGCTCCGCCCCGCGCATAGAGCCTGTGGACAACCGCGTCCGAATCATGCACCGGGCAGCCCAGCCGGCGCAGCATCCCGGCTGCCGTGCTCTTCCCCATGCCGATGGAGCCGGTGAGACCGAGGACGATCATGACGGGATAGCTCGATCCGTAGGTCGCAAGAAGGCCGAAGGTCGGATTGCGACGATCCCGCCGGTCGCCCGTCGCAATCCGCTTCGCTTCTTGCGACCTACGGGCCCGGTCATGCGCCCTCCAGCACGAAGCGGCGCAGTTCCGGCGTTACCTGTGGATCAAGTCCGAACCAGACGGCGAAACCGGGGCGGGCCTGGTGCAGCAGCATGCCGATCCCGTCCACGACGGGGTTCCCGCGGGCCTGCGCCGCGGCCAGCAACGGCGTCACCAGCGGCGTATAGACGATGTCCGTCACCAGTGCCGTGGCGGGCAGATCGGAAAGCTCGATCTCCAGCGCCGGCTGGCCGGTCATGCCCTGCGTCGTGGTGTTCACCAGCAGGGCGGCGCCCGACAGGGCATCGGCCCGTCGCTCCCAGGGCACGATCCGGATCGGGCCGCCGATCTCCGCGGCCAGCTCTTCCGCCCGGGCCGCGGTACGGTTGGTCAGCCGGATCTCCGGCGCCCCCTCCTCCAGCAGCGCCACAAGGATGGCACGGGCCGCACCGCCGGCCCCCAGCACCACCGCCGGCCCGGCATCGGCGCGCCAGCCTGGCGCGCCCTCTCGCAGATTTTCCACAAAGCCGAAGCCGTCGGTGTTGCGGCCTTCCAGCGTGCCGTCCTCATGCACAAGGATGGTGTTCACCGCCCCGATGCGTTTGGCCACCGGGTCCAGCCTGTCCACGGCGCGCAGCGCCGCCTCCTTGTGCGGGACGGTGACGTTGCAGCCGCGCAGGCCCAGGGCCGGCAGGGCACGGATCGCCTGCTCCACCCGGTCGGGCGGAACGGCCAGCGGCACATAGGCCCCGTCAATGCCGTGCTGCCGCAGCCAGAAGCCGTGCAGCCGCGGGCTGCGGGAATGGCCCACGGGCCAGCCCATCACCCCCGCAATCCTGGCCTTGCCCGTGAGGATCATGCCGTGCGCCTTCCTGTCTCTTCCCTCTCCGCCGGATCGTAAGCCGCCCGGCAATTGGGGGAAAGCCCGGCAGTGCCGCTACCGCGGCAGCACGCCCCGGACCCGCAGGAAATCCAACAGCGGCAGCAGGGGCAGCCCGAGCACGGTGAAGAAGTCCCCCGTCACCCGCGCGAAAAGTTGCGCGCCCAGCCCTTCGAGATGATACGCGCCGACGGAGCCCTGCACCGCCGGACCGGCCGAGTCGAGATAGCGGTCCAGGAATTCCGGTGACAGCTCCCGCATGGTCAGGGTGGCGTGGTCCACATGGTGCCAGATACGGGCGCCGTTATGCATGACCACGGCGCAGGAGATCAGCCTGTGGGTGCGGCCGGAGAGGGCCTGGAGTTGCCGGCGGGCGGACTCCCTGTCCACAGGCTTGTCGAACCACTCCCCGCCGCATTCCAGCATCTGGTCGGCGCCGATCACATGTGCGCCGGGATAGCGGCGGGCGATCCGGCTGGCCTTCAGCTCCGCCAGCGCCTCCGCCACCTCCTCCGGCTTCAGCCCGGCGGCCTTGCAGGAGAGTTTCACCTCCTCCTCATCCACGGCGAGCGCGTCGGCGATCACCTCCAGCCCGGCCTGCTCCAGCATGCGGCGGCGGGTGGCGCTGCCGGAGGCCAGGATCACCGGCACGTCCGAAAGCCTGTTGCTCATTGCCCCTTCTCCTCGGGCGGCGGAACGATATCCGCGCCGGTCGACAGCGTGGCGGATGCCGCCTGGGCCGCCGCTGCCGCGGCGGCCGACGGGCGGCGGCGGGCCAGCAGCATCAGGATTTCCGCCGCCGTCTCCTCGATGGAGCGGCGGGTAACGTCGATCACCGGCCAGCCGCGGCGGCTGTAATAGCGCCGCGCCTCGGTCAGCTCCGCCCGCACCTGCTCCGGATCGGTGTAGCTGGTCTCCTCCCCCTGGTTCAGCAGGCGCAGCCGGTTGCGACGGATCTGGATCAGCCGCTCGGCATCCTTGGTGAGCCCGACCACCAGGGGCCGCTTCAGCTCGTCCAGCTCTGCCGGCGGCGGCACGCCCGGCACATAGGGGACATTGGCCGCCTTGATGCCGCGGTTGGCCAGATAGATGCAGGTCGGGGTCTTGGAGGTGCGGGACACGCCCACCAGGATCACATCGGCCTCGTGCAGGTCCCAGGAACTCTGCCCGTCATCATGGTTGAGCGCGTAGTCCATGGCGTCGATGCGGCCGAAATATTCGGCGTCCAGCGCATGCTGGCGGCCCGGCTGGCTCTGGCTTTCCAGGCCCAGATAGGCGCCGAGCGCGGCAATCAGCGGGTCCAGCACGGGAATGCAGGGTACCGACAGCTCCCGGCAGGTGTCCTGCAGGCGTCGGCGCAGCTTGTCGTTCACCAGCGTGAACATCACCAGCCCCGGATTATCCCGGATGCCCTCGATCACCAGATCGAGCTGCCGGTCCGTGCGGACCAAGTTCCAGAAATGCTCCGCCGGTTCGATGCGGTCGAACTGGCTGACGCAGGCGCGCGCCACGGAATGGATGGTCTCCCCCGTCGCGTCGGAGACGAGGTGGAGATGGAAGATCTTGGTCTGGTCCATGTGCGGTGCGCATCTCCGGAGCGAACGGGGATAAGTCGGGAAAAACGGCAAGGGCACAACAATCGCCCCCCGCTCCCCATTCCCTTGTGCCATGGCTTTGGCCGAGCGGGCATGGCTTGTCGGGTTTGCCGGTGAATCCGGGACGACTCGGAAGCCGATTTTCCGCAGTCCCCAGGACTCATCCTTTCCCGGACTCTAGCGCAGGCGCGGGGCCGGACGCGATACCCCAGGAAATATCCACAGGCTTTTCCGGCCAACTCGCCCGATCCCGCTTGCTGTGGACGAATCTGGGCAAGAGTCGGAATTACCGTTATCCACAGGACCCACTACCACCCCCATTCCTTAAACAAAGAGACTCAAGGTAAAAGGGGCGTGGACGAAACCCGTGGACCAAGCCCGATGACCAGCCCCCTCGCCGGTACCGAAAAGCCCTTCCTGAAAGCCCTGGGAGGAGCGGCGCAGCCGCGCCCGCCCTTCTGGCTGATGCGCCAGGCCGGGCGTTATCTGCCGGAATATCGGGAGACGCGGCGGCAGGCCGGCAGCTTCCTGGATCTGTGCAGGAAGCCGGACCTCGCCTGCGAGGTGACGCTGCAGCCGCTGCGCCGCTATGGGATGGATGCGGCGATCCTGTTCTCGGACATCCTGATCGTGCCCTGGGCCCTCGGCCAGCATCTGGAATTCGCGGAGGGCGAAGGGCCGAAGCTGGACCCGATCCGGGATGCGGCCGGCCTCGCCCGGCTGGATATGGATGGGCTGCATGCGAAGGCGCAGCCGGTCTACGAGACGGTTGCCAATATCCGGGCGGCATTGGACCAGGATTTCCGCCAGACGGCCCTGATCGGCTTCGCCGGCTCCCCCTGGACGGTGGCCTGCTACATGGTGGAGGGCGGCGGATCGAAGGAATACCAGCATGTGAAACGCTGGGCATTCGGCGATCCGGAGGGGTTCGGCCGGCTGATCGACATCGTGACCGACGCCACCGTGGCCTATCTGTCGGCCCAGGTGCGGGCGGGTGCGGAGGTCGTGCAGCTTTTCGACAGCTGGGCGGGCGCTCTTCCCGCCGCCGGGTTCGACCGCTGGTCGATCGAGCCGACTAGGCACATCGTCCAGGAACTGAAAAAGCTGCATCCGGGCTTGCCGGTGATCGGCTTCCCGCGGCAGGCCGGCCTCAATCTGGAGCGCTATGTGGAGCGGACCGGCGTGGATGCCGTCTCGCTGGACCCGTCGGTGCCCCTGGAATGGGCTGCAAGCCGATTGCAGCCCCGCCTGTGCGTCCAGGGCAATCTGGACCCCGTCCTCCTGCTCACCGGCGGCAAAGCCATGGAGGAGGCTGTGGGGGCGATCCTGGGGGCATTCCGGAACGGACCCTTCATCTTCAATCTGGGCCACGGCATCATCAAGGAGACCCCGCCGGAGCATGTGAGCCGGCTGGCGGAGATGATCCGCGGCGGGCGGTGACGGATTCAGCCTACCCGCCTCCGGCTCTAGGTTTATTTACCCATATACCGAGTCGTCCGGCGACTTCCGGTAGTGGTTGATTTGCGGCGGCAGGCGCTGGAGACTGAAGGCTTCCGCCCTTGTCGAGGCCGATGGTGAGCCTGCCCGCCCCCTTCAAACCCGCCGGTGAGCCCCTGATGTCCGGGCTTGGCGTGTCGCGGCAGGATCGCCGGCGGCGCGTCGCCGTGGTGCTGCTGAATACGGGCGGGCCCGATGGGCCGGATGCCGTGCGGCCGTTCCTGTTCAACCTGTTCCACGATCCGGCCATCCTGCGCCTGCCGCAACCGCTGCGCTTCCTGGCAGCCCACCTGTCCGCGCGCCGGCTGGCGAAGGGCGGCGGGGCTGGCGTCAGCTCCATCCTGGCGGGCACGGAGGCGCAGGCCAGGGCACTCGAGGAAGCCCTGTGGGATGAGGGCGAGGTCCGCACCTTCGTGGCCATGCGCTACTGGCACCCGCGAAGCAGCGAAACGGCCCTGGCGGTCAAGGATTGGAACCCGGACGAGTTGGTCCTGCTGCCGCTCCGCCCGCAATTCTCAGCCACCTTCACCGGCTCCGCCCTGCGGGACTGGCGACGGGCGGCGCTGGCGGCGGGGCTGGAGAAGCCGACGCGCACCATCTGCTGCTTCCCTGTCGAACCGGGCTTCGTGCGCGGCGTCGCCAATCTGGCGCGCTGGGGGCTGGCCGCGGCAGCAGCGCACGGGACCCCCCGCCTCCTGTTCTCCGCCCGGGGCCTGCCGCATCGGGGCGATGGTGCCTATGGCCGGCAGTGCGAACGGACTGCGGAGGCCATCATGGACGCGCTGGCCATGCCCGGACTGGACTGGGCGCTCTGCCATGAGCCATTGGCCGGCCTGCGGACCGGCATCGGCTCCACGGTGGAAACGGAGATTGAGCGGGCCGGCCTTGACAGGGTTCCGCTTGTGCTGGTCCCGATCAGCTCCGTCTCCGGCGGCTCCGGCGAGTTGCCGGGGATCGGCCGGGATTACCGGGATTTCGCCCTGCGCAGCGGCGTGCCCCACTTCGTGGCCGTGCCGGAAGTCGGGACCCACGCCGACTTCATCGAGGGTCTAACCAATCTGGTCCGCGATGTCCGGGCAGCCGCCTCACCCGACGAAATCTGCTCCCGCACCGCCGGCCGAGCCTGCCCCGTGGAGCGGAGAAGCCGACCACAGGACCAATAGGATGAGGACTTTATGAGGCAGAGAGCCAGTGTGCATGCGGCTGCCAGAGCCACATCATAAAGCGAAATAGAAGATAGCTTGATGGCTCTGTGCGGCGGAAAGGATGGTCCGGTTTCATGGCGGGCTCGCTCCTTCCACGCCGGATTGAGAATAATGGCGGAGCGCCGTTACCGCGCCCGCGCTGTTTCCGACCGGCCGAACACCTCAACCTGATAGCCCAGCCCCTTCACCGGGTACTGGCCAAGGCTGGTCAGGGCGTCGGCCCGGTCGCTGTCCGCCAGGGCCTGGGCGAATTCGGCCGAGGTCAGGAGCTGGCGGTCCAGGTTGCGGGTCAGTTCCTCCAGCCGGGTCACCAGGTTGACGGCCGGGCCGATCACGGTGAAGTCCAGCCGGTCGGTGGCCCCGATATTCCCGTACAGCACGTCGCCCAGATGCAGGGCGATGCCGGCGCCGAGCTGCGGCTGGCCCCAGGCGGCACGTTGCGCGTTGATGCGGCGCATGCCGGCGATGGCCTCCTCTGCCGCATCCAGGGCCAGGGCGCATTTGTGGCGGACCTCGCCGTCCCCCTCCCCGACGGGGAAGATGGCCAGCATGGCGTCGCCGATGAATTTCAGCACCTCGCCCCCGCGCCGCGCGACAGCGCCGCCCATAATGTCGAAATAGTTGTTCAGAAGGGCGATGAGCTGGTCGATGGGCAACCGGTCCGCCAGGCCGGTGAAGCCCCGGAGATCGCAGTACCAGAGCACGGCGGAAACGGTGAGGCCGGTGCCGCGCCGGATATCGCCGTTCAGGATGCGCTGCCCGGCCTCCCGCCCCACATAGACGTCCAGCAGGTTTGTGGTGAGCAGTCGCAGGGCCCGTACCTCCACCAAGGAGCTGAGCGCGGGCAGGATGTCGTAGAGGAGCGTCAGGTCGTCCGTGCTGAACCCCTCCCGCGCCCTGCTGGCGAAGGTCGCCACGTTGCGGCGGCCGCTGGAGAAGGTCATGGCCATGGCAGCGTAATCGGTGAAGCCCTGCTCCTTCAACTCGTCCAGGATTTCGAAGGGATAGGGCGGCGGGACGCGGCCGATGGGCACATGCACGCCTGCCGCCCCGCCCTCCGTGATGGCGGCGATGGGGCTGTTCCGGAAGGCGGGCGTCAGCTCCACCCCATGTTTGCGCTCGATCACCTCCACCGCCTGCTCGCCCGAGCGCCAGACATAGATCAGGCTGCGGATTTGCGGATGAAGAAGACGGATATGCAGGGTCATCCGATCCAGCGGGGCGCCGACATCGCGCAGATGCCCGGCCAGCAGCGTCAGCAGGTCAGACAGATTGGCCGACTCCGATCCTGCCGTCAGCAGCCAGGCCATGGCGCGGGCCGCCCGCGGCGACGGCTCGAAGACCACGCTTCCACCCGGGGTTCTGACCTCTTCGCCCTGTTCAACCGCATCGGCCATGGCGCCTGTTCCCGATCCGTCCGTCCTGCCCGGTCCGGTAACCGGGATGGCTGGCATTCCGGCCATGCCGCGGTAGGAAACTTGATCTCTGCCGGCATACTGCCCACTTTCGATGTCAACCGCCACCGCGCGCCATCGGCATCAGCTCCGCGCTTCATGCCGGCACGGGCGGCGGCAGAGACAAGAAGGTGCAGTCGCCATGTTCATTCAGACCGAAGAGACCCCGAACCCGGCCACGCTGAAGTTCCTGCCCGGCCGCGAAGTGCTGGGCCGCGGCACGGCGGATTTCGCCGACGCCGGCGGCGCCCACCGCTCCCCCCTGGCGCAGCGTCTGTTCGAGGTGGAGGGTGTCACCCGGGTCTTCCTTGGCTCCGACTTCGTCACTGTGACGAAGGAGGAAGGGCGCGACTGGTACCTGCTGAAGCCTTCCATCCTCGGCGCGATCATGGAGCATTTCGCCGCCGGCCGCCCCGTGCTGCTGGACGAGGCCGATGACGGCCATGTGGCCAGCGAGGATGATGACGAGGTCGTCGCCCAGATCAAGGAGCTGCTGGATGTGCGCGTGCGCCCGGCCGTGGCGCAGGATGGCGGCGACATCACCTTCCACGGTTTCGACAAGGGCGTGGTCTATCTCGCCATGAAGGGAGCCTGTGCCGGCTGCCCGAGCTCGACAGCTACCCTAAAGGCTGGGATTGAGAACATGTTGAGGCACTACATTCCGGAGGTTGTCGAAGTCCGGCAGATCCGGTAGTCTGCCCCCACCTACCCACTTCGGGCCTGCCATAAAGAGGCCCGATTGGGAAGGTACCGAGAGGTCGGGGATCGAAGGATCGAGGCGGAGTCCGTGCATGTCGGACCTGCCATTCACCGGTCTGACACCGGTGCGTTCATCGTTCCCTGGGATCGTACCATTAGGTCCGAACCATTGAGCAGCCGGGCAGCCGCCCATACCCTGCATGCCGCCCAACGGCAGGCAGGCCGGCGGCACCTGGGGAGGCGGCCCCGTCTTCGGGGCTGGAGCCAGGCTGCTGGGGTGAGATGGGGCGGACGACCGGACTGCGGTTCCGGCACTGGATGAAGGCAGACGGGTTCCACCCCCGGCACCGCCCGAATCCCCAGGCTTGGAATAGGGACGGAGCGTTTGCTCATGCCGATGGAGATGGAGGGCCGTAACGGCCCCCGATGGCCCACGCTCTGCGCGATTGCGCTGACTTTGCTGGTGGGCGCGCCGCTGACGATGTGGAGTGCCGCCGGAACCGGTAAGCTGCCCTTCGACCGTACGGTCAAGGCGCCGGTGGTCCGCATGGCCGATCTGGCCGCCCAGGGAACGCCCGTGGCGCCACTGGGAGAACCGGCTGAGGAGGCGGCCGTAACCGAAGTCGCCGAGGTGCGCCTTGACGCGCCCACCCTGCTGACCATGTTCCGCAGCCAGGATTACCGGATCGAGGCGGTCCGGAAGGGCGATCTTCCGGTGCCCCGCCTGCGGCTGGCCAGCATGCCGCGCGACATGGCCGACATGGTCTCCCCGGACGAGCGCAAGGACCTGTTCCTGAAGACCATGCTGCCGCTGATCCTGATGGCCAATGAGCGGATCGAGCGGGACCGGACACGGCTGCAGCGTCTGCATGCGCTGATGGAGGCCGGCTATACGCTGAGCCCGCGCGACCAGATATGGCTGTCCCGGCTGGCGGGGCGATATGGCATCGAAAACAACGGTATCGTCGACACCAAGCTGCTGCTGCGCCGGGTGGACATCGTCCCGGTCTCCCTCACGCTGGCCCAGGCGGCGGAGGAGAGCGGCTGGGGCACGTCGCGCTTCGCCCAGCAGGGCAACGCCCTGTTCGGCCAGCTCACCTGGAGCGCGCAGCACAGCGGGATCGTGCCGCGCAACCGGCAGGCCGGGGAGCGGCACCGCTTCCGCAGCTTCGAGGACCTGTCGTCCAGCGTGCAGTCCTACATGCACAACCTCAACACCCACCGCGCCTATCTGGATTTCCGCCGCCAGCGCGCCTCCATGCGCAGCAAGGGGCAGCCGGTCGACGGCTACAAGCTGGCCGCCCATATCGAGCGCTATTCGGAACGCGGGCAGGACTACATCGCCGCCCTGCGCAACCTGATCCGGGTCAACGATCTGCGCGATTTCGACCGCGCCGTGCTGCTGCGCGACGGGAAGGAGATGGTGCTGCGGGTGACGCCCGCCGATCCCGACGCCCCGGCCGAGGAGATGGAGCCCATGATGGTCTCCCTCCCGCCCGCATCCGGCGGGGAGGACACGGCGCCGGTGGAGACGGCGGACGGGGCCTATTGAAGGCGGCCCGGCGCTTCGGCATCAGCTGGGATAAGGGCGACATCGCCGCAGCAGGGGCGGGGGCGTGCCCCGCCGCTCAGGGCTCCACCCACCGCACCGCCGGCTGGCGGATCTGGGCATCGACCTGGGGGATCGCCTCCGGCGTGCCGACATGGTACCAGGGGCCGTCATGGCGCAGGCCGAACAGCCGGCCTTCCTCGGACGCCTTCTGCCAGACCGCCTTGTTGCTCAAGGGGCCGTCCGGCAGGTCCCGGAACAGCTCCGGCTTGGCGATCTGCACCCCGGCATAGACGAAGGGCGCCAACTGCCGCTCCGTCCGCCAGCTCAGCCGCCCGGCCGGGTCCATGTGAAAGTCGCCGCTGCCGTCATAGCCCACGGTCCAGACCGTGGCGGCCAGCAGCAGCAGCACATCCATCCGCTCCGGGTCCCAGTTGCGGGTCAGCCGCTCCAGCGCCGGGGTCGGCCCGTCCAGCCAGAGGATGTCCGAATTCACAGCGAAGAAAGGCTGGTCCCCCAGCAGGGGCAGGGCCCGCTTGATGCCGCCCGCCGTTTCCAGCAGCTCCGGCTCCGGGGAGATCAGGGTGACCGGACCCCTGCCGGCCTGGGCGCGCCTGTCCAGATGGGTGAGGATCTGGTCCGCCAGCCAGTGGGTGTTAACCACGGCCTGCTCCACCCCCGCCGCCTCCAGCCGGTCCAGCGCATGGTCCAGCATGGATTGCCCGCCCACCTTGACCAGCGGCTTCGGAATCCTGTCGGTGATCGGCCGCATGCGCTGGCCCAGCCCGGCGGCCAGCACCATGGCGCGGGTCGGCTTGGTCATTTCGGTTCAACTCCAAGGATACGGTCGAGTGCGTTGTCCGGCACATGGGTTTGCACCCAGCGCTTGACCGGCGCAAGCACGGGTTCGGCAAGTTTCACGTGGAACTGCCGCCATACGCGCGGCAGGAAGCGGCGTTGCGGGGCCGCCGGGTTCGCGGCCACGATCTCCGCCAGCCGGCCAAGGATGCGGGCATGGCGGATGCCGCCCATCACGGCGAAGCTGTCCAGGAAGGCCGCCCGGTCCAGATCGGGCATGGCGGCCAGGTAGCGCTCCACCATGGCCTGCTTCAGCTCCTCCGGCACATCGCGGCGGGCATCCTCCAGCAGAGACATGACGTCGTAGCTGATCGGCCCGATACCGGCATCCTGCACGTCCAGCAGCCCGCAGCGGCGGATGCCGGGCCGGCCGGGCAGGTCCATGATGTTGCCGGGAAAATAATCCCGCAGCAGCAGGCTGCCCGGCACCGCCAGCCCCGGCGTCAGCACCTCGCTCCAGGCGGCATGCAGCGCCGCCGCGGCGGCGGGGTCCAGCGGCCGGCCGGCAAGGGCGGGGACGCCCATCTCCCCGAACAGCGCGACCTCATGCAGGAACAGGGCGCGGTCAAAAGGGCGCAGGCTGGTGGAGGGATCGAAGTTCCGGTGGATGTGCACCAGCACGTCCAGCGCCAGCCGGTAGAGCGGCTCCGCCGGTTCCCCGCGGTCCAGCAGGTCGGCGAAGAGCATGCCGCCGAAATCCTCCGTGAGCGCCAGCCCGTTCTCCGCATCGGCGGCCAGGATGGCGGGGGCGGAGAGGTCCAGGGCCCGCAGCAGCCCGCAGACCCTGACGAAGGGCGCCACCTGGTGCGTCCAGGGGGCGGGGGCGTCCATCAGGATCGCGGTCCCGCCGCTCCCGTGCAGCCGCTCATAGCGCCGGGTGGACCAGTCGGCCCCCAGCGGCATGCGGCCGGCATCCCCCCAGCCGGCCTCGGCCAGGAAGGCCCGGATCAGCGGTTCCCGCTCCATCGCCGCACCGGTCATGGCGTGATCCCGTCCAGACGTTCCGCCCAGTCGCCGAAACCGGCCAGCTCGGCCCTGCGGCTCTCCGGGCCGGTGATGGCGAGGCGCAGCTCCAGCCGGGCGGGGGGGAGCAGGGGGCCCAGCCGATCCGGCCACTCCACCAGGGCAACGCCATCGGCCCGGATCTCGTCCCAGCCCAGCTCCTCCACCTCGTCCGGGCCGGACAGGCGGTAGAGGTCGAAATGCCAGAGCGGGAAGCCCGGCAGGTCGTAGGTCTGGACCAGGGTGAAGGTGGGGCTCGGCACCTCCTCCTCCGGATCGCCGGAGAGGTGGCGGATCAAGGCGCGGGAAAGGGCGGTCTTGCCGGCCCCCAGATCGCCGGTCAGCGTCACCACGTCGCGCGGGCGCAACCCGTCGCCGATACGGGCGGCCAGGGCGGCGGTCGCGGCCTCGTCGCGCAAGTCCAGGGTCAGGGTCCGGGCCATCCATGCCATCCGGTCAAGCTGAAGCCGCGCATTCTGGCGATCCGGCCTTGCCGCCGCAACCCCCGCTCGCATGGCGGCCCCGGTGCCGCTGGGGCTTGATCCAGGGGAGGATTCGGGGCAGGAAAACCCAACCCTTTCCGAACCGGTCAGCGATCAGCCCCATGTCCAGCAGCACGCACAGCACAGATGTCGTCATCATCGGCGCCGGCCCCGTCGGGCTTTTCGCCATTTTCGAATGCGGCATGCTGAAGATGAAGTGCCATGTGGTGGACGCCCTCGACATGCTGGGCGGGCAGTGCACGGCGCTCTATCCGGAAAAGCCGATCTACGACATCCCGGCGCATCCGGCGATCGATGCCGCCGACCTGATCGACCGGTTGACGGAGCAGGCGGCCCCCTTCGAGCCGACCTACCATCTGGGCCAGCAGGTCACCGGCCTGGCGCGCAACGGCGATGGCTGGCGGGTGACCACGGACAAGGGCACGGTGATCGACGCCAGGGCGGTGATGATCGCCGCCGGCGTCGGCGCCTTCGGCCCCAACAAGCCGCCGCTGGAGAATTTGGAAGCCTATGAGGGCACCGGCGTCTTCTATCTGGTGAAGCGGCGGCAGGATTTCGCCGGCAAGCGGGTGGTCATCGCCGGCGGCGGCGACAGCGCCGTGGACTGGGCCATCTCTCTGTCGGAGGTGGCGGCCAAGGTCATGGTGGTGCACCGCCGGGCCAAGTTCCGCGCCGCCCCGGAATCCGTCTCCCGCCTGGATGAGTTGGTGGCGCAAGGACGGGTGGAGATGGTGGTGCCCTACCAGCTCGCCGGGCTGGAGGGTAACGGCGGCATCCTGACCGGCGTGCGCGTCGCCGATCTGGACGGGAACGAGAAGGTGCTGGAGGCCGACGTTCTGCTGCCCTTCTTCGGGCTGGCCATGAACCTCGGCCCCATCGCGGAATGGGGCCTGAACCTGGAAAAGCACCACATCGCCGTTACCCAGCAGACCTGTGCGACCAGCGAGCCCGGCATCTTCGCCGTGGGTGACATCGCCACCTATCCCGGCAAGCTGAAGCTGATCCTCTGCGGCTTCAGCGAGGCCGCCATGGCCGCCCACGCCATCCACCCGCTGATCCACCCCGATCAGGTGCTGCATTTCGAATATTCGACCAGCAAGGGGAAGCCGGGAGCCTGAGTGCCATGTTGATGGCGGGACGGGTCCGCCGGACGGGCGGCCCGGTATGGATGGAAGAGGAAGGATATCTTGAATGATGCGCCGGATCGGCATGGCCCTGGCCCTGATGGGCACCGTTCTGCTCGGCGCCTGCGATGGCGGGTCGGACAATCCCCTGGTGGGAAGCTGGAAGATGGTGCCGGAGAAGGGCAACGCCCTCTCGGAAGGCATCGGCTTCCTGATGCAGAACCAGACCCTGATCTTCACCGAAGACAGCATGATCACGGCGGGGGAGGCCACCAGGGTCACCTATGAGGCCGAGGGGGACCGCATCGTGGTCTATCCGGAGGGAAGCTCCAACCGCGGCACGGTCTATCTGGTACTGGGGGAGGACCGCATCGCCAACGAACTGCCCATGGGTCAGCGCGTCATCTTCCAGCGGGTCGAGCAGTAAGGGGCTGGCCCATGGCGCAGCAGGACAAGGTCGGCGTGCTGTTCGTCTGCACCGGAAACATCTGCCGCTCCCCCACCGCGCACGGGCTGTTCCGCCACAAGGTGCGGGAAGCCGGCCTTGAAGACCGGGTGCGGATCGAGAGTGCGGGCACCCACGACTACCATGTCGGGGAGCCGCCGGACCGCCGCTCCATCCGCCATGCGGCAGCGCGCGGGATCGACCTCTCGGACCTCCGCGCCCGCAAGGTGGGGGCGCAGGATTTCAGCCGCTTCGACCTGATCCTGGCCATGGATCGCGGGCATCTCTCCCATCTTGCCCGCATCGGCCCGCCGGGCGCGCAGGACAAGCTTCACCTGTTCCTGGGCTTCGCCGTAGGTCCCGCCAGGGGCCGGGACGTGCCCGATCCCTATTACGGCCATGCCGACCATTTCGACGAGGTGCTGGAACTGGTGGATCAGGGGGCCGAGGGGTTGCTGGCGGAGGTCAGGCGGCGGCTCGGGGACTGAGCGCGCCTACCATTTGCGCCGGATCATGACCACGGGGCAGATCGCCTCCACCCTTTCATCGGACAGGGCCTCCGACTGTGCTTCCCCGGCCGGATCGAACCAGGTCAGCCGATGCCCATCGGGGCGATGCCCGTCGTAACGGCGCAGTGCCACCGGCCCGTCCGCACGCACCACATAGACCAGATCGCCCTCCAGCGCCCCCATGCCCTGGAAGGCGTAGCAGACGAAGCCGGCCCGCACCCCTTCCGGCAGCAGGCCGTCATCCGTCGCCAGCACGGCCAGGGGCTGCTCCGGCCGCGGGTCGGGCGGGGCGGGCAGGCGCACGCCGAGCGTCCGGGGCCGGTACCAGCCGCCCTCGGGCAGCGCCGTCAACCCGATCACGGGAAGCCCCTCGGCCGACTGGGTGGCCGCACTGCGGCGCATCTCTCCCTGGCCGGTGGCAAGCCAGTCCAGGCTGACGCCGGGACCGCGGGCCAGCCGGGCCATTACCTCGAAGGGCGGGGCGCTGCGGCCCTGGGCATAGCGGGTGATCTGGTCTGTGGAGACGCCGGCCGCCGCCGCCGCTGCCCGCCGGGTGGGATAGAGATCCAGAAGCTGGACGATGCGCTCCGCCAGCGCGTCGTTGGATTCCCCGATGGCCTCGGCCACGCTCATGCACAGTCCCCTGGAACTGCAATTGGATGCCATGGGACGCCGTACCGGCCTGTCCCGTCTGCCAGGAAGCTAGGCCGCAATCCAATGCAGGCAAGCCTTGCCGCGATGTCCCGCCCCCCGTCCCGACGGTTTGAGCGCAGGCGGCCGGGATGGTAGGGTGGCCCGCCTTTCCCGATACCGGTCCAGTTCCGCCCGTGCCCGACGCCCGCACCACCGCTGCCGATACCGCCTCCAGCACCGGCCCCGTCACGCCCATGATGGCTCAGTATCTGGAGATCAAGGGCCAGCATCCGGACAGCCTGCTGTTCTACCGGATGGGCGATTTCTACGAGCTGTTCTTCGACGACGCCGTCCAGGCCGCCGCCGCCCTGGACATCACCCTGACCCGCCGCGGCCAGCACCAGGGGGAGGATATCCCCATGTGCGGCGTGCCGGTGCACAGCCATGAGCAGTACCTGTCCCGGCTGATCCGCTGCGGCTTCCGCGTCGCCATCTGCGAGCAGACGGAGGACCCGGCGGAGGCGAAGAAGCGCGGTTCCAAATCCGTGGTGCGCCGCGATGTCATCCGCGTCGTCACCCCCGGCACCATCACCGAGGACGGGCTGCTGGACGCCCGCGCCAACAACTACCTGGCTTGCCTGGCGGAAGCGGCGGGGGAGGTGGGCATGGCCTGGCTGGACCTGTCCACGGGCGAGCTGACCCTGCAGCCGGTGGACCGCGGCGGCCTGCCCGCGGCCCTGGCCCGCCTTTCGCCCGGCGAGCTGCTGATTCCCGAGCGGTTGGCCCAGACGCCCGACCTGTTCGAGCTGTGGGCGGAGGTGAAGGACAGGCTGACGGTCCAGCCCAATGCCCGCTTCGACAGCGAGAACGGCCGCCAGCGCCTGCTGTCCCTGTTCGGCGTCGGCACGCTGGACGCCTTCGGCGAGTTCACGCGGGCGGAGGTGGCCGCGGCCGGCGCGCTGGTCGATTATGTGGAGCTGACCCAGAAGGGCAGGCTGCCCCGCCTGGACACGCCGAAGCGCCTGGCCGGCGGGGAGGTGATGGAGATCGATCCCGCCACCCGCCGCAACCTGGAACTGGCCCGCACCCTGACGGGGGATCGCAAGGGCAGCCTGCTGGCCTCCATCGACCGCACCGTGACCGGCGGCGGCGCCCGCCTGCTCTCCGCCTGGCTGGCCGCCCCGCTCACCGATCCCGGCGCCATCGCCGGCCGGCTGGACATGGTGGCCTTCTTCGCCGGCGAGACGCATCTGCGCCTGGATGTGCGGGAGGATCTGAAGCGCTGCCCGGATGTGGAGCGCGCCCTGTCCCGCCTGTCGCTGGGGCGGGGCAGCCCGCGCGATCTGGCGGCGGTGCGCGACGGGCTGCTGGCGGCGGCCACCCTGCGCGGCCGGCTGCGGGGAGAGGGGCTGTCCACTTTGCCGGGCGGCCTGACCGGCCTTGCCCGCGAGCTGGGCGACCATGAGGATCTGATCCGCCACCTGACGGAAGCGCTGGGGCCGGACCTGCCGCTGCTCGCCCGCGACGGCGGCTTCATCGCCCGCGGCTTCAGCGCCGGGCTGGATGAGCTGCGCGACCTCCGCGACGACAGCCGCCGCCACATCGCCAACCTCCAGGCCCGCTATGCCGAGCAGACCGGGATCGGCACGCTGAAGATCAAGCACAATAATGTGCTGGGCTATTTCATCGAGGTCACCGCCACCCACGCCGACAAGCTGATGTCCGGCGCCAACCGGGAGCAGTACATCCACCGCCAGACCATGGCCGGAGCCGTGCGCTTCACCACGGTGGAGCTGTCGGAGCTGGAGCGCAAGGTGGCGGAGGCCGGGGACCGGTCCCTGGCGCTGGAGCTGGAGCTGTTCGAGAAGCTGGTGCGCGCCGTGCTGGACCAGGCCGATGGGGTGGCGCTGGCGGCCCGCGCTTTGGCCGGGCTGGATGTGGTGTCCTCGCTGGCAGAGCTGGCGGCGACCCGCGACTGGACCCGGCCGGAGGTGGACTCCAGCCTGGAATTCCGGATCGAGGGCGGCCGCCATCCGGTGGTGGAGGAGGCGCTGAGTGTCGCCGCCGACGCCCAGAGTTTCGTCGCCAACGATTGCGACCTGTCGCCGGCGCAGCGGCTCTGGCTGCTGACCGGCCCGAACATGGCCGGTAAATCCACCTTCCTGCGCCAGAACGCCCTGATCGCCGTGCTGGCCCAGATGGGCAGCTTCGTGCCGGCCCGCCGCGCCCGCATCGGCGTCGTCGACCGGCTGTTCAGCCGCGTCGGTGCGGCCGACGACCTGGCCCGCGGCCGCTCCACCTTCATGGTGGAGATGGTGGAGACGGCGGCGATCCTGAACCAGGCCACATCCCGGTCGCTGGTGATCCTGGATGAGATCGGGCGCGGCACCGCCACCTTCGACGGGCTGTCCATCGCCTGGGCCTGTGTGGAGCACCTGCACGAGGCGACCCGCTGCCGCGGCCTGTTCGCCACCCACTATCACGAGCTGACCACGCTGGCCGGCAAGCTCCCGGCCTTGAGCCCGCATACCATGCGGATCAAGGAGTGGAAGGGGGAGGTGGTGTTCCTGCACGAGGTGGCGGCGGGATCGGCCGACCGCAGCTACGGCATCCACGTGGCCCGTCTGGCCGGCCTGCCGAAGCCGGTCGTTTCGCGGGCGGAACAGGTTCTGGAGGTGCTGGAGAAGGGCGATCAGGCCGGCGCCGTCTCCCGCCTTGCCGAAGATTTGCCCCTGTTCAGCGCCTTGCTGAACCGCCCGCCCCCGCGTAGCGCCCAGCCTGTTGCGGACCCGGAACCGTCCCCGGTGGAAGAGGCGTTGAAGGCCGTCAACCCCGACGACCTGTCCCCGAAACAGGCGCTGGAGGAGCTGTACCGGCTGCGGGCCCTCGCTCTTGGCGGCCGGGGATGACCTGTTGGCGGGTTGCGCCTGCCCCTGCCCAGAGTTGTCGGTGACCTGCACGCAGGGAGGTATATGAAAGTTTCATATCCCGGTTGCGTATGCAGATTGACAAGCACTCGCCAGATCGGATGATGCAGTCTACCTGAATTAGCCCCGACGGCTGATCGCATCATTCGAGATGGAGAGTCATATGCCCCGCGTAGTCTCCTGGAACATGCTTGGTGGCGGCAACTGGACCTATATGAGGCAGATGCTGACCGCCACCGATCCCGACGTGCTGTGCGTCCAGGAATGCGGGCAGGCTCTCTACAACTTCACGCCGACCGGTGTCGCCGGGGTGCAGCAGGCGCTCGTCAACTTCGGGACCGCAGACAGTCCCCTTGTCTACGAAATCTATCATTGGGCGAACCCCAGCACGCAGTACAGTCTGGCGATCCTCACCCGGATAACGCCCACCAATCTGTTCCTGAATGCCGCTCCCGCCATTGCAGGCGTAGGCGCCGGGGCTCTTCGACCGATCCTGGGTATTGGAGTCAATCTGGCCGGAGCCAACTGGACCATCGGCAACCTGCATGCCCCGTCGGTCTTCAGTGCGACCGGGCCGCAGATCGTGGCATATGGTCAGGCGGCCTATGCCGGCGTTGCTGCTGCAGCCCCGATGGGCGCGCCTTGGGCCTGCCTTGGGGACTGGAACACCAGTTCCGCAGCGCTTCTGGCAGGCATCGCGGGCAATGCGGCGGTCAATGCGCCTTATGCCACCCACCAGGGCGGCTATGCCATCGACTATCTGGTGACCACCAATCCGATGCCGGCGGCCATCAATCCCGTTGGTTACAGCAACTTGCCTTTTGCTGCGGACCACGTGCCTGTCGCTTTCCAGTGGTGACAGGCATCCGGCCGGCGTCGGAGCCGTAGTGGCGGTTCTGACGCCGGCTTCGGCGGAGAGCGTCGGCATGCTACGCTGGCTCTGTTCCTGGGACCGGATCGGGGCTGGCGATGCGCAAGGCGGACAAGCGGGTGCTGGTCGGCGTTGGTGAGTTCATCGCCTGGGAAGACCAACAGCAGGAAGAAGCGCGCGGACTACGCCCTGATCCCATCGGTTCAGTACATCCTGCTGGTCGATGTGGAGGAGCGCCGGGTGGAGCTGGACCGGCGGGAGGGGGAGGATTGGATCAGGGAGACCCTGACCGACGAGGGAGAGCTTGACCTTACCCGCCTGGATGTCACCCTGGACATGGACGACATCTACGCCGGCTGAAACCGCGGGAACGGCGGGCCGGCTCCAGGGAGAGGATGCCTGCCCATGACCATGCCCAGCAGCCAGTTCGACCCGGACGGCGCCCGCCTGCCGGTCAAGATCGATACCACGACGAACGGGGAGTTCGCCCCCATCGCCCTGCCGCCCCACATCGTCAAGGCGGTGGAGGAGGCGCACCGGGCGGCGGGAGAGAATGCGCGGCGGCTGAACCTGCCGCGTCGCCGCTTCCTGACCGGCGCCTGCGGGGCGGCGACCACGCTGCTGGCGCTGAACCGGGCCCATGCCGCGGCCGGACGCACCGGCGGCTGGTTCGACCTGCCGAATGAGGCCGGGCTGGATGCCCAGGTCGCCGAGGCGGCGCTGGCCAAGCGGGAATTCATCTTCGACGTCCAGGGCCACCATGTGAACCCCACCGGCGCCTGGATCGGCAAGCTGCCGGAGGGGGCGCGCCCGCTCGCCTCCCTGCCCAATGCCGGCTGCGACGCTGCGACGGGGGAGGCGCTGGACTATCTGCGCTGCTTCAATGCCGACCGGTTCGTGAAGGACATCTTCCTCGATTCGGACACGGACATGATGGTGCTGAGCTTCGTGCCGGCCCCCTATGACCGCCAGCCCCTGACCATGGAGGAGGCGGCGGCTACGCGCGCCCTGGTCAAGGCCTTGGACGGCACCGACCGGCTGCTGCTGCACTGTCCCATCAATCCCAACGTGCCCGACGGGCTGAAGCCCATGGAATCCGCCCTGGCGGAATATCCTATCGCTGCCTGGAAGACCTATACCCAGTTCGGGCCGCAGGGACCGGCCAGCGGCTTCCGGCTGGACAGCCCCGTTGGTCAGGCCTTCATCGACGAGGCGAAGCGGCTCGGCGTGCCGCTGATCGCCATCCACAAGGGCATCCCCTTCAGCGACCAGGGCTATGAATTCTCCACCTGCGCCGATGTGGGACCGGCGGCGGCGGCGAACCCGGATGTCCGCTTCCTGATCTACCATGCCGGCTACGACCCCGACATCGAGGAGGGGCCGTACGATCCCGGCAACCGCGGCGGCATCGACACGCTGGTGCGCAGCCTGGAACAGGCCGGGATCGGCCCCGGCGGCAACGTCCATGCGGAATTGGGAAGCACCTGGCGCTTCCTGATGCTGCGCGACCCGACCCAGGCGGCCCACGGCATCGGCAAGCTGCTGAAGGCGGTCGGGCCGGACAATCTCCTCTGGGGCACGGACAGCATCTGGTACGGCAGCCCGCAGGACCAGATCCAGGCCTTCCGCGCCTTCCAGATCGCCCCGGAGCTGCGGGAGAAGTACGGTTATCCCGAGCTGACGCCGGAGCTGAAGGCCAGAATATTCGGGCTGAACGGGCTGAAGGTCTACGGGCTGGATGGGCCGCGTTTCCTGAAGCGGGCGGAGAACGACACGGTGCAGCGCATCCGCCACGCCTACCGCGACAATCCCGACCCGGCGTTCGAGACCTACGGGCCGAAGACGAGGCGAGAATTCCTGGCGTTCCAGCGCCTGCACGGCCAAGGCCACTGAAAGGCTACAGGGCGGGCCGGCGTTCCTCCGCATCCTGCTGGGCGCGGATCCAGGCATCCAGCGTGCGCTTCAGCCGGGCCGCGGCCTCGCGCTGAAGCTCCAGCCGGAAGGCCGCGTCGGCGTCGAACAGCGCCAGCACCTCCGCATGCTCCCGCAGGCAGGCCTCGTACATGTCCAGCGCCTCGCGGGACCGGCTCATGAACTCCGCATCCGCCGTGCTCGGACCGGCCAACTCCGGCACCGGGCAGATGCCGGCGGCTGCCGCAGGGCTGGCGGCAAGAAGCTGCCATGTGAGCAGCACAAAAAGGCAATTTCTTGGAATCTTCATGATGGGCATTCTAATGCGGAGCGGAGTGCCCAGACTCCTGTTCCTTGGGTGAGGACAGCGGCGCGTGCCGGGAATTGATTGCGCGGACGGGCGTTACGGCCGGTGATTATTGGTTCTCAAGGGTTAGTTCCCTTCCTTCTACTGGCCAAAACCGCCACTTTTGAGCGCTTGCCGCAGCGCACAACACCGGTAACGGTGCCGCGATGAGGAAAAGGAGCAGAAGAACCCATGCGGACATGCAAGGCCGTGTGCGCCCGGACACTGGGCTTGGCCCTGACCTGTCTCGCGGCGCTTGTCGTCTCCCCCGCCCTGGCGCAGACCGGGCCGTCGGGGCAGGGAATGGGCTCCGCCGCGGGCGGACCCGTGCGTCTGGGGCCGCCTGCCGCGCCTGCCGCGGAAAATGCGCCGGCCGTCCAGCCGCAGCCCGATCCCTATGGCACCCGATCCCAGTCCGCCGCCATCCCGTCCCCGGATCTGACCGTTCCGCAGGATGACCGGGAACGCTCCAGCGGCGCGGCTCCGCCGGGTGCGCGGCAACCGGCCCAGCCTTCGCTGCTTCCGCCGGGCACGCTGGGGCAGGTTCAGGCCGATTACGAGGTGCATGGGGAGCTGGTGCTGGTCTCCGGCCAGTTGCAGGGCTTCAATGAGACCTGCGGCTTCGGCCGTCGTCCCGACCGGGAAGAGCTGCTGCAATGGTATGAGCACTACGACCTGGCCCGGAACATGTCGCGCATCCGCGGCATCTGGGAGCTGGGGGTGGAGTTGGGGCGCGAGGGCCCGTGCACGGTGGAGCAGCATCAGGCCCTGGTCGGCTATTGGGAATCCCTGCTGACCCGCACCCGCACCTACGTGCAGAACTACCGCTGACGGCGGAGCTGGAGGCGATCCGCCGTTACTGCGGCTCGCCTTCATTCAGCTCCGGTCCTGGCGGCAGCGCGCTCGCCTCGTCTCCGGTCGGGGCCTCGCCTTGCGCGGCACCCAGTTCACGCTGGCGGGCGCGGCCCAGGATGCTGCGCCGTTCCTCCAGCAACTGGTCGCGCTCCGCCCGCGACGCGGCCGTCTGCCCCTCCGCGCGGGCGGTGGCGAGGCGGATCTCCGCCAGGGCGGTGAGATGGCGGAGTTCCTCGATCTCCACATCGCCCAGTGCGCCCTCCGCCCGGGACAGGGCCACCTCCACCTCCGCGAAGCTCGTGGGAGCCAGGGACGGCAGGTTGGTCTGGCGGAGCTTCTGCACCTCCGCACGCAGATCGTTCAGGGGCTGATAGCTGTCCGGTTTCGAGGAACAGGCGGTAACCAGCAGCGCCGCGGCGAACCCGACGGCCAGAAAGGGCTTGTGACGGGCGGAATGGTCCGGGAACAGGCGGATCATGGCTGCACTCCTCCGGCCGAGCCGCGGGATGGGGGCTGTACGGGGGGCTGGGCCGCAGGCTGTTGGATCGCCGGCGTCGGCGGCTGGGGCCGTCCAAGCCCCACCTCTTCGCGCAGGCGGACGATGGTGGAATGCACCGTGTCCCGCTCCACCCGCGCCGCGTCGGCGGCGAACATGGCTTCCACCAGGCGCAGGGTCGCCAGCGCCTCTTCCGCATAGAATTGGGCCTGCCGCCGTTCCCCACGTTCCCAGGCCACATCGGCCATGGCGACCAGCCGGTCGAGATGGGTCAGTTGCGGGCCGGCGATCTGAGCGGCCCTGACCCGGTCCAGGCTTTCCTGGGCGGTTCGGGCAGCGGTCAGGCTGGCAGGGGTCGGGCCGGGGCTACTGCTGGAACACGCTGCGATCAGGCAGCACAGAAGCCCCAGCAGGATCGCACGCATGCGGAAATAAGCTGGGTTCGGCATGCCGAACGAACGTGGATGCCGCCTCATCTGTTCCGCGGGCCGGTCCGCAAAGAAGGGGTAGTAGGTCCGGGCTGGACTCACCCTCCGGTCCGTGCCCGGCGGGCAGCACCGCTCAACAGCCGCTTCTCGCCCTCCACCACCAGGAACAGCAGCAATGCCAGCCCGGCCAGCCACAGCCAGTCCAGGGGCCGGGCCGGCACCGTGTCGAACAGGGTCTGGAGGGGCGGGGCGTAGGTGAAAGCCAGTTGCAGCACGATGATCCCCGCCGCGGCCTGGAGCGCCAGCCGGTTGCCCAACAGCACGCCCATACGCAGCGCGCTGCCGTAAAGGGCGCGGCAGTTGAACAGATAGGCCACCTCGAACAGGACAATGGCGTTCACCACCAGGGTCCGCGCTTCCTCCACCGCCCGGCCGTCATCCATGGCGCGGGCGAAGATGAAGGCCGCCCCGGCCACCATCAGGCCGGAGACGAACAGCACCCGCCAGACCAGGAACGGGGTCAGCAGCGGCGTGCCGGGCAGGCGGGGCGGGCGGCGCATCAGGTCGGCCTCGGCCGGGTCGAAGGCCAGGCTGATGGACAGGGTCACCGCCGTCACCATGTTGACCCACAGAATCTGGGTGGGCGTGATCGGCATCATGGTGCCCAGCAGCACCGCCAACACGATCACCCCCGCCTGTCCGAAGCTGGTGGGCAGAATGTAAATCAGGGCCTTGCGCAGATTGTCATAGACGGTGCGGCCTTCCTCCACCGCATGGACGATGGTGGCGAAATTGTCGTCGGCCAGAACCATGTCGGATGCCTCCTTCGCGGCCTCCGTGCCCTTCGCCCCCATGGCGACGCCGACATCCGCCCGCTTCAGGGCCGGGGCGTCGTTCACCCCGTCGCCGGTCATGGCGATGATGCGCCCGCCCCGGCGCAGCGCCTCCACCAGCTTGATCTTGTGTTCCGGCGTGGCGCGGGCGAAGACGGCGTTCTCCTCCGCCGCACGGGCCAGGGCGGCATCGTCCATCCGGTCCAGCTCCGGCCCCGTCACCACCCCGCCGGTCAGCCCGACCGCCTCCCCGATGGCTTTGGCGGTGGCGCCGTGATCGCCGGTGATCATCTTCACCTCGATGCCGGCCTCCCGGCACCGGGCCACGGCCAGCACCGCCTCCTCCCGCGGGGGATCGATCAGCCCGACCAGCCCCAGGAGGACCAGCCCCTCATCCAGCTCCGCCGGGTCCAGCCCTGCGGCGTCATGCATGAGCTTGCAGGCCACGGCGATCAGCCGCCGTCCCTCCGCCGCCTCCCCATGCACGGCGTCCAGCCAGCGCTGCCGGTCCAGCGGACGGGGGCCGTCGGCGTGCATCTCGGCCGCGCAGCGCCGCAGCAACGCTTCCGGCGCGCCCTTCACATAGGCCACGGAATGGCCGTCGGGCGTACCGTTCAGCGTCGCCATATAGGCCCGGTCGCTCTCGAACGGGACGGCATCGAGCTGGGGATAGGCCGCCAGGACGGGCCGCCGCTCCATGCCCAGCTTCCCGGCGAAGGCCAGCATGGCCCCGTCCACCGGGTCGCCCTCCACGCCCCAGCCATCATCCCCCTGGAAGATGCGGGCGTCGTTGCACAGCAGGACGGCGCGGGCGAGTTCGGTCAGCAGCGGGTCGTCGATGGCTGTGCCGCCGCCATCCAGCACCGCACCCGTCGGGGCATAGCCGGTGCCCTCCACCGCATAGCTCTTCACGGCCGTCCGGGCGGAGCGGACGGTCATCTCGTTGCGGGTCAGGGTGCCGGTCTTGTCGGTGCAGATCACGCTGACCGCCCCCAGCGTCTCCACCGCCGGCAGGCGGCGGATGATGGCCTTGCGCCGGGCCATGCGGGTGACGCCGATGGCCAGCGTGATGGTCATGATGGCGGGCAGCCCTTCCGGGATCGCGGCGATGGCCAGCCCGACGGCGGCCCCGAACATCTCCTCCGCCGTATAGCCGCGGAACAGCACCCCGACCGCGAAGGTCGCGGCCCCCAGTCCCAGGATCGCGGCGGTCAGCCAGCGCCCGAACGCGCCGAGCTGGGCCATCAGCGGCGTCTCGCCCTGCTCCGTCCGTGCCAGCAGCGCGCCGATGCGGCCGATCTCCGTGGCGTCGCCCGTGGCCACCACCACCCCGACCGCCTGTCCCCGCGCCACCAGCGTGCCGGAATAGAGGCTGGAGCGGCGGTCGCCCAGAGCGGCATCCTCCGCCACCGGGTCGGTGTGCTTGCCCACAGGCAGGCTCTCGCCGGTCAGGGCCGCCTCCTGCACCTGGAGCCCACGCGCCTCCACCACCCGCAGGTCGGCCGGCACCTTGTCGCCGGAGGCGAGGTGGACCACGTCGCCGGGTACGAGATGCTCCGCCGGGATGGGCTGGCGCGCGCCCTGGCGCACCACGCTGGCCTGGGGGCTCAGCATGTTGCGGATGGCCTCCATGGCCTTCTCCGCCTTGCCCTCCTGGATGAAGCCGATGGCGGCGTTGATCAGGACGACGCCCGCCACCACCGCCGCATCCACCCAGTCGCCCAGCATCGCCATCACCACGGCCGCCGCCACCAGGATCAGGATCAGCGCGCTGGCGAACTGGCGCAGGAAGCGCCGCAGGGACGAGACAGGGGCCGGCGGAGTCAGCCGGTTCGGCCCGTGCCGTTCCAGCCTCCGGGCCGCCTCCTCCGGATGCAGCCCCTCCGGTCCGCTGTCGAGCTGGCGGTAGACATCGTCCCGGTGCAGGGCATGCCAGGGGGCGGGCTCCGTCTTCGGCGCAGGGTTCAGGCTGTCCATGGCAAGGGCTCCGCGGTCTTCCGGTCGATCTTCCTCGTTTCTAGACGGCTGCGGGCGGGCCCGCATTGATCCGGCTCAAATCATGCTCCCTCCGATCCGTTTTCCGGCGAAAGCATCGGTTTGCCGGGAATTGGGACGTGTTGCTTTTGTTTTTGACTTGGATTGGAAGCTGGGGTAACCATCTGCATGGCTACAGGCCCGTTCCTACCGAGAGTCTAACGCACTCTCCGGCGCCCTTCCCAGGGGCGGCGTTACCGAGGCCTGATCACCGACACCTTCGCTGACCTGCTCCGCCGGATCATAGCCGGTTCGATCGGGTCCAGCCCGCCCCGGACCCGGCCAGGGTCCAACCCACCTGCCACCCTCCCGCATTGCCCAACCGTACTACCGGACCCCGATGAATCTTCAGGACCTGAAGGCCAAGACGCCCGCCGAGCTTCTCGCATTCGCGGAGGAGCTCCAGATCGAGAATGCCGGCACCCTGCGCAAGCAGGACATGATGTTCGCGATTCTCAAGCAGCTCGCCGACAACGACGTTCCCATCTATGGGGAAGGCGTGCTGGAGGTCCTGTCCGACGGCTTCGGCTTCCTCCGCGCGCCGGAGAGCAACTATCTGCCGGGCCCCGACGACATCTATGTCTCCCCCAGCCAGGTGCGCCGCTTCGGCCTGCGCACCGGCGACACGGTGGAAGGCCAGATCCGCGCGCCCAAGGATGGGGAGCGGTACTTCGCCCTGCTGAAGGTCAACTCCATCAACTTCGACGCGCCGGAGAAGGTGCGGCACCGGATCAACTTCGACAACCTGACGCCGCTCTACCCGGATGAGCGGCTGAAGCTGGAGGTCGAGGTCGATCCCACGGCCAAGAAGAAGGACATGACCACCCGGGTCATCGACCTGGTGGCCCCGCTGGGCAAGGGCCAGCGCGCCCTGATCGTCGCTCCGCCGCGCACGGGCAAGACCGTGATGCTGCAGAACATCGCCCACTCCATCGCCACCAACCATCCCGAGGTCTATCTGATCGTGCTGCTCATCGACGAGCGGCCGGAAGAGGTGACCGACATGGCCCGCTCCGTCCGGGGCGAGGTCATCAGCTCCACCTTCGACGAGCCGGCGACCCGGCACGTCCAGGTGACGGAGATGGTGCTGGAGAAGGCGAAGCGGCTGGTCGAGCACAAGCGCGACGTCGTGATCCTGCTGGACAGCATCACCCGCCTCGGCCGCGCCTACAACACGGTGGTGCCGTCGTCCGGCAAGGTGCTGACCGGCGGTGTCGACGCCAACGCCCTGCAGCGGCCGAAGCGCTTCTTCGGTGCCGCCCGCAACATCGAGGAGGGCGGAAGCCTGACCATCATCGCCACGGCGCTGATCGATACCGGCAGCCGCATGGACGAGGTGATCTTCGAAGAGTTCAAGGGCACCGGCAACAGCGAGATCGTGCTGGACCGCAAGCTGTCCGACAAGCGCGTCTTCCCGGCCATCGACATCCAGAAGTCGGGCACCCGCAAGGAGGAGCTGCTGGTGGACCGCGGCGCCATGGCGAAGATGTGGATCCTGCGCCGCATCCTG
The DNA here is from genome assembly GCF_003568845.1 of Indioceanicola profundi. NCBI lineage: Bacteria > Pseudomonadati > Pseudomonadota > Alphaproteobacteria > Rhodospirillales > Azospirillaceae > Indioceanicola > Indioceanicola profundi. The sequence goes on along the minus strand of NZ_CP030126.1, from coordinate 3,018,327 downwards.
AACCCGATGGGCACCCAGGACGCCGTGGAATTCCTGGTCGACAAGCTGAAATCCTCGAAGACCAACAACGAGTTCTTCGACAGCATGAACCAGTAGCCCGATCCCGAACGATCAGGCGGAAATGCAGGCGCCCCGGACCATCCGTCCGGGGCGTTTCTGTTTCAATGCTGCCCGGCGGAGGTACTTCTGTGGCCGCATCCCGAAAAGGACTCCGTCCGGACATGTGCCTGTAATCCAGGTGGAGCATTAATCGCTCGCCGCTCCGACGGGCGGCAGGACCGTTCGGACGCCTGCGTCAAGACGGGCGCCGATTTTCTGTGAGGAAGCATTGCCATGAGCGAGCACATCCGCGAGCCGAAGCTGCACGAATTGCTGGACGATCCCCTGGTGCGTCTGGTGATGGCCCGCGACGGGCTGTCGCCTGACGAGGTGCGCCGCGTGGTCGAAGCCACCTCCGACCGCCTCTCCCGCCGGCGGCGGGAGGAGATGCGGACCGCCGCCTGAATCAGAATGAATGCCCCTCTCCCCGCGGGGGAGAGGGGGCCGGACACCCTCAAGGTCGCCAGTAATCCTCCAGATGCAGGGGCCAGCGCCCCGGCAGCACGATCATCAGGTCGAAGCGGGGCGTATGATCCCGCACGCCTCGGCGGGCCGCCTGCACCTGCCCCGCGGCCCGCGCCAGCCGCTGCCAGCTCGACCGGCCGACGGCGGCATGGGCCAGCTCCTCCCGGCTGCGGGCCTTGACCTCCACCACGGCCAGTACGGGGCCGAACCGGGTGCGCCGGGCGGCCAGTATGTCGATCTCCCCCGCCGGAACCCGCACCCGCGAGCCCAGGATACGATAGCCCTTCAGCCACAAGGCCAGCCGGCAGAGCCATTCCGCCCGCCGCCCCAGCCCTTCGGCCCGTTCCCGGTCGCGCCTGCTGCGGGCGGGAGCGGCCATCTCTATTCCTTCGACAGCTCGAGCGCCCTGGCATAGACCGCCTTTTTGGGCTGCCCGGTCACGGTGGCCACATGGGCGGCGGCGTCGCGCACGGACATGCTGGCCAGGGCATCGCGCAGCAGCCGGTCCATGTCGGCGGCATCGGCCTCCGCCTCTCCCTCCGGCGGGGGGCCGATCACCACCACCACCTCGCCCTTGGGCGGGCCGGCCTCGCGGTAATGGGCGGCCAGGTCCGGCAGGGTGCCGCGCCGCACCTCCTCGAACATCTTGGTCAGCTCCCGCGCCACCGCCGCCTCGCGGCCGCCCAGCACCTCGGCGGCGTCCTGGAGCAGGTCCTCCAGCCGCTGCGCGCTCTCATACAGGATCAGCGTAGCCTTGACCGGCCTCAGCCCTTCCAGCTCCGCCCGCCGCGCCCCCTGCTTGTTGGGCAGGAAGCCCGTGAACAGGAAGCGGTCGCTGGGCAGGCCGGACAGCACCAGGGCGGTCAAAGCGGCGCTGGCCCCCGGCAGATGGGTGACCGGCAGGCCCTGGGCCGCCGCGTCGCGCACCAGCTTGTAGCCGGGGTCGGACACCAGCGGCGTGCCGGCGTCGGACACCAGCGCGATGGCCTCCCCCGCCGCGATGCGGGACAGGATCTGCGGCCGCATCTTCGCCGCGTTGTGATCGTGGTATGGAACCAGCCGGGTGCGCACGCCGTATCGCTGCATCAGCTTGCCGGTGACGCGTGTATCCTCGCAGGCGATGGTGTCGACGCCCTTCAGCGTCTCCAGCGCCCGCAACGTGATGTCGCCGGCATTGCCGATGGGGGTCGCGACGATGTACAGGCCGGGGGACGGTTTACGTGCGGCGGCGGTGCCGTTAGGCTCCGGCGCATCGGTGGTATCATCCGCCCGATCGTCCGGATCGGCGGTTCCCGGAATGTTGCTTGAACAGGTCGGGCCGTCCCGGTCCGGGGGAGTTGAAGGAGCCATGGCGGAGATGACGATGTCCAAGGGTACGGGTGCGGCACGGATGCGCCTTCTGGCGGGGGCGCTTGCGCTCACGGGGCTGCTGGGCGCTTGCTCCAGCGGGTCCAACGTACCGGCCCCGGCCCCGACGCCGCAAGTCCCGCCGCAGGTCCAGCTTCCGGAGCCTGCTCAACCGGTTCCCGTGGAAGACGGAAAGATCAGGGTGGCGCTGCTGGTGCCGCTGTCCGGACCGGGGGCCGTGGTCGGCCAGTCCATGCTGGATGCCGCGCAGATGGCCCTGTTCGACGTGGCGGACGACCGTATCCTGCTGCTGCCCCGCGACACCGGCGGAAATGCCGGGGGTGCGACCGCCGCGGCCGGCGACGTGCTGGAGAAGGGGGCGGACCTGATCCTCGGCCCCCTGTTCAGCCCCGATGCCGCCGCCGTGAAGCCGATGGCGGCCTCCGCCGGGGTGCCGGTCCTGGCCTTCTCCAATGACTGGAACATCGCCGGCGGCGGACTCTGGGTGCTTGGCCTCCAGCCGCAGGAGCAGGTGGCGCGCGTCGTCGGCTATGCGGCGGCGCAGGGCTATTCCACATTCGGCGTCCTGGCCCCCACCACGCCACACGGTCAGGCCGTGGTGGACAGCCTGACCCAGACCGTCGCCCGCACTGGCGGCGAGGTCACGAAGGTGGAGCGCTACACCCCCGGCCAGACCGACGTGACGGAGGTGGTGAAGCGCCTGTCCGACTTCGACCAGCGCCGCCAGGCGCTGGAGGAGGAGCGGGCGAAGCTGGCCCAGCTGGCGGAACAGGGCGACGGGGCGGCCAAGCAGGCCTTGCGCCGGCTGCAGAACGCAGAGACCTTCGGGGACCTGCCCTTCCGCGCCGTGATGCTGGCGGAAGGCGGTCAGTCCCTGCGGGAGCTTGCGGCCCTGTTCCCCTTCTTCGACGTGGACCCCGGCCCGGTGAAGTTCCTGGGCACCGGCCAGTGGGATGAGCCCGATCTCGGGCGGGAACCGGCGCTGGTCGGCGGCTGGTTCGCCGCCCCGCCGCCGAGCGCCAGGGCCGATTTCGAGAAGCGGTACGAGCAGATCTACGGGCAGCGCCCGCACCGGCTGGCCACGCTGGCCTACGACGCCACGGCCCTTGCCTCCGTCCTGGCCCGCGGCAGCATGGACGACCGCCCGTTCGAACCGCACGACCTGACCAACCCGAACGGCTTCGCCGGTATGGACGGCATCTTCCGCCTGATGCCGGAGGGCATCACCGAGCGGGCCCTGGCGGTGATGGAGGTGACGCGCAACGGTTCGGTCGTCATCGATCCCGCCCGCGAGACCTTCGAGACCCAGGCGTTCTGATTTACGGCCAGAGGCCGTGGCGGCTCAGCCCCGGTAGGGGTGCCGCCCGCCCCTGGGATCGGTGACGGTCCAGGCGTCGGGCTCCGCGCCCGGCTCCAGGTAGTCCGGCGTCAGCGGCACTTTTCCATGGCCGCCGGGGATGTCCAGCACATAGGTGGGCTGGCACAGGCCGGAGACATCGCCGCGCAGCTCCCGCATCAGCGCCCGGCCCTCCGCCACGCTGGTCCGGAACTGCGCCGTTCCCTTGGCCAGGTCGCCATGGTGCAGGTAGTGCGGCTTCACCCGCGCCTGGACCAGGGCGCGGAAAGTGCGGGTCAGGGTCGCCGCATCGTCGTTGACGCCCTTCAGCAGCACGGTCTGGGCCAGCATGGGGATGCCGGCATCCACCAGCCGGCCGATGGCGGTGCGGGCCTGATCCGTGATCTCCCGCCAATGGTTGGAGTGCAGCATCACCCAGGTGGCCGCCCGGCCGCCCTTCAGCGCATCCACCATCTCCGCCGTGACGCGGTCGGGGTCCACCACCGGCACGCGGGTGTGGAAGCGCACAATGCCCACATGCGGTATATCGTTCAGCCGCCGCACGATCTCCCCCAGCCGGCGGGGCGACAGCACCAGCGGGTCGCCGCCGGTCAGCACCACCTCCCACACCTCCTCGTGGTCGGCGATGTAGGCCAGGGCGGCGTCCAGCTCGGCCGTCGTCAACGCCTCCGACCCCGGCCCCACCATCTCCCGCCGGAAGCAGAACCGGCAATAGACCGGGCATGCATGAACCGGCTTCAGCAGCAGCCGGTCGCGGTAGCGGTGGACGATGCCCTTCACCGGGCTGTGCGGATCGTCCCCGATGGGATCGTCCATCTCCTCCGGCCTGACATCCAGCTCCGCCCCGGTGGGCACGAACTGGCGGGCGATGGGATCGGCCGGGTCGGTGGGATCGATCAGCTCCGCCATGGCCGGAGTGACGGCGACGGCGAAGCTTTCGGCCACCCGTTCCAGCTCCGGCAGGGCGTCGGGCCGCACCAGCCCGGCAGCCTCGAGCTGGGCGGGGGTGCGCAGGGTGCGGGGGATAGGGGCTTTGTCGCGCGGCATGGGGCGGATAGGTCGGCCTTGCCGCGGCGGGTGTCAAGGGCCGGCTGCGCGGGGCACCCCGGCATAGGAACAAAGGAGAACGGAACCCGCGCCTGCGCCTCTGGTTGTCCCAGGGAGATTCCCGGAAAGGCGGCCTGGGCCGCGGCGGAGGAGGGAGCGCGCATGGACCTTGATGCCGTCGTGGATGCCCTGAATGATCTGATCCGTGCTGCGGAAGACACCCATCTGGCCCTGCAACGGGGGGAGGAGGATCTGGAAGATCCCGACCTCAAGGCCCTCTGCGCCGCCCTGGCCGACCGCCGCGGCAGCATGATCCGCGACATGCAGGAGCGGGTCGTGGCCATCGGCGGGGCTCCCGACGCGACCGGAACCCTGCTGGGCGGCGCCCGCCGCATGGTGGCGGAGTTCGGGGTAGCCATCGGCGCCCGCGGCGCCGACGACATACTGGAGGGGCTGGAACGGTCCCAGCAGGACTTTCTGGAGCAGCTTACCGCCGCCCGCGCCGGGGATCTTCCGGACGAGGTCGGGGCGGAACTGGACCGCTACGCCGAATGCGTGATCGAGGACCGCAACCGGCTCACCCGCGCCCGCGCCACCGGAAAACTTGCCGCCGGTCAGGCCTGACCGCCCGCGAAAAGCGTTCAACCACCGGCAATATCCTGGATTTAAGGAGAATATACATGGCCACCAACGCAGAAATCGCCGCGAAGCTGCTGCGCGATGCCGCCGAGTTCTTCCGCCATGTCGGGGAACAGAACGATCCCATCCGGCCGCAGATGGACCACAATGCCCGCGCCTTCGAGGTGGTGGCCGATCTGGTGGAAGAGCGGCCGACCGCCGAATTCGACGCCGAAGAGCGCTGATCCCGACGAAAGGGGCGGCTGGTCCTGCGACCATTCCATAGCTTGCGTGTTTATCCCTTATCCCGAAGACGAAAGGGTGCACGCATGCCGGGCCGATCCGCCCCGATCCCCCTGATCGCCCTCTCTCTGTTTCTCGCCGCCGGCGCCGCCCTGGCGCAGGATGGCGAGGATCGGCGTCCGCCTCTGCCGTCTGCCCAGGCGGCGGGCGATGCGCCCGACGCACTTCCTCCCGATCCGGCGCCAACCGCCGGCTCGCCCGCGGTGGTCGCCCCCCGTGCCGATGAAACGGGTCCAGGGCCCACCAGCTGGGCTGATGACGCCGACAACACCCTCGATGACCCCCGGCCCGGCGGGCGCACCGTTCCGCCGCCGCCCCAGGCCGACAGCCGTAGCGCCGTCGGCGCCAGCCAGTCATCCAGCATCGAAGGCCCTTCCATCTTTCCCATCCCGACCGAGCCGGCCGGCGTGGAGGACCAGCCGGCCGGCGTGAACGCCGCCTGCACCGCTCTGACCGACGCGGTGGAGCGGGACCGCTGCCGCACCGGCAGCGTGGCCGGCCAGCCGGACCTGCCGCCGACGCCGGAGTGAGGGCGGCATGGGCGGCCCTCCACCCGCGCGACGCAAGCCCGTCCGCCTGTCCGCCCGCCGGGTCCTGGCCGGGCTGACGCTGCTGGCCACGGGTCTGGCGGCCGCCGGGTCGCTGGCGCAGCACGCGCCGATCCCGCCTGCCGGGAAGGTGGAGCCGTCCGGGCGGGGACCCACCGAGCCCGATCTGATGAACGGACAGTATGTGATGACCTCCGGCGGCAGTGCCGGGCACAAGGGCGCCTGTCTCTACTGCCATGGCGCCCTGGGCGAGGGGGACGGCGCCTCCGCCGTGCCGCGGCTTGCGGGCCTTCCGACGGGCTATCTGCGCAAGCAGATGCACGGCTATGCCCGTGGAACCCGCCCGAACGAGGCGATGACCCCCATCGCCATGGCCCTCACGGAAGCCGAAATCCTGGACGTCTCCGCCTATTTCGAAGCGCAGACCCCGCCCTTTCCGCCGCCGCCGCCGGCCCCTCCGGAGATGCTGGAGCAGGCGCGCCGTCTGGCCCTGGAGGGCGATCCGCAACGGGGCCTGCGTCCCTGCGCCGCCTGCCACGGGCAGGAAGGGGAGGGCGCTCCCCCCGCTATTCCCTATCTGGCCGGCCAATGGGCCAGCGTGATCGAGGGGCAGCTCATGCTCTGGCGCAACGGGGTGCGGAACAACGATCCGCTGAACAGCATGCGGCGGGCGGCCCTTCTTCTGACCTACGAGGAGATCCAGGCTCTGTCCCTCTATTACGCCGGACTGCGGGGCGGCGACGCTCCGCTCCGCGGCGACGGTCCGGGCTGAGGGGGCGGACGATGCGGCTGCCCGTCCTTTTCCTGCTCTTCCTGACGCTCACCGCCTGCAACGAGGCGGCGACGGAGCGGCCGGCGTCCGAGATCGCGCGCCATGTGGCGGGCGGAGATCCCGAGATCGGCCGCCGCATCCTGAACGACCGCGATTACGGCTGCGGCGCCTGCCACGCCATCCCCGGCGTCCGGCACGCCCGCGGCAGCGTCGGGCCGCCGCTCCATGGCATGGCGGTCCGGGGCTATGTCGCCGGCCGGCTGCCGAACTACCCGGAAAATCTGGTGAACTGGATATACGATCCGCAGCGGATCGACCCGCAGAGCGCCATGCCGAATACCGGGATCAGCCGCGAGGAGGCCACCCATGTGGCCGCCTATCTCTACACGCTGCAGGAGTTGCCGCGATGAGCCGCCCGGGTGGCCGCAGGGTCCTGGCCCTGGCGCTTCCGCTGCTGCTGGCCGGCTGTTCCGGCATCCAGTCGGCGCTCGACCCGCGCGGGCCGCAGGCCGATGCCATCGCCACCCTGGCCTGGGTGCTGTTCATCGGGGCGGCCCTGATCTTTGTCGCCGTGATGGCCATGGCGGTGGCCGGCTTCATCTGGCCCGACCAGCTCAGCCGCGTGAATCCGCGGCGCTTCATGGTCGGCGGCGGGGTGGTCTTCACATCCAGCGTCCTGGTGGTTCTGACCGTCTACAGCACCTGGGTCGGCAGCCGCGTGTCCGACGCCTCCGACGTCAACATCATCGGCGCCGGCACCCGTATCCAGCCGGACGAGGACAGGCTGGTGATCGAGGCGGTGGGATACATGTGGTGGTGGGAGTTCCGCTATCTCGGCACGCCCCATGGCGACGTGGTGCTGGCGAACGAGGTGCATATCCCGGTCGGCCGGCCCGTGGAATTCCGGCTGAAGGCGGCGGATGTCATCCACAGCTTCTGGATACCCAGCCTGCATGGCAAGCGGGACATGATCCCCGGCCACAATAACCTGATCGTCATGCAGGCGGAAAAGCCCGGCCTGCTGCGCGGCCAGTGCGCGGAATTCTGCGGCGACCAGCACACGCTGATGTCCTTCTTCGTCATGGCGCACGAGCCGGAGGAGTTCGAGGATTGGCTGGCGGCCCAGGCCCGCCCGGCCCGCGAGCCGGATACGCCGGAACTCCAGCGGGGGGCCGAGGTGTTCCTGGAACAGGGCTGCGGCGCCTGCCACGTGGTGCGCGGCCTGTCCGATGGCCCGCTGCAGGCCGTGGGTCAGTTGGGGCCGGACCTGACCCATGTGGGCAGCCGTCTGTCGCTCGGGGCCGGCGCCATGCCCAACGGGGTCGGCCCGCTGGGCGGTTGGATCGCCAATGCCCAGGGGATCAAGCCCGGCAACCGCATGCCGAACTTCGACCGCCTGCCGTCCGAAGACCTGACCGCCGTCGCGCGGTATCTGGAGAGCCTGAAGTGAGACCGCCCCGCGCCCGCCTCGAGGCCTCGCCATGCCGCTGACCACCGAGCAGATCATCGCGGCCCAGGCCCACAGGCCGGAGGACCCGCTCCCCGCGCTGGAGGAGATGGAGCGCGCCTGGGCGCAGCCGAAGGGCTGGCGCGCCTTGTCGGAGGTGAACAACACCTTCATCGGCCAGTGGTACATCGTCACCGGCCTGATCTTCCTGATCCTGGGCGGCGTGCTGGCGATCATGATCCGCACGCAGTTGGCCATCCCGGAAAACGACTTCCTGACGGGGGACAAGTACAACCAGGTCTTCACCCTGCACGGCTCCACCATGATGTTCCTGTTCGCCGTGCCGATCATGGAAGCGGTGGCCGTCTATATCCTGCCATTGCAGATGGGAGCCCGCGACCTTCCCTTTCCCCGGCTCTCCGCCTACGGGTTCTGGTGCTATGTGTTCGGCGGGTTCATCAGCTATTCCAGCATCTTCTTCTGGGTGGCGCCGCACAGCGGCTGGTTCCTCTATCCGCCCCTGTCGTCCAAGGAGTTCAGCGCCGGGATCAACAACGATTTCTGGCTTCTCGGCATCGGCTTCATCGAAATCAGCGCCATCGCCCAGGTGGTGGAGGTCACGGTCGGGGTGATGAAGACCCGGGCGCCGGGGATGTCCATCGACCGCATCCCGATCTATTCCTGGTACATCCTGGTCACCGCCCTGATGATCGCCTTCGCCTTCCCGGCGCTGATCCTGGGCGACATCCTGCTGGAGCTGGAGCGGGCCATGGACTGGCCCTTCTTCGATGCCGACCGCGGCGGCGATCCGCTGTTGTGGCAGCACCTGTTCTGGCTGTTCGGCCATCCCGAGGTCTACATCATCTTCCTGCCGGCGGCGGGGCTGGTCAGCACCATGATCCCGACCTTCGCGCGGGTGCCGCTGACCGGATACACCTGGATCGTGCTGGCGGCGGTGACGACCGGCTTCCTGTCGTTCGGGCTGTGGGTCCACCACATGTTCGCGACCGGCATCCCGCATTTGTCGCTCAGCTTCTTCTCCGCCGCCAGCATGGCCGTGGCGATCCCCAGCGGCATCCAGGTCTTCGCCTGGATCGCCACCATCTGGGCGGGCAAGCCGGTCCTGAAGCTACCCATGCTGTACCTGCTGGGATTCCTGTTCGTCTTCGTCGGCGGCGGGCTGACCGGCGTGATGGTGGCGTCCGTGCCCTTCGACTGGCAGGTGCATGACAGCTACTTCGTGGTGGCGCACCTGCACTATGTGCTGATCGGCGGGATGGTGTTCCCGCTGCTGGCGGCCATCATCTACTACATGCCGCTGCAATCCGGCCGCATGATGTCGGAGCGGCTGGGGAAATGGTCCTTCTGGCTGATCTTCCTCGGCTTCAACATCACCTTCTTCCCCATGCACATCATGGGGCTGCTGGGCATGCCGCGGCGGATCTACACCTACCCGGCGGAGTTCGGCTGGGACTGGCTGAACCTGATCTCCAGCTTCGGCTCCTACATGCTGGCGGCGGGATTCACCCTGTTCTTCTGGGACCTGGTCGCGCATTTCCGGACCGGCCGGCCGGCGGGCCGGAATCCCTGGGGGGCCGGCACGCTGGAATGGGCGACGGAGCTGCCGACGCCGCAGACCGGTTTCCAGTCGCTGCCCTTCATCAGCGGGCATTATCCGCTCTGGAGCGACCCCGACCTGCCGGGCCGGATCAGCCGCCGGGAAGGGCTGCTTCCCACCTCGCCGGAGGCGAAGCGCGAGACGCTGCGCACCAGCACGGTGGATGCCCGGCCGGAGCAGGTGCTGCGTCTGCCGCATCCGACCTTCAAGCCGCTGATCGCGGCGGTCTTTACCGCCGTCACCTTCATCGTGGCGATCTGGCATCTCTGGTGGGTGTCGCTGGCGGGGGCGGTGCTGATGCTCGCAGCACTCCTGGCCTGGGCCTGGCAGTGCGAGGAACTGCCGGCCGAGAGCCATCGGGACATCGGCCATGGCATCGTGCTGCCCTACCGCGTCACCGGCCCGTCCAGCCATGCCTGGTGGGCGGCGGTGATCATGGTGCTGGTGGACGGGGCGGCCTATGTCAGCCTGGTCTTCGCCTATTTCTATCTCTGGACCGTCAGCCCCGCCTGGCCGCCTCTGGGCGGGGAGGACAGCCTGTCCACCGGCTTGGCGGTGCTGACAGGGGTTGCCGCCGTCGGGGCGGGGCTGCTGGGCTGGCTGGCGGTGCGGATGGACCGGATGGGCGCCACGCCGCTGGTCGCGCTGTTCGCCGGCATCGGCGGGGTGGCGGCGCTGGGGGTCTTCATCCCCGGAACCCTGCTGCTGACCAGCAGCGGGCTGGAGCCGACGGTGCATACCTACAACGCCGTGGTCTGGGTGATGGTCTGCTTCCCGCTGGCCCATCTCGGCATCAGCGCGGTCATGCTTCTGCTGACAGCGGCCAAGGCGGCGGTGCGGCCCAAGGGCTGGGGCTGGTCGCTGACGGCGGAGTGCACGATGATCTGGACCCTCTGGTCGGCCGCCCAGATGGCGTTCAGCCTGGCCGTGATCGTCATCGCCCCGGACTGGCTCTAGGCGGGGAGCGAAGAAGCGATGCCGAACCTTCTCGCCCGCGACAACCCGATGACCATCGTGATGGGGCCGATCGTCTGGGGCGCCCATTTCGTGCTGGTCTATGTCTTCAACGCCATCGCCTGCGCCAAGGGCGCCGGGGGGACACGGTGGCTGGGCCTGCCCATGGTGGCGGTGGTGGTTTCCCTGCTGACGGTTCTGGCGCTGGCGCTGATCGGCTGGCTGGCCTGGATCGCCTGGAAGCGGTACCAGCCGGTGCGCGACGCCGCCCACCTTGTGCAGGAAAAGGACATCGACCGGTCGGTCCCGGCGCGGCAACGCTTCTTGGCCTATGCGGCGCTGCTGCTCTGCGGGCTGTCGGCCCTGTCCACCTTCATGGTCGGCATGCCGGCCCTCTGGGTGCCGGCATGCGGATAGGGTACACCCTGGGGCTCGGCCTCGCCCTGCTGCCCACGGCGGCGCTGGGCCATGCGGGAGCCGGCTGGATCGGGCCGAACGAGGTCTGGCACGCCTGGACGCTGGACCCGCTGGTGCTGGTTCCGATGGCGCTGGGCTGGTGGCTCTACGGCCGTGGAATGGCGCGGGAGCCCAGGTTCCGCGACAGCCGTGCCGTAGCCTTCGCCGCCGGGATGGCGCTGCTGGCGCTGGGGCTCGTCTGGCCGCTGGATGCGATGGGGGAGACGCTGTTCAGCGCCCACATGGCCCAGCATATGGTGCTGACCGTCTTCGCCCCGCCGCTGCTGCTGCTCGGCCGGCCGGCCGGGCCGGTGCTGGTTGCATTGCCGATCCGCCTGCGCCGGACCATGGCCATCGCCGCCCGCAAGCTGCGGCGATGGATCGAGCCCTTGCTGGGTCCGACGACCGCCAGCCTGCTGCACGGGGCGGCTGTGTGGGCGTGGCACGCGCCAGTAGCCTTCGACGCTGCCCTGGCGGATGAGTGGGTGCACCGGGCCGAGCATGCCAGCTTCTTCCTGACCGGGCTGCTGTTCTGGGCCATGGTGCTGCGGGCCGTGCGGGCGCGCGACCGGATGGCGGCCCCCGCCGCCGCGGGCGCGCTGCTGTTCACATTGATGCATAGCGGGCTGCTGGGCTGCCTCATCGCCTTCGCCCCGGAACCGCTCTATGCCTATGGCATCCGCCCCACGGCCTGGGGCATCAGCCCGTTGACCGATCAGCAGTTGGCCGGCTTGGTCATGTGGGTGCCGGCCGGCTTCGCCTATATCGGGGCCGGGGTCGGGCTTCTGGCTTTGTGGCTGAACCGGATGACGCCGGCGGAACATCATGTCCCCGGCGGAGCGTTCCACAAGGGATGAACCGAACAGGACAGGTGGGATGATGGCCGGGATCGCGGCGAAAGTGGCGGGCACTGCGGCGGCGGCGATGCTGGCCGCGGGTGGTTTTGCGGGGCAGGCGCTGGCCCAGATCGTCAGCAACGACGTGACCTACGAGATCGAGGGGCAGCCCTTTCAGGGCTTCTTTGCCCGCAATGCCGGCTTTCCGGGAGAACGGCCGCTGGTCATCATCATTCATGACTGGGACGGGCTCGGCGACTATGAGAAGCAGCGCGCCCGCATGCTGGCGGAGCTGGGATATGCCGCTTTCGCCGTCGATCTCTACGGCCAGGGCGTGCGCCCCGACCGGGAAGAGGACAAGAAGGCCCGCTCCGGCGAACTCTACAAGGACCGCGTCGCCATGCGCCGGCGTCTCGGCAAGGGGCTGGAGGTGGGGCGGCAGCAGCCCGGCGTATCCAAGGCGCCGGCCGTGGCCATGGGCTACTGCTTCGGGGGCGCTGCCGTCCTGGAATGGGCGCGGACCGGCGACAAGCTGGCCGGCTTCGTCGCCTTCCACGGCACGCTGGACACCCCGCCCGACCAGAGCTGGCAGGGCGTTGCCGCCCCCGTCCTGATCCTGCACGGCACGAACGATCCCTACGCGCCCATGGGTCAGGTGGCGGAACTCACCACCGCCATGGACGCCGCCGGCGTGAACTACCGGATGGAACTCTATGGCGGCGCCAAGCACGCCTTCACCGTCTGGGGCACGCCCGCTACCGACGCGCTCGGCTACGATCCTGCCGCCGATCTGGAAAGCTGGAAGGAAACATTGGGCTTTCTGGAAGAGGTGCTGGACTGATGCCGCGCCCTGCGGCAGCCTGACCATTCCGGGAATTTTTCTTTCGCCTTCGAAGCGGGGCGGCTAGAGTCCCGATCCCGTCCCGCCGCGGCCTTTCCATGCAGGTCTATCTCCCCATCGCCGAACTCTCGGTCAACGCCTTGCTGATCCTCGGGCTGGGCGGGCTGGTCGGATTCCTGTCCGGCCTGTTCGGCGTCGGCGGCGGCTTCCTGATGACGCCGCTGCTGATCTTCATCGGAATCCCGCCGGCCGTGGCCGTGGGCACCCAGGCCAACCAGCTCGTCGGCGCCAGCGTCTCCGGCGTGCTGGCCCACTGGCGGCGGCGCAACGTGGATGTGCGCCTCGGCTCCATCATGCTGACCGGGGGCGTGATCGGCACCGTGCTGGGCGTCTGGCTGTTCGGCCTGCTCCAGAGCCTTGGCCATATCGATCTCGTGATCAGCCTGTCCTACGTGTTCTTCCTGGGCACCATCAGCTCGCTGATGCTGTGGGAAAGCGTGCGGGCCATCCTGCGCGGGCGCAATCCCGCCGCCAGCCGATCCAAGCTCCACCGTCACAACTGGCTGCATGGCCTGCCGCTGAAGATGCGCTTTCCGCGCTCCCGCCTCTACATCTCGGCGCTGCTGCCGGCGGGGATCGGCTTCATCGGCGGCATCCTTGTGGCAATCATGGGCATCGGTGGCGGATTCCTGCTGGTGCCGGCCATGATCTACCTGCTGGGCATGCCGACCGCCCTGGTGGCGGGCACCAGCCTATTCCAGATCATCTTCACCACCGGCATCGCCGCCTTCATGCAGGCCAGCCTGAACCAGACGGTGGATATCGTGCTGGCGCTGCTGCTGCTGGTGGGCGGGGTGGTCGGCGCCCAGTTCGGCACCCGCGCCGGCACCCGCCTGCGGGGCGAACAGGCCCGCGCCCTGCTGGCGCTGATGGTGTTGGCGGTCGCGGTGAAGCTGGCCGTGGACCTGATCGTCCGGCCGGAGGATCTCTACACCATCACATTGCCGGCCATGTGAGGCGTCGAGGCATGACCGACGGCACCTTCCCGGCGCGCTCCGCCTCCCGTACCCGGACCATGGCGTCGGCGCTGCTCCTCCTGCTGGCGCTTGCGGCGTTCTGGCCGCGGCCGGTGCTGGCGCAGGCGCTGGTCGCGAACCTGTCCGACCATCTGATCGCCATCACCACCGGCTTCACCGGCACGGACCTGCTGATCTACGGCACTACCGACGGGCCGGGAGAGGTCGCCATCGTGGTCCAGGGGCCGGAGGGGGAGGTGGTCGTGCGCCAGAAGGACCGGGTGGCCGGCATCTGGATGAACACCGAGAGCATGACCTTCGACCGGGTGCCCGGCTTCTATGCCGTGGCTACCAGCGGCGACCTTACGGAGGATGTGAGCCCGGCGGTGCTGCAGCGGCATGAGATCGGGCTGGACCATGTGCGGCTGGTGCCGGAGGACGAGGCCTCCGCCGAGGATGTGGCCCGGTTCCGCGCGGCCCTGATCCGCAACAAGCAGAAGCTGAGCCTCTACAGCACGGAAGCGCAGGAGATCACCTTCCTGGGCCAGCGCCTGTTCGATGTCCGCATCCACATTCCGGCCAACGTGCCCACCGGCATCTACACCACGACCGTGTTCCTGATCCGGGAGGGGGAGGTGGTCAGCGCCCAGACCATCCCGCTCTCCGTTTCCAAGATCGGCTTCTCCGCCAATGTGTTCGAGTTCGCGCAACGTCTGCCCGTGCTCTATGCCATCGTCGGCATCCTGCTGGCCGTGGCCGCCGGCTGGCTGGCCGGCGTCGTGTTCCGCAAGTCCTGATCCCTGATCGGGGAGAGACGTCATGACCCAACCCATCGCCACCGAAATTCATCAGCGCATTTTCCTGGTCGTTGTGGACGAGAGCGAGGAAATGACCGTCGCGCTGCACTACGCCGCCCTGCGCGCCCGCAATTCCGGCGGGCGGGTGGCATTGCTGCATGTGATGGAGATGGGGGAGCTTCAGCAGTGGGGCGCCGTGGAAGCCCTGATGAAGCAGGAGGCGCGGGAGGAGGCGGAGCATCTGCTCCAGCGCCTTGCTAAGGAGGTTGTGGATATCTCCGGCTTCCTGCCCTGCCTCTATATCCGCGAGGGAACGCGGCGCGACGAGCTGCTGAAGCTGATCGAGGAGGAGCCTGGGATCTCCATCCTGGTGCTGGCCGCCGGCGCTGGCCGCGGCGGCCCCGGCCCCCTGATCAGCCACATCGTCGGGCAGATGAGCGGCACCTTGCGCATCCCGGTCACGGTCGTCCCCGGTACGCTCACCGACGCCCAGCTCGACGCCATCACCTGATGCCCCACCGTCCAGGTCCACAGGCCCGTAGGTCGGTCACGCGCAGCGTGGCCGAAAGCCTTCGCCTGTGTTCCGGGCCATTCGACGCCGTCCTTCCTGTGGAGAGGCCTGATTTAGGGTATTGGCAAGGATGAATAGGATGGATGGGATGGCGCGCTGGACCGGCGGAGCCAGTCCTGTATCACCAGCCCGCACCAGCGGATGAGGTGCTCTCCTTCATCCTATTCATCCTTGCCTGATAACCGATTGTCTGCCGGAGCTGGCGCGGGCAGGATCGAATGGTCGGGCCGGTGACATCTAGAAAGATGAAAATGATGAAGAGGATGAAAATGATGGTGCAGGGCCATTCGGCTGTCGCCTCAGCTTCTGCCCGGTCTTCATCACTGCCTGCGGCGCTCTCGGTTCATCATTTTCATCCTCTTCATCCTTTTCATCATTCATGATGTCTCGGACCCCGACGCCGAAGCGCGGACAGTCCTGTCGGCCACGCTGCGCGTGACCGACCTACTCCAAACATTGGTCCGTTGCGGCCCCGCCGCCCGGGCTCGTACACCGCGGAGCCGTAGGTCGGTCACGCGCAGCGTGGCCGACAGCCTTCGCTCTTCCGCGCCATTGGGCGCCGTCCTCCCCGTGGAGAGGCTTGATTAGGGATATGGGAAAGGATGAATGGGATGGATAGGATGAGGGAGAACACCTCATCCGCCGGTGCGGGCTGGTGATACAGGACTGGCTCCGCCTGTCCAGCGCGCCATCCTATCCATCCTATTCATCCTTGCCTGATAACCAACCGGCCCGCGCGGACAGGGTCGAATGGCCAGGCCGGTGACATCTGGAAAGATGAACAGGATGAAGAAGTCGGTCCATTCGGCTACGGATCAGCCCTGACCGGTCTTGATCACCGCCTGCGGCGCGCCCGGTCCATCAATTCCATCTTTCCCATCCTTTTCATCTTTCTAGATGTCGCGGACCCCGACGCCTTCACCTTCCAGAATGCCGCCGGCCCCGACAGCAGGGCACAAGAACCCGCGGTCACCCCAGCAGCGCCGGTAAGCGCGCTTCACGGCTCAGCCGGCGGGCGTTGGCGCGGGTGGCCTTGTGGATGGGGGCCAGGCCCAGGCCGGCCAACCGGCTGACACCGACCGCCATATGGGCGCTGGCCTCTTCCGCCGCGGTGAGGGAACGGTCGAGGAACCGGCTCTGCGCCTCGATCAATGCGCCTGGATCGCGGGCCGTCGCCACGGTCATGGCCAACTGCTCCCACGCCGTGGCCTGGATGCCGGCCCAACTCCAGACCCCATCCAGTACCTCGCGCCAGCCCTCGCCCAGGGCGAACACGGCCTGGGAGGCGGCGACCAGCTTTTCCTGGCCCATGCGGCGGAATTCGGGATCGTGCATCGTCTTCGGGTCGGCCATGATCCCGGCCATGCGCACCAACCGGTAGGTGATCGTCTGCTGTGCGGCCGTCGCCATTTCGGCAAAGACCATGGACGTCTCGGCCAGCTCCACCCCGACCTGCGCCATCCGCACAGCCTTCTTGGGGTCTGCCGCCGTCCTGCTGTTCCGTCCCATATCCTGCTCCGCCAAATTATGCTGCACTGCAACATAAGCATCCTGGCAGAGTTCCGCTACGGCGTCGCGCGGGCAATGGTGGGTGCGGCGGATTGGCAGCGCCCATCCCGGCGCTCTCCCCGCCTGCGTGAAACGGGGAGAGTGCCGGGCCAGGGATCAGGACGCCGACAGCGCGCGGGTCAGGTCGGTGATCAGGTCGGCGGGATCTTCCAGGCCTACGGACAGGCGCACGGTGCCGGGCAGGATGCCCAGGGTGGCCCGCTCCTCGTCCGTCAGGCGCTGGTGGGTGGTGGTGGCGGGATGGGTGATCAGGCTCTTGCTGTCGCCCAGATTGTTGGAAATCTTCACCACCCGCAGGGCATTCATGACGCGGTAGGCCGCCTGCTTCTCCGTTTCGCCGTCGCGGGGCACCACGTCGAAGCAGATCAGCGTGCCGCCGGCCGCCATCTGGCGGATGGCGAGATCATGCTGCGGATGGCTCTTCAGCCCCGGATAGCGCACGCGGGCGGCCGACGCGCTCTCCTCCAGCGCGGTGGCGACGGCAAGCGCGCTGTCGCACTGGGACTTCACGCGCAGCTCCAACGTCTCCAGCCCCTTCAGCAGCACCCAGGCGTTGAACGGGCTCATGGACGGGCCGGTGTGGCGCAGGAACAGGCCCAGCTTGGCCGCGATCTCCGCATCGCACAGGATGGCCCCGCCCAGGCAGCGGCCCTGGCCGTCGATATGCTTGGTGGCGGAATAGACGGTAACGTCCACCCCCAGCGGCTTCAGGCGCTGCAGCACCGGGGTGGCGAACACATTGTCCACGACCACCTTGGCCCCGGCCGCCTTGGCCAGCTTCACCACCGTCTTCAGATCCACCACGTCCAGGCAGGGATTGCTGGGGCTTTCCAGAAAGACCATGTCGGCCGGCCTGGACAGCGCCTCGGCCCACTGGGCGTTGTCGGTCCCGTCCACCAGCACCGTTTCGATACCGAAACGGGGCGCGATCTCCTTGACGATGTAGAGGCAGGAGCCGAACAGGGCGCGGCTGGCGACGATCCGGTCGCCGGCCTTCAACTGGCCCATCACCGCGGCGAACACGGCGGCCATGCCGCTGGCCGTGCCGAAGCAGCGCTCATACCCCTCATAGGCGGCCAGCCTGTCCTCGAACATGGCCACGGTGGGATTGCGGAAGCGGCTGTAGACGAAGCGCGATCCCTCGTTCGCGAAGGCGTTCTCCGCCTCCTCCGCGCTGTCATAGACGAAGCCGGAGGTGAGGAACATCGCCTCCGACGTTTCCTCGAACCCGCTGCGGCGGGTTCCGCCATGCACCATCAGGGTGCGCGGCCGGCAATCCTCGGGAAGGGTATCGGGCTGGGGGAGCTTGGTCGTCATCGCCGTATCCACTGGTGAAACGGGCCGACCGTCAGGATCGAGGCCCATCGCTGCGCGGTGCGCGGCTGGATCGGCTTCAACCTTTTAGCAGCTTGTTTATCGTGGCCTGCAATCCGGTCGCCCAAATCACCACGCCGCGATAGACAAGCCCTCCAACCCCCGTCTGTCAAGCCGTGCTCTCGCATGCGTGGGGCGCGCGCGAGTACGGACCCGGTAGGGAAAGCTCGGCGGCGGTTGCGGCAAGGGGCTATCCGTGCTAGTCCCGCCCGGCCATTTGGGCCGGTTCCAGCGGTGCCGATCGTCGGGCCGGCCGGCCATCCGGGGCATTGAAGGAGTTCGAGGACATGAGCGACGAGACCAACAGCAACGACCTCCCCGCCGGCGGCCAGGACCAGGGGCAGCAGGCCGGCCCGCGCGCCGTGTCGGTCGTCGTCAATGCCCAGTACCTGAAGGACCTGTCCTTCGAGAACCCGAACGCCCCCCAGAGCCTGGTCGGCGGCGGACAGCAGCCGCCGAAGATCGAGATGGCGGTGGACGTGCAGGCCCGCGGCCTGGGTGAGAATGTGGCCGAGGTGGCGCTGACCCTGCGCGCCGAGGCGACCCAGAGCGAGCGCACCGCCTTCATCGCCGAGGTGGTCTATGCCGGCGTCCTCTCCATCCCGCCGCTGCCGCCGGAGCAGGCCAAGGCCCTGCTGCTGATCGAGGGGCCGCGCCTGCTGTTCCCGTTCGCCCGTCAGATCCTGGCCACGGTGGTGCAGCAGGGCGGCTTCCCGCCGCTGATGCTCCAGCCCATCGACTTTGTGGACGTCTACCGCCGCCAGACGCTCGGGCCCCAGGCCCAGCCGACAGCCAACGACGCCCCGCAGGGCACCGCCTGATCCAGGCCTGATTGGCGGATGTGGAAAGGCCGGGGGCATTTGCCTCCGGCCTTTTTCATGCGCTCCTGGCGCTGTCCACGACGGTCTCGACCACCAGCCGGGCCGCCTGCTCGATCCCTTCCAGCGGCCAGCCGGTGCGGCGGCCGCGGTCGGCCGGGGTCAGCAGGTCGGGGGTGGGGGGCACATGGATGAAGCCGGCGGGGATATCCAGCCCCTGCGTCTCCAGCCAGTGCCGCACCCGGAAGAACAGGTGATTGCAGACATAGCCGCCGGCATCCCGCGACGGCTTTGCCGTCAGTCCGGCCGAGTTCAGCCGGTCCAGGATCAGGTCCACCGGCAGGCTGGACCAGTAGCCCATCGGTCCGTCCGCCACGATGGGCCGGTTCCGGCGCACGGCGCCCTCACTGTCCGGACTGGCGGCATCGTCCAGGTTCAGGGCCAGCCGTTCCAGCCGGACCTCGTCATAGGAATAGGCCAGCCCGAACAGCAGCACGGCGTCCGGCCGCACGGCCTGGAACGCCTCCACGAAGGCGTCGGCCGCCCGGTCGAAGGCCACGGGCAGCTTCACCCCGTGGATGCGCGCTCCCGCCACCTCCGCCCCGTCCAGCCGCTCGGCCAGCAGGGCGGTGGGATTGGCGGCGTGGGTCAGGAAGGGTTCGAAGCCGGTCAGCAGGATGCGCATCACGGCCGCAGCAGCCCGACGATGTCCTTGATGGCATCCATGTTCTTCGCGGCGATCTCGTTGGCGCGGTCGGAACCCTTCTTCAGGATGCGGTCGATCTCCGCCTTGTCGGACAGCAGCCGGTTCATCTCCGCCGAGATCGGGGACAGCTTCGACACCGCCACATCCACCAGCGCCCCCTTGAAGGCGGAGAACTGGGAACCGGCATGCTGGGCCAGCACCTGCGCCCGGCTGCTGTCGGTCAGGGCCGCGTAGATGGTGACCAGATTGTCGGCCTCCGGCCGCTTCTCCAGATCCTCCACCGTCTCCGGCAGCGGCTCCGGATCGGTCTTGGCCTTGCGGACCTTCAGGGCAATGGTGTCGGCGTCGTCGGTCAGGTTGATGCGGCTGTAATCGCTCTCATCCGACTTGGACATCTTCTTGGTGCCGTCGCGCAGGCTCATGATGCGGGTGGCCTCGCCCATGATCTGCGGTTCCGGCTGGGGGAAGAACTCCACCCCGTAATACCGGTTGAAGGCGCCGGCGATGTCGCGGGCCAGCTCCAGGTGCTGCTTCTGGTCCTCGCCGACCGGCACATGGGTGGCCTTGTACAGCAGGATGTCGGCAGCCATCAGCGTGGGATAGCTGTAAAGGCCCAGCACCGCGTTCTCCCGGTGCTTGCCCGCCTTCTCCTTGAACTGGGTCATGCGGTTCAGCCAGCCCAACGGCGTATGGCAGGCCAGGATCCAGTTCAGCTCCGCATGGCCGGTCACGGTGGACTGGTTGAACAGGATGTTCTTCTCGGGATCGATGCCGGCCGCCACATAGGCCGCGGTGACCTCGCGGATGTTCTCGCGCAGCACCTCGGGCTTGTGCTCGATGGTCAGGGCGTGCAGGTCGACCACGCAGAAGATGCACTCATACTCGTTCTGCAAGGCCACCCAGTTCTTCAGCGCCCCCAGATAATTGCCGAGGTGGAGCTGGCGGGTGGGCTGCATGCCCGAGAAAATGCGGTTCATCACGGCCTCTGCTGGCGGAATGGTGTCAGACCGCCGCGTTTATGGCGCTGTTCCCGCAGGCCGGTCAAGCGGGGCAGGGACGGTTGGTCAGCGGTCCAGCTCATCCCCTGGCATGGGCGGGTTCGCCGCGACCTTGTCCAGCAGCGTGTTCAAGCCCGAGCCGCTGGAGCCCTGTGCCCGCCGCTGGAAGAAATCGGCCGCTTCCACTGCCCCGACTTTCTCCGCCACTGCCGTTGCGATCCACTGGTCCAGGGAAACGCCGTCCTGCTCGGCAAGGCGTTCCGCTGCCCGCTTCAGGGAATTCGGAAGGTTCAGGGGATAGCTGCTCATGAGCCGAGTTCCTTCAGCAATTGCCGGGGAGTCCGCAACCCGATTCCAAACCGCTCCGCCCCGGGACTGAAATCCTTGATATTGAACGTGACCAAGGCATCGGCCCCGCCATTGATCGCCGCCTCGAGAACCATCTCATCATTGGGATCGCGGAGCTGAGGACGCCAGCGGAAATTCAATTCGACCGGTTCGATCAGGGCAGCCAATTCCGTGAGTACCGCGTCGACAGTATCCGGTGACAGGTGGTGGGCTGCCAACTGGTTGGGCCGCTTCAGCACATCCTCATATTCGAGGAATAGCGGAGGCGTCGCCAGAAGCCGAAGACGCCTGTCGCCAATGGCCCTGAGCACCAGGAAGCTTGCCCCCAGCGAACTGCGAAGTCCCGCGATCAGAACACTGGTATCCAGAACGATCCGCCTCATCCGAGGAGGTTAGCGGATGCATCCTCGGAAGCAAGCCCACCACCTCAGGTGCAGTGTGCCGCCCAGCCGCTTACCGCCGCTTCCACCAGGGAGCGCGGGCGCGGTTCAGGGCGCGGGTGACCAGTTCCAGCTTTTCTTCCAGATAGTCGGTGCGGTGCTGCAAGCCATCGCGCTGGCGGCGCATCAGGGCCGCTTCCTGGGTTTCCTCCAGCAGGCGGGCGTTGGCGGCATCCAGCTCGCCGCGCAGCCGGTCGATTTCGCGCCGGGCCGCGGCCAACTCCTGAGTCGCGTCGGCAAGCAGGGCCACGGCCTCTTCCGCCGCCGCCCCCGCCGGGTCGCCATTGCTGCTGCGGCGGTTGCGCGCGCGGCGCTGGCGCTGGGGACCGCCGGCCGGCTTCGTCTCCTTGCGGGGCTGGCCATCGCCGGCACGCTCGGTTGCGGAGCTATCGCCGTTCGGACTGCCATCCTCCATGACCGTATCGCCGCGCCTCTGCTGAATCTGGCCGTTCTCGCGCAGGGCCTGGGCCGCGTCGCTGAGGGCCGTGGACCGGGCACGGTCATGCAGGGAATTGAGGTCCGTGTTCATGGGTCACCGCTGGTTCCGGAAGGCCCGGAACTTTCGCCCACCCTGTAACCCGCCTGCAACGGTGAAGGGCTTTCTGCTCCCTGGTCATTAGGGGTGCGCCACCCCTTCCGGTCCTAGCGGCGGCGCAGCAGCGCCTTGGCGTCGGCCAGCGATCCCGCGCCCAGAAGCAGCACCAGGGCACCATAGGCCGCCCCGCCCACCGCGATCAGGCCGGCCAGCGCCGGAATGCGGATATAGGCCGCGGCGGTGAACAGGTCGTGCAGCAGCATCTCCAGCCCCGCCAGCACCAGCCCCATGCCGGCGGCGGCCAGGATGATGCGGGGAATGCGCCGTTTCACCTGGGCGTCCAGCTTCAGGATGCCCTTGCGGTGCAGGGCCAGCCCCAGCAGCCCGATATTCAGGAAGGCGGCCAACCCGCTGGCCAGGGCGATGCCGACATGGCCCAGATACTGGCTGAGCAGCAGCGCCAGGGCGGTATTGATCAGCAGGGTGATGATGGCGGCCTTGACCGGGGTGCGGGTGTCCTGGCGGCTGAAGAAGGCGGCGTTGAAGACCTTGCTGGCCACATAGGCGGGGATGCCGATGGCATAGGCCTGCAGCGCCATGGCCGTGGCCGCCGTCTCGGCGGGGCCGAAATTTCCGCGCTGGAACAGGGTGGTAAGGATCGGCTCCGGGATCACGGCCAGCGCCACGGCCGCCGGCAGGGCCAGCATCAGCCCGAACTCCATGCCCCGGCTCAGATAATGACGGACCTGATCCTGCCGGCCGGCCTGCACATGGCGGGACAAGGTGGGCAGCAGCGCCGTGCCGATGGCGATGCCGATGACGCCCAGCGGCAACTGGTTCAGCCGGTCGGCATAGTAGAGGTAGGAGACGGAGCCCGCCGGCAGCAGGGAGGCGATGTGGGTGCCGACCAGCAGGTTGATCTGGATGACGCTGGCGGCCAGGGCGCCCGGCGCCATCTGGCGGAAGAGTTGCCGCACCTCCGGGCTCAGCCGCGGAACCGTGATGCGCAGGGTCACCCCGGCTCGCCAGCAGCTCACCGACAGCCAGAGAAGCTGCGCCACCCCCGACACGGTGAAGCCCCAGGCCAGCGCCGTATTCGGTTCCACCCCATAGGCCCAGGACACGCCGATGGCGGCGATCATGCACAGATTCAGCATGATGGGCGCTGCCGCGCCCGGCCCGAACCGCCCCAGCGCGTTCAGCACGCCGGTCTGAAGCGCCACGACGGAGATCAGGATCAGATAGGGAAAGGTGATCTGGCCCAGCCTGACAAGCTGGGCGAACACCCCCGGCTCCTCGGCATAGCCGCTGGCGACCAGCAGCATGATACCCGGCATGGCCACCATCATGACGACGGTGAGCGGCAGCAGAACCGTGACCATCATGCTCAGCGCCTGGTCGGCGAAGGCATCGGCGGCCTTCCGCCCGTCCTTCTCCAGCCGGGCGGAATACATGGGCACGAAGCTGACGGTGAAGGCGCCCTCCGCGAACATGGCGCGGAACCAGTTCGGGATGCGCTGGGCCACGAAGAAGATGTCGGCCGCCGTGCCCGCCCCCAGCACCCAGGCCGTCAGCATGTCCCGCACGAACCCCGCGACGCGGGACAGCATGGTCAGACCGCCGACAGTGGCGATGGCGCGCGCAAAGCTCATGGGAGGGGCAGGCCGGTGCAGCGGAAGGGGACGGGCAGCGGCTTACCGGAAAATCGCGGCGGCGGGAAGGCGACCTTTAAGGGGCCGCCGCACCTTCCATCGGGCCGACCCTACAGCAGGGCTTTGACGATCTTCTCGATGATGTCGACGACCTTCTTCACCTTGTCCGTGATCGCGACCATCCGGTCGAGCTTGTTCTGCTCCTTCTTCAGATCGTCGGCCAAGCCGTGGAGTTCGCTGATCGCCTCTGCCCAGTTCTCCGCCTCGGCGCGGGCAAGGATTTCATCCGTCCAGAGCTGCGCATCCAGGTTCTGAAGCCGGATGATTTCATGCTGAAGCTGCATGAATGCGACTTGCTGCTTTACGTTCTTCGGCAGTCCCGCGATCTCATCCCGATGATCACGAAGCGTTTCCAGCTTCGCACGTATTTCCGCGCGCACCTGTTCAATGGCGGAGAGGGCGTTCAGGTCGCTCATGGTCCGACACTCCCGTGCTCAGCTTCGGACGCCGCGACGGCATCGTCTGTGTTCGTCTGTTGATGCGGAATACGTGCCGGGGCCGGCTCCGATTTCCTGAGGGCTGTTTCCAGTGCATCGTGGGTTTCGGTGATCTTTGCGAGGGCTGGCCTGGGATCAGCCATGAGCAGGGCGTTCAACGCATCCAGATCATCCTCGATTGCCAACATGATGGCGACCCGGGCGGCCTGGACCGCGGCAGTCACGCTGCCTGCCGCTGCATCCCCTTTTTCTTCCGCGGCCAGTCCCACGGAAGTGATCTGGCTAGGGCTGATGCTGGCGAGAAGACTGCGCATGCTTTGGATTCTGGTCCAGCGGTCATGGACCGCGCCATCATGCGCCTGATCCAAGGGAGGGGTTATCCGATCGATTGCCTGTTTGAGAAGACCGTGCTCACCGACCCGCGTGACCGCTTTGCGCAGGATTGCCTGCTGCCGATGCTCGACGAGTCTGCCGGTGACGAAGCCGACAATCCGGGCGGCCACGCCCAATTCGGCCTTGACGGAGTCGATCGGCGCTTTGCTCGCGCCCGCGAGGTTCGTCACGGACTTGGCAAGCTCTTCGGAAGCCTTGTCGAGCTTTTCGCCCGTATCGGCCTCCGCGATCATTTTCAATGCCGATCCATATGCAACCAGCGCTTCGGCATAGGTTTGCAGAGCGACTTCGGCATCCTGGCTGGACGGGGTGGCGGTTGCGGGCCCGCTTTCCTCCGGCACCAAGGTACAGGCCCCGTCTTTGGGCCTGGTCCCGCTTTGCCCGCAGACGATGGAGATAGCATCCCCGGCCATGGCCCTTTGCAGCATGTTGGATGATGCCGAAGCCGTATGGCTTGCATCGCTGCTTGAGGCGACCAGACCCGGCGCTGCATCTGCGGCAGCGGCAAACGCCAGGACGGCATCTTTCGGCCGTGGCGTTCCACAGGCCGATAGAAGCAGCACGAAGCTGGCGGTGGCCAGCAACCGCAAACATCTTTCCATTATCATCGGTGGAGATACACCTGAGTTGACACATCCTCACAGTGCTAGCTCAGGTTTCCGCCGTCGAGTGGAAATCAACTTAAACTATAAGCAGGGCTTAAGCCGCTCTCTTCCGTCCTGCCTTCCTCGGCTCGGGATCGGGGTCGGCCAGGGCGGCCAGCAGGGCTTCGCGAACCTGCTTCAGCTTCGCTTCATGGGTGATCTTCAGGCCGAACACGTCCTTGACGTAGAAGACGTCCACCGCCGCCTCCCCATAAGTGGAGATTTTGGCAGAGGCGATCTGGAGGTTGAGCCCGGTCAGCGCGCGGGTCAGGTCATAGAGCAGGCCGGAACGGTCGCGACCGTTCACCTCCACCACTGAATGGCCGGAGGAAACCTTGTTGTCCACGAGCACGCGGGG
Source organism: Indioceanicola profundi (assembly GCF_003568845.1). Classification (NCBI taxonomy): domain Bacteria; kingdom Pseudomonadati; phylum Pseudomonadota; class Alphaproteobacteria; order Rhodospirillales; family Azospirillaceae; genus Indioceanicola; species Indioceanicola profundi. The sequence goes on along the minus strand of NZ_CP030126.1, from coordinate 2,992,882 downwards.
AGCGACCTTGAAGGCGCGGTGGCGGGAACTCAGGGCCGCGCGCCGCTTGGCCAGCTCTTCGGCCAGCCGCACTTCCCCGGCCAGCGCCTTGTCCACAATGACGGATAGACGGGCCAGCTTGTCCGGGCTGTCGAACATGCCGCCGGTGGAGGCCTGGACGGTGAAGACGTCCAGCGCCATGCCGTTGGTCATGGTGAAGATGCGGGCATCCACGATGTCCGCCCCGGCCAATGCCAGCGCGCCGGCAAGGCGGGAGAACAGTCCGGGATGGTCGGCCGTATAGACGGTCACCTCCGTCACCGCCCGTCCGCGGTCGATCCGGGTGTCCAAGGTCAGCGGCGCCTTGGCCCGCTCCGCCTCCCGGATCAGCCGCGCCTGCCGACCCAGCGTGGCGGTATCGGAGCTGAGCCAGTAGTTGGGATAGCCGAGCGCCAGATGCGCCTCCACATCCGCTGCCGGCCAATCCGCCAGTTCCTCCCGCAGGGTGGACTGAGCGGCGGCCACGCGCCGCTCCCGCCCCTCGTCGCCGATGCTGCCGGACATGATCTCCACGGCCCGGCTGTAGAGCTGGCGCAGCAGCGTAGCCTTCCAGCCGTTCCAGCGGCCGGGGCCGACAGCCCGGATATCGGCCACGGTTAGGCAGAGCAGCAGCTTCAGCCGCTCCGGGCTCTGCACGATCTCCACGAACTGGCGGATGGTCTGGTCGTCGTCCAGGTCGCGCTTGAAGGCCACATGGCTCATCAGCAGGTGCCAGCGCACCAGCCAGGCCACCGTCTCCGTCTCCTCCTCCGTCATGCCGAGACGGGGGCAGAGCTTGCGGGCCACCTTGGCGCCCAGGATGGAATGGTCGCCGCCGCGGCCCTTGGCGATGTCGTGGCAGAGCACGGCCACGTACAGGGCGCGGCGGGACGCGATCTCATGGATCACCTCCGCCGACAGGGGCGTCTCGTCGTTCAGCTGCCCGGCCTCGATCCGGTGCATGATGCCCACGGCGTACAGCGTGTGCTCGTCCACCGTGAAGTGGTGGTACATGTCGAACTGCATCATGCCGACGGTACGGCCGAAATCCGGCACGAAGCGGCCCAGCACGCCGGCCTCGTTCATCCGGCGGAGCGTCAGCTCCGGGTCCTTGCGGCTGGTCAGGATCTCCAGGAAAAGCCGGTTCGCTTCCCTGTCCTCCCGCAGCTTCGGACCGATCACGGACAGCGCGCGGGTGATGGCGCGCAGGGCGTTGGGGTGGATGTCCAGATCATGGACCTGGGCCACGCGGAAAAGCCGGATCAGGTCCAGCGGATGGTCGCGGAAATGCCGGTCGGAACGCACGTTGAGACGCCCGGCATCCAGCGCGAACCCGTCCACCTCCCCGCGGGTGAAGGCACGGAACAGGCGGGTGAAGCGGGGCGGGCGCCTGCTCTCCTGCTCCAGGTTGGCGCAGAAGATGCGGGTCAGGTCGCCCACATCCTTGGCAGTCAGGAAGTAGTGCTTCATGAACCGCTCCACGTCCGAGGTGCCGGCGTGGTTGGTGTAGCCAAGGCAGCGGGCGATTTCCGGCTGCACGTCGAAGGTCAGCCTGTCCTCCGCCCGGCCGGTCAGGTAGTGGAGCTGGCAGCGCGCCGTCCACAGGAAGTTCTGCGCCTTGGCGAAGCGCTGCGCCTCCTCCTCCAGCAGGACGCCCCTGGCGACCAGCTCCTCGACCTCATCGACCTGATAGACGTATTTGGCGATCCAGAACAGCGTCTGCAGGTCGCGGAGCCCGCCCTTGCCCTCCTTCAGGTTCGGCTCCAGCACATAGCGGCTGTCGCCCAGCTTGCGGTGGCGCTCGTTGCGCTCGTTCAGCTTGGCCTCGATGAAGGCGGGGGCGCTGCTGGCCACGATCTCCTTCTGGAAGCGGGCGCGCAGCTCGTCGAACAGCTTCTCCTCGCCCCACAGGAAACGGGTCTCCAGCAGGCCGGTGCGGATGGTCATGTCCGTGCTCTGGCGCAGGCACTCATCCACGGAACGGACGGCATGCCCGACCTTCAGCCCCAGGTCCCAGAGCATGTAGAGCATGTACTCCACCATCTGCTCCACCCGGGGCGTGCGCTTGTATGGCAGCAGGAACAGCAGATCCACGTCCGACAGGGGCGCCAGCTCGCCCCGCCCGTAGCCGCCGGTTGCGGCGACGGCGAAGCGCTCGGCGCTGGTGGGCTCCGCCGTGGGATAGACCGTCTGCATGGTGAAGTCGGCCAGCGCCTGGATCAGGCTGTCCATCAGGCGGGACAGGGCGCGCACCGTCGTCTCGCCCCGGTGCTGCGCCTCGAACTGGGTCCGCAGCGCTGCCCGCCCTTCCTCCAGGCACGATTTCAGCTCCGCCAGCACGGGCGTGCGCAAACTGTCCACCGAGCCGTCATGGGCATCCACCCTGGCCGCGATCCGCATGGCAATGGCCGCGCGGCCGGGGGGCTTGGCATGGATGGCGGCGGGCGTATGGATGTCGGGCATGGCGGACCGGTCCGGTTGTATGGGCGCACTATGCCATGGAGTTGGTGCGTGCGCGCAAAGGATCATACCCCTCCCGATGTATCGCCGTGATGCCGCGGCGACATGCCGATGATTCCGCTGCGAATTCCGCGACGTGCAGGAACTCGGCAATGCGGGCTCGGCGTCCGGGCAAGGGAAACGAGGTCAAGAACCTGAAACAAATGGTTCGTCCATCTGTCATCCCGGTGCATGGACAGGAGGACAAGGCTTCATGACATATGCCAAGGCAGGGCTGGTCGAATCCACCGTCCCGGCGCGCCTGGGGCAAGTCTTCACCCTGCTGCTGGGGTTCGAGGTTTTCCTGATCGGCATGTACTGGCTGATGACGGTCACGGGGTCCTGGACCTTGTCCCGCTGGTTCGACCTGGATGCGGAGCTGACCGTGGCCTCCTGGTTCGCCGCATCCCAGCTTCTGGCGGTGGGGCTGCTGATGCTGGCCGCCAGCCCCTTCAGCGAGCGGAAGAACTGGCCCACGCCGCTGTTCTGCCAGATCGTCGGCTTGGGATTCGTCTTCCTGTCGATGGATGAAGCCGCGATGATCCATGAGCGGATCACCGCCATCGGCCGCGATCAGGCCTGGGTGCCGCGCTTCAACGATACGCACGGCAGCTGGATATTCCTCTACGCCCTGATCGGGGCGGCGCTGGCGGCATTCACCTGGCGCAACCTGATGACCATGCTGGTCCACCACCGCCAGACGGCGCTGCTGATGGGCGGCGGCTTCGCCCTTCTGGTCGCGGGCGCCGTGGGGGTGGAGGTGATGGGCTATTACGGGCTGTTCGGAAGCCCGCCCCTCCAGGTCGCGCTGGAGGAGTTCCTGGAGATGCTGGGGGTGACGGTGATGCTGATGGGCGCGCTGACCTTCTTCAACCGCACCGTCGCCCTGCGCCCGGCCGATTGAGCCGGGCGCGTCCCCACAGGCGTCAGGAGTAGCGCTGCTCCGTCCAGGGGTCGCCCTCATTGTGGTAGCCGCGCTCCTCCCAGAAGCCGGGCTGGTCCTCGGCCACGAACTCGATGCGCTTCACCCACTTGGCGGATTTCCAGAAATAGTATTTGGGGATGATCACGCGCACCGGCCCGCCATGCTCGGTCGTGATCGGCTTGCCTTCCCAGCTATGGGCCAGCAGCACGTCCTCATCGTTGAACACCTCCAGCTTCACGTTGGTGGTGTAGCCGTCATGGCTGTGGAAAACGATGTGCCGGGCGTCGGGCTTGGGCTTCACCACGGACAGCAGGTGCCGGGCCGAGACGCCGTCCCAGTGGTTGTCGTAGCGCGACCAGGCGGTGACGCAGTGGATATCGGTCAGGAACTGCTGCTGCGGCTGGGCCTGGAACTGCGCCCAGTTCCAGGTCACCGGATTCTCCACCAGCCCGTCCACCGTCAGCTCCCAGCTCTCCAGCGGAATCTCCGGCTGGATGCCGAGGTCGAGCACGGGCCAGTTCTTCACTTCCCGCTGGCCGGGCGGAAGGCGGTCCTTGCCGCCGCCGCCGGTCAGGAGGTGGCCCGCCTTCGCCAGCTTCTCCTTGGTGTCCACCAGCTTCTGCCTGATCTGGCCGGTCGTATCGTCCTGGGACATGGGTCTGTTCGCCTGATGAAATGAGCGCTTGGGGCCTAACATAGCGGCGGGTGCCGGGTTTCGCGAGGGGGCGTCATGCAGCTATGCCCGGACATGCCGGCGCCGGCGGTGAAATTCAAAAGGGGTAGGCGGGTTGGCAGGAGAGAGGCCCCCGGCTACTCTGCGCCTTTCCCGAACGATGTTGCAGAGCACCGGATGTCTTCGACGACCCGCGCACTCCGCGCGATGCTCCTCCTCTTTCCGCTTCTCCTCCTGCTGCTGGTTCCAGCGTTGCCCGCCTGGGCGCAGAGCGCGGCGCCGGCGCCTGCCGCCACGGCGGCCGAACCGAGCGCTGCGGAGCTGGAGGAGCTGATCGCGACCATCGAGGATGAGGGGCGGCGCAAGGTCCTGCTCGGCCAGCTCCGCACGCTTCTCGCCGCACAGGCGGAAGGGCAGGCGGAGGAGGAGGAGACGCTGGGCACCCGGCTCCTCTCGGAGCTGTCGGAGCGGGTGGAGGCATTCAGCGGCCAGATCAGCGCAGCCGGTCGCACCCTGGCCGACGCGCCGCGTGCCGCGACCTGGCTGCGCAACCAGATTTCCAACCCGCAGCAGCGGCAAACCTGGGCCGGCCTGATGCTGGCGCTGGTGGTGGTGGTGGTGGCCGGCTATGCCGCCCGGCTGATCATCATGTGGCTGTTGCGCGGCCCGCGGCGGGCGCTGGGCGCCCGCGATCCGTCGGGCTGGTTCACCCGCATCCTCCTGCTGCTGCTCCGCGCGGTGATGGATCTGCTGCCCGTGGCCGCCTTCGCGGTGGCCGGATACGGCGCCCTTTCGATCACCGATCCGCCGCGCGTGGTGCGGCTGGCGGCGATCACCTTCCTGAATGCCAGCCTAGTGGTGCAGGGCGTGCTGGTCCTCGCCCGCGCGCTGGTCTCACCCGAACAGCCGAACCTGCGGCTGCTGCCGGTCTCCGACGAGACGGCCCATTATCTGGTGATCTGGACCCGCCGCATCGCCGTGACCGCCGTCTACGGCTATTTCCTGGCCCAGGCTGCCCTGCTGCTGGGCCTGCCCCGGGATGCCTTCAACGCGCTGCTGAAGCTGGTCGGGCTGGCGGTCACGGCCATGCTCGTCATCCTGGTGCTGCAGAACCGCAAGCATGTTGCGGACTGGTTGCGCGGACGGCGGGACGGCCACACGGACAATGCCGATGACATCGCTCTGGCCGCCGCGCTGTCCGGGGAGGCGACGGTCACGGAAGCCGCCGGGCCGGCCGCCGCCAGCCCCGGCACGGCCCCGGACCTGACGCCAGCGGAGGAGGGAACCGGCCAGCGCCGCAGCCGGGCTCTGCGCGCCGCCCGCCGCCGGCTGGCGGAGATCTGGCACGTCCTGGCCATCGTCTACATCGTCGCGATCTACGCCATCTGGGCGTTGCGGATCGAAGGCGGCTTCGAATACATCGTCCGGGCCACGGTCACGACGCTGATAACGCTGGTGGCCGCGCGCTATATCGGCGCCGCCGTGGACCGGCTGATCCGGCGGGGCTTCGCCATCGCGCCGGAGCTGAAGGCGCAGCACCCGAGGCTGGAGCAGCGGGCCAACCGCTATCTGCCCATCCTGCACCGGGTGCTGAAGGGCGCGATCTGGGTGGTGGCCGCCCTGGTGGTCCTGCAGGCCTGGGGCGTCGACAGCTTCGGCTGGCTGGGTTCCCCCTTCGGGCAGCGGGTCAGCGCCTCCCTCGTCTCCATCCTGCTGATCCTGGTCATGGCGCTGGCCGCCTGGGAGGTGGTGAGCGGCCTGATCGAGCGCTATCTCAGCGCCACCGACAAGCAGGGCAAGACGGTGGAGCGGAGTGCGCGCATGCGCACGCTGCTGCCGCTGATGCGCAACGCCTTCCTGGTGCTGCTGAGCACGCTGGTGGTGTTGACGGTGCTGTCGGAAGTGGGGATGGACATCGCGCCGCTGCTGGCCGGCGCCGGCGTCATCGGTCTGGCCATCGGCTTCGGCGCCCAGACGCTGGTCAAGGACGTCATCACCGGCCTGTTCATCCTGATCGAGGACTCGATCAGCGTGGGCGACGTGGTGAATGTCGGCGGGATCGGCGGGTCGGTGGAGGCGATCAGCATCCGCTCCCTGCGCCTGCGCGACATGACCGGCACGGTCCACACCATCCCCTTCAGCAACGTCACCAACGTCGCCAACCTGACCAAGGATTTCAGCTTCTACGTCTTCGATGTCGGCGTCGCCTACCGCGAGGATACAGACCGGGTGGTGGACGTGCTGAAGCAGCTCGGCAGCGAACTTCAGGCCGATCCGGCGTACGGGGCCGTGATCCTGGAGCCGCTGGAGATCATCGGCGTGGACGCCTTCCGCGACAGCGCCGTCATCATCAAGGCCCGCTTCAAGACCAAGCCGATCAAGCAGTGGATGGTGGGGCGCGAGTTCAATCGCCGCATGAAGAAGCGCTTCGACGAGCTGGGGATCGAAATCCCGTTCCCGCACCAGACCGTGTATTTCGGCACGGACAGGGATGGCAGGGCGCCGGCGGCCCGCGTGCTGCTGGAGAATGCCGACCTGTCCCGGACAGTGACCAGCGCCGCCAACCAGGAATAGGCGGGCCGGTCAGGACCCGGCGCTTCCCCCTGGCCCGCAGCGATCCGCAAGAGGAGGGGGAGCGCCGCGCAATGTCTACCCCATCCTGCTCCGCACCCGTTATCATGCCCGCTCCCGCCTTCCGGAGCCGTCATGACCCGTCCCGCCATCTTCACCCTGCCGCCGACCCTGCCCTTCGTGGATGCGCTGGCGGCGGGAATCGTGGAGCGTATCGGGGAGGAGCCGCTGGCGCTGAGCCGGGCAACCGTGCTGCTGCCCACCGCCCGCGCCGTCCGCTCCCTGCGGGAGGCGTTCCTGCGGCTGTCGGACGGGCGGCCGGTGCTGCTGCCCCGGCTGGCCCCGCTGGGGGAGGTGGATGCGGACGACATCTCCCTGACCATGGAGGGGCTGGCGGGCAGCGCCGGCGGGCTGGACGTGCCGCCCGCGATCTCCCCCCTGCGCCGCCAGCTCCTGCTGACCCAGCTCGTCAAGAAGGTGCCAGACCTGGCCGCCACCACGGCCCAGGCCGCCAATCTGGCCAAGGAGTTGGCGAAGCTGCTGGACCAGGTGCAGACGGAGCGGCTGGATTTCGCCCGGCTGCACGATCTGGTGCCGGAGGATTATTCCGAGCACTGGCAGATCACGCTGAAGTTCCTGGAAATCCTGACCGAGCTCTGGCCCGGCATCCTAGGGGAGCTGGGGCTGGTCGACCCGGCGGTGGAGCGCAATGCCCGGCTGGCGGCGCTGGCGAAGGCGTGGGAGGCGGTGCCGCCCCAGGGGCCGGTGATCGCCGCCGGCTCCACCGGCTCCATCCCCGCCGCGGCGGATTTGCTGGCCGTGGTGGCGCGGCTGCCGCAGGGCTGCGTGGTGCTGCCCGGCCTGGACTTGGAAACGGACGCCGCTACCTGGGCCGCGCTGGACGAGGCGCACCCGCAATATGGCCTGAAGCAGCTCCTCGCCCGGCTGGGGGTGGAGTGGGAGGAGGCGCGGCCCTGGCCGGTGCCGGACCATGTCCACCACCGCTCCAGCCCCGCCCGCACCCGCCTGCTCGCGGAGGCGCTGCGCCCGGCGGAGACGACGGAGGCTTGGCGCGACCTTCCGCCCGTGGGGCCGGAGGTGCTGGACAACCTCTTCCGCCTGGACGCCCCCAGCTCGCAGGAGGAGGCCGGAACCATCGCGCTGATGTTCCGGCAGGTGCTGGAAACGCCGGGCCGCACCGCCGCCCTGGTCACCCCGGACCGCAATCTGGCCCGCCGGGTGGCGATGGAGATGCGCCGCTGGGGCATCGAGGTGGATGACAGCGCCGGCCGACCCTTGGCCCAGACGCCGGTGGGCAGCTTTCTGCGCCTGCTGGCCGATGCCGCCGCCAACCCGGCCCCTGTGCCGCTGCTCTCCCTGCTGAAACACCCGCTGGCGGCGGCGGGGATGGAGGGCGGCGAGTTCAAGCTGCGGGTGCGCGACCTGGAACGCGCCGTGTTCCGCGGCCCCCGCCCGGCAGAGGGTCTGGACGCGCTCCGCAGCGCCATCGAACTGGCGGAGGATCGCAGCTTCGACCGGCCGGCACTGCGCGGCGCGCTGGTGGCGCTGGTGGACCGGCTGCGGGAGCGGATGGGTCCGATGCTGGAGGCCATCGAGGACGGGGTGGAGCTGCCCCTGACCGGCTGGCTGCGCCTGCACATCCAGTCGGCGGAAGCGCTGGCCCAGACGGCGGAGGAGACCGGGGCCGCCCGTATCTGGCGGCATGAGGATGGCGAGGCCACGGCCCGCTTCATCGACGAGCTGCGCGAGGCGGCGCACGGCTTCCCCGCTTTGAAAGGTCCGGACTACGCCGCCCTGATCGAGGTGCTGATGAGCGGGCTGTCGGTGCGCCCGCGCTTCGGCCTGCATCCGCGGCTGCACATCTTCGGCCTGATGGAGGCGCGGCTGCAGCAGTTCGATCTGGTCGTGCTGGCCGGGCTGAACGAGGGCACCTGGCCGCCGGCCCCCGCCGCCGACCCGTGGATGAGCCGGCCGATGCGCACCCGCTTCGGCCTGCCCAGCCCGGAGCAGCAGATCGGCCAGACCGCCCACGACTTCGCCATGGCCGCCGGTGCCGGCGAGGTGGTGTTGAGCCGCGCGCAGCGGGTGGAGGGCACGCCGACCGTGCCGTCCCGCTGGCTGCTGCGCCTGGACGCGGTGCTGGACCGGGCCGGGCTGGCCGGGCGGCTGCGGGCACCGGCGGCGCGCTGGCTGGGCATCCAGGCGGGGCTGGACTGGCCGGCGGAGGTGAAGCCCTGCGCCGCCCCGGCGCCGAAGCCGCCGGTGGAGGCGCGGCCGCGCAAGCTGTCCGTCACCCAGATCGAAACCTGGATGCGCGACCCCTACGCCATCTATGCCCGCAAGGTGCTGAACCTCCAGGCGCTGGAGGAGATCGACGCCGATCCGGGTGCGGCGGAGCGCGGGCAGATCCTGCACCAGGCCCTGGACGAGTTCGTGCGGGCCTGGCCGGACAAGCTGCCCGCGGATGCGCTGGACCAACTCCTCGCCATGGGCCGCCGCGCCTTCGGCCCGCTGCTGGAGCAGCCCGGCGTCTACGCCTTCTGGTGGCCGCGCTTCGAGAAGGTGGCCCAATGGTTCATCGGGATCGAGCAGGAGCGGCGGCGCGGCGGCACCCATCCGCTGGCAACCGAAGTCTGGGGCAAGGTGGAGCTGCCCGGCCCCGCCGGCCCCTTCACCCTGACCGCCAAGGCGGACCGCATCGACCGGCTGGGCGATGGCGGGCTCGGGCTGGTGGACTACAAGACCGGCACCCCGCCCAGCCCCAAGGAGGTCCGCCTCGGCATGGCCCCGCAATTGCCGCTCGAGGCGGTGATCGCGAAGGCCGGCGGCTTCGACGGGGTGGCGGCGGCCGATGTGGGCAACCTCGCCTTCTGGCGGCTGTCCGGCAACGACCCGGCCGGCGAGATCAAGGAGGTCAGGGAGGACCTGCCGGCCCTGGCGGAGGAGGCGCGGGCCGGTCTGATCGAGCTGATCCGCCTGTTCGACGATCCCGACACCGCCTACGCCTCCGTCCCCCGCCCCGGCTGGGCCCCCCGCTACACCGACTACGCCCATCTGGCGCGGGTGGCCGAGTGGTCGGCCGGGGGCGGGGAGGAGTGAGGGGGGCTTTTCGCCCAGGCTCACCCGGTAAGACCGCCCCGCCCTCGCCCTAGCCGCCTGCGGCGTCTGCCTTCGGCAACGACAGGCTCAGGGTGAGGGTGGGGCTCGGTGAAGATTTCTGGTTCAGGTTCTGGCTGAGGTCGTAGCCCCATCCCCTCACCCTGAGCCTGTCGAAGGGCGAGGGGATGGGGCGGGTGCCTTCGCAAGAACCCCGCTTACCCAGGAACCCCGAGGGCGGTGCTTGTGGCTCTGGGTCCCGGCTTTCGCCGGGATGACGGAGAGGAGAGCGGCTGTTTCACTTCCGGCGGGGCGGGGGCTCATCCCCCTACCCCTTCAAATGCCATCCCCGCCGGTACAGCGCCGCCGTCAGCGCATAAAGCCCGGCGATCACCAGAACCAGCACCGCCGCGGACAGCCAGGGGCTGGTCTGGGCGGTGCCCAGCATGCCGTAGCGGAAGCCGTCGATGGCGTAATAGACGGGGTTGGACAGAACCACCGTCTGGAACCAGCCCGGCATGCCCTCGATCGGGGCGAAGACGCCGGAGAGGAAGCTGATGGGCATGAACAGGAAGGTGAAGGCGGCGGCCATATGGTCCCACTTCTCCGCCGCCTGCCCCACCAGCAGCCCGGCCAGCGACATCATCAGCGCGCCGAGCGACGCGAACAGCAGCGCCGCCAGCGGATGCTCCACCGGCAACGGCCAGAGCAGCAGGGTGCAGAGCCAGATGGCGATGCCGGAGGCCAGCCCCGCCAGCATGCCGGCCAGCACATAGGCCAGCACCGTTTCCCGCGCGGAATTGGGGCTCATCAACTGGTCGGTGACCATGCCCTCGATCTTGGAATAGAGCAGGGAGAAGGAGGTGTTCTCCGCCCCCTTCAGCAGCACCGACAGCATCACCAGCCCCGGCACCAGGAAGGTCAGGACAGCGTCCCCCTCCGGCGTGCCGCGCTGCCCGCCGAGGCCGAAGGCGAAGCAGAGGAAATAGATCACCGACATCACCGCCGGGCCGATCACCACCATGCCGATCAGCTTCCTGACCCGCAGCAGCTCCCGCTCCAGCAGGGCCTGGAAGCCGGCCCAGTGGAAGGCGGGGATGCTGCGGCTGATGGCGGGGTTGAAGGCCCCGGCCACCCGGGCCGCGGGCGTGTCGGCTTCCAGCGGTTTCCGCATGGTCTCAGGCCTTCAGCTTGTAGCCGCTGGACAGCAGCCGCATCGCCACCGCCAGCAGGGCCGCGTTCACCGCCAGCAGCACCACGACCCCCTGCACCAGCGTGCCGTCCGTCTGGCCGATGAAGCCGTAGCGAAAGCCGTCGATGAAATAGAAGAAGGGGTTCAGGTGGGCGATGAAGCGGAACAGCTCCGGCACCGCATCGATGGAATAGAAGGTGCCGGACAGGAAGGAGAGCGGCGTCACGATGAAGTTCGTCACCGCCGCCATGTGGTCGAACTTCTCCGCCCAGATGCCGCCGATCAGGCCCAGCAGCGACAGCAGCATGGCCGCCATCACGGCATGGAACAGGATGAAGAACGGGTTGTGGATGCCCAAGGGCACGAACACCCAGATGGCGGCGGCCGTCACCAGCCCCACCATCAGCCCGCGGATCACCCCGCCCAGAACGAAGCCCGCCGCCAGTTCCCCGGCGGACAGCGGCGGCATCAGCACATCCACGATGTTCCCCTGGACCTTGGAGACCAGGACGGAGCTGGAGGTGTTGGCGAAGGCGTTCTGGGCGATGGACATCATGACCAGGCCCGGCCCCAGGAACTTCAGGAAGGGCACGTCCCCCACCATCCGCACCACCCCGCCGAGCGCCAGGGCGAAGACCGCGTAGAACAGCAGCGTGGTCACCACCGGGGCGGCGATGGTCTGGATCCAGACCTTCAGGAAGCGCCGCACCTCCCGCCCCAGCAGGGTCTGAAGCCCGATCCAGTTGACGGCGCCGACCTGACGCGGGGCCGGAAGCGGTTTCGGCAAGGTAGGGCTGGGCTGATGCATGAGATGTCCTGACGGGCTGACTTCGCCTGCGCGCCGGTGGGAACCGGTGTAGAAAGGTGACCGGGAAGTTAATCACCCGCGGCTGCGGGGACAATGGGGCGGCACGCATGACGGATGCCAGCGAACGGAACGGCGGAAGCGCCGGGGACAAGCGCGCCGGCCGGCAGGGGCCGAAGCCGCCGAAGCGGGTGAGCCTTGAATATCTGGAGCGCGCCGCGCTGCATTACCTGGAACGCTATGCCAGCAGCAGCGCCAATCTGCGACGGGTGCTGATGCGCAAGGTCCACCGCTCCGCCCAGTTCCACGGTACCGATCCGGAGGAGGGGGCGCGCTGGGTGGAGGATCTGGTGCAGCGCTATACGGGCAGCGGTCTGCTGAACGATACGGCCTATGCGGAGATGAAGGCGTCCGGCCTGCAGCGCCGCGGCGGCTCCACCCGCATGATCCGGCAGAAGCTGGCGGCCAAGGGCGTGGGGGCGGCGGAGATCGACCAGGCCATGGGCGGGCTGGAGGGGGCGGAGGAGGGCCGGGCGGAGCTGGAGGCCGCCATCGCCTATGCCCGTCGCCGCCGGCTCGGCCCCTTCCGCGACGCCGTGCGCCGGGACAGGCTGGCGGAATCGGGGGAGGAGCGGGCGCGGTTCGACAAGGATCTCGCCGCCATGGCCCGCGCCGGCTTTGATCTCGGCACCGCCCGCCAAGTGCTGGAGGCGGAAGACCCCGATATGCTCTGATTGCAGGGAAACCGGTTTCCTGTCCATATTGGGATAGGTCCGGCTGTGCGCTCCGCTCCAAAGAGCTTATGTCGCCGACTAGCGCGCTTCGCTAGAATTGATCAGATCATCAGCCACCCCTGGCTAGTAAAGCATGCTGTAAATCGCATGCAGAACGAGGTATTTTAGCGCAGAAATGCTTGTCGAATTCGGCACATTCGCGTTGCGATGCATTGACCGGGCGGCCCTGCTGGAGGGAATGGCGCGGCAGGCGGCGAGCGCGCTGGGGGCGGACCGGTCCCTGATCGCGCTGCGCGGCGCGGATGCGGACCTGTTCCGGGTCGAAGCCGTAACCGGCTGGCCGCAGGACATGATCGGTCAGCCCCTGACGCCTGACGGTATGGCCTTTCTGGCGGCCACGACCGGCGAGCCAACGGCGGGCGTGGATGATGTCAGCCGGGATCAGCCGCCCCCGCCCGGCCTCGAACTGCTGCGCCGGCATGGGCTTCGGTCCGCTCTGGCCGTCCCGGTGGGGACGGACAACAGCATTGTCGGAGTGATCGAGCTGGCGTCGACGGAGCTGCGCAGTTGGGACGACGGAGCGGACCTTCTGCGAGGATTTGCTTCCCTTTTCGGGGCCGCCCTGGACCGGCTCACGGCGGATGCGCGGCGGAACGAAACGCTGGCCCAGCGGGAGGAGGAGTTGCGGCGCTACCGCTTCATGGCGGAAATGCTGCCGCAGATCGTCTGGAGCGCCCAGCCGAACGGGATCGTCGACTATTATAACCAGCGCTGGACCCACTATACCGGCCTGCCGGCCTATTCCGGCAAGGAAGGGGAGTGGGCCGACGCGCTGCATCCCGATGACAAGGAGCAGACCCTGGAGGTCTGGCTACAGGCCGTAGCCACCGGCCAGGCCTATGAGACGGAACATCGGATCCGGCGGGCCGGAGGAGGATGGCGCTGGATGCTGTCCCGCGCCTGGCCGATGCGGGACGAGACCGGGCGGATCGTCCGCTGGTTCGGCACCGCCACCGACATCGACGCCGAGAAGCAGGCCCAGCAGGCCCTTGCCGCCGCCCGTGACGCGGCGGAGCGCGCCAACCGCGCCAAGTCCCGCTTCCTCGCCGCAGCCAGCCACGATCTCCGCCAGCCCCTGAACGCCTTCAGCCTGCTGGTGGGGACCTTGCGCGCTCGGCTGAGCGAACCGCGGAACGTCACGGTGGTGGAGCAGCTCGAGGACAGTCTGGCAGCGATGATCGAGCTGTTCGAGGGGCTGTTGGACCTCTCGAAGCTGGAATCCGAAGCGGTGCAGCTCGACGTGCGGCCGGTCGGCGTGCCGGCGTTGTTCGCGAAGCTGGAGCGGGATTTCGGCCCGACGGCGGATGCCAAGGGGCTGGAACTGCGTATGCGCCCGCTGAATCTGCGGGTGCTCAGCGACGGCACCCTGCTGGAACGCATCCTGCGCAACCTGCTGGCCAATGCGATCCGCTACACCGACCAGGGCGGCGTGCTGATGGCCCTGCGCCGGCGGGGGAACCGGGTGCGTATCGACGTTGTGGATACCGGCACGGGCATCCCGGAGGAGCATCTGGAGGATATCTTCCAGGAGTTCCAGCAGCTGGGCAACCCGGCGCGGGAGCGGGGCGGCGGGCACGGCATCGGCCTTGCCATCGTGCGCCGCGCGGCGGATCTGCTGAACCACCCGATCACCGTCCGCTCCCGCCCCGGGCGGGGGTCGCGCTTCTCCATCGAGCTGCCGGTCACGACGGAGCCGGAGCCCGGCGCGCCCCAGCCCGGCGCCCGCGTCGGTCGGCCGACCTTGCAGGAGGAACTGACCGTCCTGCTGCTGGAGGATGATTCCCTGGTGATGATGGCCACCCGGCTGCTGCTGGAGGCGACGGGTTGCAAGGTGCTGGAGGCGCGGACGGCGGCAGAGGCGTTGTCTCTGGTCCGCGGAGGCGCCCTGCCGGACCTGATCCTGACCGACTACCGCCTGCCGGGGGAGGTTGACGGGCTGGAGGCGGTGCGCCGCCTGCGCGACGCCGCGGCCCTTCCCCTGCCGGCGGTGCTGATCACCGGCGACGTCGCCGACGAGGTCGAACCGCTGGCCCGCGCCGCCGAGGTCCGGCTTCTGCGCAAGCCGGTAAAGCCGGAGGAGTTGCGGCAGTTGGTCCAGCGGGTGCGGGACGCCTGAACCGGGCTCAGGCCCGGCCGCTCTCCTCGGCCGTGGTCTTCGCCGGATAGCGGCAGAGGTCGATCACCGGGCACACGGGGCAGTCCGGCTTGCGGGCCTTGCAGATATAGCGGCCATGCAGGATCAGCCAGTGATGGGCGTGCACCCGGTAATCCTTGGGCACCACCTTCAGCAGCTTCTCCTCCACGGCCAGCACGTCCTTGCCGGGAGCAAGGCCGGTGCGGTTGGAAACGCGGAAGATATGGGTGTCGACGGCCATGGTCGGCTCCCCGAACGCCACGTTCAGGACCACATTGGCCGTCTTGCGACCGACACCCGGCAGTTCCTCCAGCTCCTCCCGCGTGCGGGGAACCTGGCCGCCATGCTTGTCCACCAGGATCTGGCTCAGCTTGATGACGTTGGCGGCCTTGGTCTTGAAAAGGCCGATGGTCCGGATGTGATCGCGCACCGTGGCCTCCCCCAGCGCCAGCATGGCGGCGGGGTTGTCCGCGATCTGGAACAACGCCTTGGTGGCCTTGTTCACGCCCACATCGGTGGCCTGCGCCGACAACACCACCGCCACCAGCAGGGTGTAGGGATTGGAGGATTCCAGCTCGGTCTTCGGCTCGGGCATCCGTTCCGCGAGACGGCGGAAGAACTCCACCCGCTCGGCCGGTTTCATGGTGCCGGCGCGGCTGGCGGGCTTGGCGGCGGTGCTGGTCACGGGCGGGAACTCCAGAATCGGAACGGACGCGGGCCTTTGTTGTTGGGCGGGAGAGTAGCCATCCGCTTCCACCCCCGCAATCGCCGCCGAATCTCCTCCTTTGCGCACGCTTCGCCCGCCCAACGATGCAGTCGCCGCCGCTTGTCCACAGGCCGGAGCGGTGCATATGATCCTGCCATGAGCCAGCCCTCGACATTCCCGGCGACGGATGCGGCCGGACGGGAAGCGTCGTCTTCCCGGACGAACCCGGTATTCCGCGCCGTCCTGCACCCCCACCGCAGCCTGAGCCCGCGCGGCATCAGGATGATCGTCGGCGGGGTCGGGGCGGCCAGCCTGATCCTGGGCGGGGCGTTCTTCCTTCAGGGCGCGTGGCCGATCTTCGGCTTCCTGGGGTTGGACGTGCTGCTTCTCTGGTGGGCGCTCTCCGCCAGCACGCGCAGCGGCCGGATGTACGAGACGGTGGAGCTGACCCCGGCGGAACTCCGGGTGGAGCGGGTGGTGCCGAAGCGGCCGGTGCGGAGCTGGAGCTTTCAGCCCTACTGGCTCCGCGTCAGCATCGAGGACCCGCCCCGCCACGAAAGCCACATCACCCTGACCAGCCACGGCCAGAGCCTGATCATCGGCGCCTTCCTGACGCCGCAGGAGCGTCTGGACTTCGCCAACGCCCTGCGCCGCGCCCTGGACGAAGTGCGGCGGCCGGAGCTGTCGGCGGTGTAGGGGCTGGCTACGTTTTGTTAGGTGTCTTCACCCAAATTGGACTGGAACGGCTTCATAGCGTCTGCTTATCTGAAGGAATCCTGACCCAAACGAATCTGATCCAGTAAAAACTGAATATTAATAAGAAAATAACGCCAGGAGCACAGAGTGCAAGGATGGTAGTTTTGGTCTCTTCGAATTGAGTAGTTAGTATAGGAACCAGAAGGGCTATAAGTGGAAGTAGGGCAAAAAGTGTAAGTACCGGAATCCCTATAAGAAAAGACCTGTCTAATCTTTTGAATTCTAATTCTCGCACGTATGACTCAAAATCAGGAATCTCCTTTCCTAGAATATGTTTGATGTCGCTCTTTATATCTTTCTGGATAAAATTTCCTATGTTCGTTATAGATGTTGCGTTGTCTAACCACAAGAGACCCAGGATAGGTGAAATAACAGGAATAAGGAAGAGTATGCGATTATAAAACAGATCCGTTTTTGTAAAATATGCTCCGGCTATCAGTCCCATTGCGGTAATGTTTAATTTGATTATATTTAATTGAGTGCTGGCACGGAAAAGAATTTCGTTTCTAAGAGCTTTGAACTCCTCCATTATGATGTCAATTTGTTGAGATTTGTCTGTAGTGCTATCTTCTAATACCATGGGCTTGTCCTTATGCAGCTCCTTGGGTTTCTAGAATTAGGCGACTATACCACAAGTTCCTCATTCGTAGCCTTACCCCGATATGTTAATGCTATCTAGTCGCACGTATGCTAACGCTGCAAGGAAATGTTAGAATTATATGTCTCAGAAACGCGGAGCAACTAGCTTCGGTTAATTCGCCATTACTCACGCTAAGCGGAAATGCATGCCCGAGTTAAGTTATTCGTGATTAATGTCAGTATGTATATACAGGTATCAGGCAGAAAGCTGAACAACTGGTTTGTCGGAATACGTACAATCAATCTGTCCTTCCGCACATTTTTCCACCCACTGCTCGGCCAGCCTCAATCCCCGGCTCTCGGGTCCAAGCCGTTCGCGCTCGGTCGCCAGGATGGTGCGGAAGGCGCGGAGCTTCAGGGCGGTGACCTTGTCCGCGCGGGGACGGTTCTCGCCGGCGGCATCCACCACCAGGTCGATGGCCCGCTCCGCCGCGTGCAGCCGGCCCAGAAGATAATCATGCTCCCGGTCGGCGGCGGAGAAGAAGGCGCCGAAGCGGTTCAGCCGCGCGCCCTTCAACTGCACGGGCGCTCCGCCGCGGCGTAGCAGCCGGGCATCCGGCGGGCCGACCCGGTCCACCTTCATCGCATGGTACTCGTCCAGCTCCTTCCAGCCGCTGGTGGAGAAGGTCAGCACGTCCCAGAAGGCAAATCCCAGATAGGCGGTCAGCAGGTCGCCCCGCGCCTCCGCATCCAGGCCCGCCACCATGGAGCGGCCGAATACCTCGTCCACCTCCAGGGTCAGGCTTTCCAGGTCGAACCGCGCCTCCAGACGGGCCAGCGCCCGGTCCAGCCCGCCCACATCGGGGTCCGGGGCCAGATGCAGGATCAGGGCGGTGCGGTCCTCCTCATCCAGGATGCTGCCGTTCGTGATGCCGCGCAGCCGTTCCAGCACGGCGTAAAGGCCGGTCTTCAGGCTGTCCAGCCCGTGCGGGGCCGCAGCGCCGCCGCCGCGGGCGTAGAGACGGTTCAGCTCCCGCATCACGAAGCGCAGGCGGCGGGCGCGGAAGGCTCCGTCGAACGCCATCAGGAAGCGTACCCAGGGGGCGGACTTCCCGTCGGCATCCACCGGCTCGGTCAGCGGGCGCGGGCCGAACACGCCGCGCTCAACCGCCCAGAGGCTGAGGGCGGCATGCATCCGCGCCACCGCCTCCCCATCCGCATGGCCGCCCAGCCCGGCCAGCAGCCGGGCCAGATGATCCAGCACCCCGTCGATCTTCAGGCGCAGATAGGCCTCATAGGCGAAGCCGGCCTCCGCCGCGGCGCGGTTCATGGACATTTCGCGCCAGCGGCCGATCTCGGCTCCGGTCGGCGCTTCCGGAATGCGGCCGCCGATGGTCTCCGCCACCAGGGCGGAGATGCGGGGGCGCGCCGCCTCCACCACCCCGCGCAGCCGGTTGATGCCGGCATTGGTGGCCGCGATCTCCGCCAGCTCGTCGCGCACCGGTTCGTTCCGGGGAATGTCGGACAGGGCTCCGATGATGGTGCGGAAGAAGCCCGGCGCCTCCGTCCGGCCGAGCGGGACCGGCTGCTCCGGATTGGGATCGATATAGACCACGCGCCGGTCCACCTCGCGATAGGCGGGGCGACCCTGGATGGCCGCCAGCGCCTCCGCGAAGGGCTTGTTGTTCAGCACGCTGCCATCGATGAAGCTGGCCTGCTCCGGATCGAAGCCGCAGGCGCGGTAATAGGTGAAGTTGGCGTCGATGAAGCGGGTGCGGTCCGGCCATGCCTCCTCCCGCTCGGCCAGCAGCCGGTCGAGCTGGCGGAGCTGGGTCGGCGGGAATGCGCCGGGGAAGCTGCTGGTGGCGCGGGCGGCGAAAACCAGGCCTGGGATGTTGCCATCCTCGAAGTCGCTCACCACCCGCCCGTCGGCCCCGCGTCGGTACTGGAAGGACAGGACATGCCGATGCTCCCGCTCCTCGATCTCGGCGGGATCATGGGCGGGGATGCGTTGGCGATAGCCGTGGAAGTCGGTGACAGTGACGGACAGCGACAAAGGCAGCCCGGTCGGGATCAGGCTGCATCGCGGCTCCGCCGCCTCCCCCATGGCGCGGCTTGCCTCCAGCAGGAATTCCATCAGCCGGTGCCCGTCGAAGGGCGGGGTGAACCAGCGGGAGCGCACGAACAGGGACAGCTTCTCCTGCGTCTCCGCATCCGGCGCGATCCTGCGCCAGGCCGGCAGGGTCAGCAGGGGGCGCATGAACCACTTGCTCCAGGGCGTGGCGCGCCGGTCCTCCGCGATCAGGCGGGTGACGTCGGCATTCTCCAGCCACAGGGCGGTCAGCGGTTCCAGCGACAGGTCATGGGCCAGGGCGCGGGCCAGGAACACCCCGTTGATGCCGCCCGCACTCGATCCCGACACCACGTCGATCAGCACGCGAAGGTCCAGGCTTTCCCCGATGTCGCGCAGCAGGTCGAAATAGACGGCCTCCGTGTCGAAGGCGCGGTCGCCATCCACATCGGCGAAGCTGGAACCCGTGCGGGCAGCCGGATCGGGCAGGGCGTGCAGCGCCCGGCTGGCCCGGACCAGCTTCCATAGCTCCTTGGTGACCCCGTGCATGTAGACGGCCAGGCTGACGCCGCCATAGCAGACCAGCGCGATGCGCAGTTCCTTTTCCTTCACCGGCACACCTGGAACATCGGCCCCGCCTTCGAGTGTGCGCCCGCGTGGTGCCGCGGGTCAAATGACGGGAATGTGGAAAAGGTTGGGAGAAGGTTTTCCCTACCGTCACCCCGGCGGAAGCCGGGGCCCAGGAGTCCCGAGGAAGGTGCCCGTGGCTCTGGGTCCCGGCTTCCGCCGGGATGACAGGAAAAAGGAAAGGCGGGAACACCCGGACCCGCACCACAGCTTTCGGGTGGCGCGCCAGGTCCCGCCGCCTCATCATCCCGCCGGAAACGGGAGGACCGGGCCATGACCATAATGCTGACAAACGCGCCTGTGGATGAAGAGCTGGACAATGCCGGGCTGATCGTGCAGCGGGCGATCGAGCGGCTGGCGCGGGACTGGCAGGCTCCGCCCGACCTGGACGATCTCGCCGCCGAGGCCGGGCTGTCGCCGGCCCATTTCCAGAAGCTGTTCAAGCGCCGCGCCGGGGTCAGCCCCAAGCGCTTCGCCCAGTTCGTGACGCTGGGCCATGCCCGCCGCCTGCTGCGGGAGGAGAGGGGCGGGCTGCTGGACGCCGCCTACGATCTCGGCCTGTCCGGCCCGTCGCGGCTGCACGATCTGTTCGTGGTGGCGGAGGCCTGCACGCCGGGCGAGTACAAGGCGGCTGGAGCCGGGCTGACCATCCGTTGGGGCGTGCATGATGTGCCGCTGGGCCGCGCCCTGCTGGCCGCCACCCCGCGGGGGCTCTGCTGGCTGAGCTTCGTCGCCGCACCCGGCACCGGCAAGGGGCTGGAGGAGAATCTGGCGGAGCTGCGGGCCGAATGGCCGGCGGCCGGCCTTGTGGAGGACCCGGCGGCGACCGCCTCCATGGCGGCCCGCGCCTTCGAGGGGGTGGGGGAGGGGCCGGTGACGGTGCATCTGCGCGGCACCAATTTCCAGCTCAAGGTCTGGCAGGCGCTGCTCGCCATCCCCTTCGGGCAGGTCACCACCTATGACGCCGTGGCGCGCAGCATCGGCAGGCCGGGAGCGAACCGGGCGGTGGGCAATGCGGTGGGCGCCAATCCGATCAGCTTCGTCATTCCCTGCCACCGGGTGATCCGCAAGACCGGCGTGCTGGACAATTACCGCTGGGGCCCCGCCCGCAAGCGCGCCCTGCTGGCCTGGGAGGCGGCGCGGCTGGCGGGATAGGCCCGCTACATCACCCGCTCCCCCAAGGCGCCATCCTCCACCAGCGGGTAGGATTTCGCATCTGGAAGCTGGTAGTGCCACCACTCATACTCGTACCGCTCCCACCCCGCCGCCGTCATGATGCCCAGCAGGGTGGCGCGGTTGCGCTGGGCCTCAACCGGGATGTCGGTGCGGGCATGGTAGGCCTGCTCCTCCATATCGTCGAAGCCGGTGCCCATCTCCAGCACCGTTCCGTTGGCGGCGGAGAGCGTCAGATCCACCGCCACGCCGCGGGCGTGGTTGGAACCAATGCGGGGATCGGCGATGAAGCGCGGGTCCGGCAGCGCCCGCCACAGCGCCCATTGCGCTGCGGGCGGCCGGTAGCCGTCGAAGATGCGCAGCCGCAGCCCCATGGCCCCGGCCAGCCGCACGGCATCATCCAGCCGCGCCGCCGCCTCCGGGTGCAGCAGGCAGAGCGGCCGCGCATAGATGGGCCTTCCCGTCAGGTTGCTGGCCGTGGCATAGCGGATATCCAGATCAACGTCGAAGGCGGGCGGGGCGATCCGGCGGAACTGCATCGGGCGGTCTGCTGGTTGGGGCGGTGCGGGACGCCAGCTCTACCACGCCCGTCCCGACCGGCCAGTCAAGAGTTCGCCATGCTGACCCTCGGCCTCGAAACCGCCACCAGCGCCTGCGCCGCCGCCCTCTGGTGCGGCAGGGAGCGGCGCGTCCTGGCCGTTCGGGCGGAGCCCATGGCCCGCGGGCAGGCGGAACGGCTGGTGCCCTTGGTGCAGGAGCTGCTGGCGGAGGCGGGGGTGGGCTTCGCCGATATCCACAGATACGGCGCCACCGTGGGGCCGGGCACCTTCACGGGGCTGCGCATCGGGCTGGCGGCGGCGCGGGGGCTGGCGCTGGCCTCGGCAAAGCCGCTGGCGGGGATCACCAGTTTCGAGGCGGTGGCGCACGGGCTGGACCCGGCTGTGCGGGCGGGGCGCACCGTGCTGGCCTGTGTGGAGTCCCGCCGCGACGATCTCTTCCTCCAGCCCTTCGGCGAGGGGCTGCGGCCCCTGGCCGAACCGGCGGACGTGCTGCCCGCCGACCTGCCGGCCTGGGCGGCCCGGCATCTGCCGCCGGGGCCGCTGGTGCTGGCCGGCGACGCGGCGGAGCGGGCGGCGGCCGGCCTGGGCGGCTGGGCGGGCGACATGGAGGTGCGGCCAGGCACGGGGGCGGCGGAGGCCGTGGCCGTGGCGCGGCTGACGGCGGAATTGAGCGAGGCGGAGCTGGCGGCCCGGCCGGCCCAGCCCTTCTATCTGCGCCCGCCGACGTCACCATGCCGAAGGCCAGGGAATGACGGCGGAACCCCGGCTGGTGGAACTCGGCCCCGCGGGAGCGGAGCTGCTGGCAGCACTGCATGCGCAATGCTTCGCCGATCCGGACGTGACCGGTCCGGCCTGGGACGACAGATCCTTTGCCGACCTGCTGTCCCTTCCCGGCACCTTCGCTCTGGTCGCGGTGCGGGGGGGGGGGGCGGATGCCCCGCCCGCCGGCCTGATCCTCGCCCGCACCGCGGCGGACGAGGGGGAGATCCTGACCATCGGCGTGCTGCCGCAACAGCGGCGGGGCGGGGTGGCAAGGCATCTGGTCCGGGGCGCCATGGCCCATGCCGCCGGGGCGGGTGCGACCACCCTGTTCCTGGAGGTGGCGGAAACCAACGCGCCGGCTCGCGGCCTTTACTCCAGCCTCGGCTTCAACGATGTGGGCCGGCGGCGCGGTTATTACCGGCTGGGTGGGCGTGCGGTGGATGCCATCATCATGGCGGGACCGGCCCAATTCTTGGGCTGATCTCTCACCGGGTATGGAATTTCAAGACTTTCTTACCAGCAGACGATGCACCCCTTGCGGGTTTGTCCCATCCTCCGGCTCTACCGACAGGACAGAGTGCCCGTGTTCCGCCAATGAGCGGGGCACGTTGGCCAGCGGTTCGCCTGCATTAAGGCGCACCTCAAGCGTCTGGCCCGCAGTCAATCGCTCCACAGCCAGCTTGGTCCGAACGAAGGTCATCGGACAGACCAGAGCCGTTATGTCCAGAAAGTAATCCGCAGCTTTTTCGACCGTCACGCTGTCCTCTTCGACCGCACTAATTCGATATTGCCAAGCTTCGCTTTAAGACTTATACCACCAGTACGTTCCTACGATGGAGCAAAGATAGATGTCGTCCGAGTCCCCTATGAATGAGCTGTTGTCTCTCACCGCCGAGATCGTGGCCGCTCACGTTTCCAACAATACAGTCGCCGTTGCCGATCTGCCTTCCCTGATCGACCAAGTCTACCGCAGCCTGACCAATGTGGGTCAGGAGCAGGTTGCC
This sequence comes from Indioceanicola profundi, assembly GCF_003568845.1. Lineage (NCBI taxonomy): Bacteria > Pseudomonadati > Pseudomonadota > Alphaproteobacteria > Rhodospirillales > Azospirillaceae > Indioceanicola > Indioceanicola profundi. The sequence goes on along the minus strand of NZ_CP030126.1, from coordinate 2,969,916 downwards.
CAGCCGGAGCGTCCGCAGCCGGCCGTGCCGATCAAGAAGTCCGTCACCCCGGAATACATTGTGTGCCTGGAAGACGGAAAGAAGCTGAAGATGCTGAAGCGGCATCTGAAGACTGCATACGATATGACCCCGGAAGAATACCGGGACCGTTGGGGCCTGCCGGCCGACTATCCGATGGTCGCGCCGAACTATGCGAAGCAGCGTTCCAAGCTGGCCAAGCAGATCGGGCTGGGGACGCGGGCACGCCGCAACGCGGCGGAGTAAGTCCGGCGCGAAAGGGGACACGGGCGGGGAATTCAAGAGGCGGTCCATATCGGGCCGCCTCTTCCGTACCCCCTTCCCGCACGTGAAACTTTCGTGACTTGGGGGTATCGCTACTCAGGAGTCGGTTGACCTCCGTCTGGCTCATTGTGGTATGCCATTGGGCTGAGACGTGGGGAATGGACGTTCCGTCCCGCGCCAGCGACCGTGAAGAGAGCATGGCTGATATCACCACCGACGCGCTTTCCTCCGCCGACCTGCGCATGGGCAGTCTGGAGGTCCGCCTCGCCGAAACGGCCGCTGAAGTCAAAGCGGCACAGGCCCTGCGCTACCGCGTCTTCTATGAGGAGATGAGGGCGCGTCCCACGGCGGAGATGGCCGCCATCCAGCGGGATTTCGACCTCTATGACGAGGTCTGCGATCATCTCCTGGTGATCGACCATGCGCTGGGCCAGGGTGCCGCCAGCGTCGTCGGCACCTACCGGCTGATCCGCCGCCACGCCGCCGCCCGCACCGGCTCCTTCTACTCCTCCGACGAGTACGATATCTCCCGGATCGAGAGCTATCCGGGGGAGGTGCTGGAACTTGGCCGGTCCTGCGTGGATGTGGCCTACCGCAGCCGTCAGGCGATGCAGCTTCTGTGGCGCGGCATCGCGGCCTACGCGTTCCAGTACGATATCCAGTTGATGTTCGGCTGCGCCAGCCTGCCCGGAACCGAGCCGTCGAAGCTGGCCCTGCCGCTCTCCTATCTCTACTACCATCACCTCGCGCCGCCAGCCCTGCGTCCCATGGCCCTGCCGCACCGCTATGTGGACATGCGCATGCTGGACCAGCAGGCCGTCGATGCCCGCCGCGCGCTGGCGGAGCTGCCGCCGCTGATCAAGGGCTATCTGCGCCTCGGCGGTTTCATCGGCGACGGGGCCGTGATCGACCATCAGTTCAACACGACCGACGTGGCGATCGTGGTGAAGTCGGACCTGATCACCGAGAAATACATGCGCCATTATGAGCGGCGCAGCACCCAGGCCCTGCTCTGAGCGCCATGGGAACGCAGGGGGCAGGAAGCGCGGCCGCCATGGACATCGGGTCCAGCCTGCGCGGCACATGGCGGCTTGCCCTCTACTTCGCCTTCACCTTCGCCTGCATGCCGGTGCAGCTGGCGCTGCTGGCGCTGAACAGCCCCTGGCGGACCCGTTTCCCGCGCTGGTACCACCGCATGTGCCGCCCGCTGATCGGGCTTGAGGTGGAGGTGGTGGGGAAGCCGTCGGACATTGTGCCGACCCTGTTCATTTCTAATCACTCCTCCTACCTGGACATCCCGGTCCTGGCCTCCGTGATTCCGGTCTCCTTCGTCGCCAAGACGGAGGTGGGGACTTGGCCCTTCTTCAGTTGGCTGGCCCGGCTGCAGCAGACGGTCTTCATCGACCGCACCGCCCGGCGCGAGACGCAGAAGCAGGCCGACAGCATCGCCGGCCGGCTCCAGGCCGGGGACAATCTGGTGCTGTTCCCGGAAGGGACCAGCAGCGACGGCAACCGCACCCTGCCGTTCAAGACGGCGCTGTTCGCCGTGGCCTCCACCCGGATCGGCGACCGGCCGCTGACCATCCAGCCTGTCTCCGTCACCGCCACCCATCTGGACGGCATGCCGCTGGGCCATGTGTGGCGGGCGCTCTATGCTTGGTACGGCGACATGGAGCTGCCGCCGCACCTCTGGCGGGCGGTCCGCGCCGGCATGATCCGGGTCGTGGTGGAATTCCATCCGCCGGTGACGCTGGACGGTTTCTCTAGCCGCAAGGCCTTGGCCGACCATTGCTGGAGGGAAGTCGCCGCCGGCGTCAACCGCGCCGTATCCGGCCGGCCGCTGCCCGCGGCAGCCCCGGCCAACCCCGATATGCTGCCGCTTCCAGCCGCAGGCTGAGGATTCGCGAACGTAGGTCGGTCATGCAAAGCATGGCCGACACCGCTTGCCACCATCCCACCCCACTAAACACTCACATCCAGTTTGAAACCGCTGGACTGGGTTTCCTGCTCCACCGTTTCGGCTTCCGCATCGTATTGGCGGCCGCGGAAGGTGGCGTGCTGCCCCGTGCGGCCCTTTTCCACAGGCCCCACCGGCGTCGCGGCCCGGGCCGTCTGGGCCTGCACCGGGCGGGCAACACGCTGCGCTGTCACGGCCGCCGTCGCCAGCGCGGCATTCTGCTGCGGATTGGGGCCGGCGGGCTGGGCAGGAGCCACGGGCGGGGTGGGCGGGATAAGCATGTTGAATTGGGTGGACAAAGCTGTGGATAAGTCAAGGGAAACCGGACGCGCCCTATCCGCCCGATCTGGCCGCCCCAAGCCGACCGCTCACCCCTTGCGGAGATGGAGGAGCGGATATGGGCGGCCCTCGTCATCGGTGGGGGAGCGTCCCGTTTCCGTAAATCCCATACGGTGATAGAAGCCGACGGCCTGCAGGTTCTGTTCGTTCACATCCACCGTCAGGCCGGGGAAAAGCCGCTCCGCATGGGCGAGGAGCATCCGGCCGATCCCCTTGCCCCGCTGCTCGGCGCCGACGAACAGCGCGTCGACATGGGCGCCGGTCATTCCCATGAAACCGACCGGCCGGTCCTCGCCATCGGCAGCCACCCAGAGGTCGGCGTGGGGAAGATAGGCCTCCGACACGACGGTTTCGATCTCCCGGAAATGCGCTTCCGACAGGAAGCCGTGCGTGGCGCGGACGGAACTGCGCCAGATGTCGATGAGCGCCGACAGGTCCGAGGGCCTGGATTTGCGGATGGTGATCATGGACTGCCCATGCTGGTCCCAGGCGGAAGATGCTATCGCTGTCCGGCGGTGCGGGCCCGGCCTCAGCGGCTCGCTTCCGCCGCGGCCTCGACATTGGCATCCGGAGCCGGCCGCAGCCAGCCATTCGCGACGGCATCCCTGTACACGGCTTCCGCCGCCTGCCAGAGAACGGCGGAGCCTTCCTGGATGCGGCCGGTCTTCGCCCGGCAGCGCGCCACATCTACGTCATAGTCCGTCCAGGTGCCCCCGCCGACGGCATGGTTCAGCAACACCGGCTGCAACCTGTCCAGGGCCTTCGCGAACCGGGCATCGATGGTTTCGGCGGCCTCGAACTCCTCCCACAGGCTGCGGAACTCGGCCTCCTGGTCGGGCGGCAGCAGCCCGAAGATCCTGTCGGCGGCCTGCTTCTCCCGCTCATCCTGGCTGGCGGACAGCGTGGCGTCGTAAAGCGGCGTGTCCCCGCATTCGATCTCCACGAGGTCGTGCAGGATGAGCATGGCGACGACACGGAACCTGTCGACCTCTCCGACCGCCCATTCGCCGAGCACCATCGCGAACAGCGACAGGTGCCAGCTATGCTCGGCCGTGTTCTCCCGCCGCGTGCCGTCGGAAATACGGTTGGCGCGGATGATGCCCTTCAGCCGATCCGCCTCCATGAGGAAGCCCAACTGCCTGGCAAGGCGGGGGTCGAGGGCGTGCAGCCATGCATCCGATTTCACGAGACCGTTCCTTTCCGAACACGCCGCGGCAGCCCCCTTTGCGATACTGGCTACGCTTCCGGCACTTCCCGGCAGCCATAGCCCCGTCGGGCGCGGCTGTCAGCGCATAAAATATGCGGAAAGCCCGTCGGGACCCCGTCAGGAGAAGGCGACCGTGGTGCAGAGCCGCGCCGGCGTTCCATCAGCAAGGTATATCCGCTCCCACACCATCAACCCCGCCCGGATGGTCAGCCCTGCGGCCCCGGGACCGGTGCGGACCTCGACCGGGTCCACGCACTCCTCCTCCCACCAGCCGCACTGCGCGAGGCCCTGCTCGGCCTGCTGGATCTCCGGCGTCGCGAACCTCCACAGGCTTGTGCCGAGAAGGCCGGCGCAGTCCCGGTTCCATTCCCGCACGCGGGCGGGGGAGGCGGCCAGCAGCCGGTGGTCCACGTCGGTGACCAGATGGACCGGTGCGCGCGAACTCTCGACCAGACGCCGCAAGGCCGCGTCGCCGCTTCCGGGCCGGCTCCGGGCGAGGTGCCGCAGCACGGTCTCGACCACATGGGGGTCGGGCCGCAGCGCGCCCTTCTCCCATCGGGACACCGTCGCCTGGGTGACGCCGGCCATTTCCGCCATGGCGGATTGCTTGATCCCCCGCAGCCGGCGGAGACGGCGCAGGCGCAGTCCCGGATGCGGGAGCATTGTGGCTGCCGGGGTCGGGGTTCTGCCCATGGTGCCGCTCCCTGTGGACAGGGGTTCTTATCCGATCCGGGGCGGCCGACCGTCAACCCCCGCCGCGGCCGCCCTAGAACCGGTAGCTGACCTCCACGATGCCCGGATCGTCGGGATTGTCGTGATGATGGAAGCCCAGCTCGCGGCACAGCCCCAGCATGCTGGTGTTCTCCCGCAGCACCTCGCCGAAGACTTCCCGGATGCCGCGCGACTTGGCATAGGCCAGGATTTCCCGCATCAGCAGATATCCCAGCCCCTTGCCCTTCATCTCCGTGCGCACCAGCACCGCATATTCGGCCCGCTCATTGTCGGGATCGGCGGTGATGCGGACGGTGCCGTAGATGGCCTCGCGCTGCCCGCCGGCCTCGTCCGGCACCCGGCAGGCGGCGATCAGCGCCATCTCGCGGTCATAGTCGATCTGGGTCAGGCGGGCGGCCATCTGGTGGGACAGGCGCTTCATCGGCGCGAAGAAGCGCAGCCGCAGATCCTCCATCGCCGTGTTTGCCACCATCTCGTGGATCAGCGGCTCATCCTCCGGCCGGATCGGACGGATCAGGAACTCGCGCCCGTCGCGCAGCACGGCCTTGTGCTCCAGCTTCTTCGGATAGGCGCGGATCGCCAGGCGGCTGGTGGCCTTGCCCACCAGCTTCGGCTTCGCCACCCGGATGCGGGCGTCCAGCGCCAGCACGCCGGCCTCGTCGGCGAAGAGCGGGTTGATGTCCAGCTCCGCGATCTCCGGGAAATCGGTGACGAGCTGGCTGACCTTTATCAGGGCCAGGGCGATGGCGTCCTGGTCGGCCGCCGGGCGGGAGCGGTAGCCCTGCAGCAGCCGGTTCACCCGGGTGCGGCACATCATCTCCTTCGCCAAGTTCATGTTCAGCGGCGGCAGGGCCAACGCCTTGTCGTCCACCACCTCCACCGAGGTGCCGCCCTGGCCGAACAGGATCACCGGCCCGAACAGCATGTCGTCCACCATGCCCACGATCAGCTCGTGGGCACCGGGGCGGTGGGCCATCTCCTGCACGGTGAAGCCCTCGATCCGGGCGTCGGGCACGGCGCTGCGCATGCGCTCCAGCATCGCCTCCGCCTCCGCCCAGACCTGGGCGGGGGATAGATTCAGGGCCACGCCGCCCATGTCGGACTTGTGGATGATGTCGGGCGACAGGATCTTCAGCGCGATGCGTCCGCCCAGCCTCTTGGCCGCCCGCTCCGCCTCCGCCGGGGTGGCGGCCACCACGGTCTGCACGGCGGGGATGCCATAGGCGCGCAGGATTTCCTTGGCCTCGTACTCCGACAGCCAGGACCGGCCCTCCTCCAGCGCCCGGTCCACCAGGGCGCGGGCGGATTTCATATCCACCTCGAACTGCTCCGGTACGCTGGGCGGCGTCTCCATCAGCAGCTCCTGGTTCCGGCGGTAGCGGACCAGATGCATGAAGGCGCGGACGGCCTGGTTCGGGGTGGCGTAGTCCGGGATGCGGGCCTGGGTGAACAGCTTGCGGGCATCGGCCGCCGCATATTCGCCAAGCCAGCTCGTCAGCACCGGCGCCCTGCGGATGCCGCCGCCGGTTCTGTGGGACAGCACCTCCACCACGGCCCGCGCCGCCTCCTCGCTGTCGGCCACGGCGGTGGGGCAGTTCAGGACCAGCACGGCGTCGCAGCCGCGGTCCTCCAGCAGGATCTTCAGCGCGTCGGCATAGCGCTTGCCGTTGGCGTCGCCAATGATGTCCACCGGGTTGCCGCGGCTCCATGTCGGGGGCAGGACGCCGTTCAGCTTCTGGATGGTTTCCGGCGACAGCTCGGCCAGCCTGCCGCCGCCGGTGATCAGCGCGTCGGTGGCCAGCACGCCGATGCCGCCGCCATTGGTCAGGATGGCCAGCCGGTCGCCCTCGATCTTCACGCCGGTGGCCAGCGTCTCCACGGCATCGAACAGCTCGTCCAGCTCACCGACGCGCAGCATGCCGGCGCGGCGGAAGGCGGCGTCATAGACCTCGTCCGCCCCGGCCAGCGCGCCGGTGTGGGAGCTGGCGGCCTTCGCCGCCTCCTCGCTGCGGCCGGCCTTGATGACGATGACGGGCTTGGAACGGGCGGCAGTGCGGGCGGCGCTCATGAACTTCCGCGCGTGGGTCACCGCCTCCACATACAGGCAGATGGCGCGCACGCCCGAATCCTGGGCCAGATAGTCCAGCAGGTCGCCGAAATCCACGTCGGCCATGGCGCCCAGGCTGATCAGGTGGGAAAAGCCGATGCCCTTGGGCGTCGCCCAGTCCACGATGCTGGTGACCACCGCGCCCGACTGCGCCACCAGCGCGATGTCGCCCTTCAGCGGCGGCACATGCACGAAGCTGGCGTTCAGCCCCCAGGACGGCACCATCACGCCCAGGCAGTTCGGCCCGATGATGCGCAGCAGATGCGGCTTGGCGGCATCCAGCACCTGCTGCTGCAGCCGCATGCCCTCCTCGCCCAGCTCGGCGAAGCCGGCGGAGATGACGATGGCGGACTTCGTGCCCCGCTCCCCCAGCTCGGCGATCAGGCCGGGCACGGTGTGCGGCGGAGTGGCGATCACGGCCAGGTCCGGGACCATGGGAAGGTCCGCGACGGAGGGATAGGCCAGCACCCCCTCGATCGAGCGCTCCTTCGGGTTGACCGGCATGATCGGCCCGTCGAACCCGGCATTGAACAGGTTCCGCGCAACGACCTGCCCGACCGACCGCTCCCGGCGGCTTGCCCCGATCAGTGCGATGGAGGTCGGCTTCAGCAGTCGGTCCAGGTTGCGGATGGTCATCGGCTGCGGGCTCCCTTTCGGCGGCAGAACAAATGTGCGGGCGAACAACCCGTGCCGACAGGGTAAAGGAATGGAAATCCGCGGCGATGATGTGGGTCAAAAGGCGAGGGGCCAGCCCTTTCGGGTCCCGCCGGCCCTGTCCGCTGACGTCGCTACGCAGGCCGCCATGACCCGGATCGATCCTTCCATGGAACGTTGCCGATGTCGCTGCCGGGCTGCCGGCGGGCATCGGTTCCAGTTGGTTTTCCAACGGTCCGCTTGCCTGGGCCCGTCGTGCAAGATGCGGGCGCTATATCAATGTCGATATGGAGTTTCCGAAGTTGTGCATCACGATCGGCAGCAGCAGGCTGCCGGTCCGCAATCTCAGCCAGACACCGATGAAAGAAGGAAGCGCCGTCAGGGCCATGGTGAGCGCGTCGAACGAGAACTGACCATTGGAGAAACCGAACGCGTGCGCCATGCCGAACAGAAGGGATGACAGCACTGCGCCCCAACCCCAGTCGACGCCAAGGAAATGCACGCGGCCGGTATATGCCCGGTCGAGGGCGAATAGCAGGAGGCCGCGATAGAACGCTTCTTCCGCCAGCCCCGGCATGGTGAGCTGGAACGCGATGTCTTCGGCGCTCGTCGGACCGCTTGGAAACGCCACCGCGATGACGACGAAGAATGCGCAGTACAGCGCCAGGACGGGCAGAGCGGATTTGAGGCTTCCCGATGCCTGCGCGAGCGTCAGGCCGACCCGGCGCCACCCGAACATCGGAAGTGCCGCAATCGCCAGGGTCGCGATCAGCGCCAGCAGCATTCCCTGCCAGTTCCGATCGCCCTCTATCAGATTGGGTATCGTGCGGTAGATGCGGGTGAGCAAGGCATCGTTGATTGCCACAAGCAGGGCGGCGATCAGCAGCCAGCGCGGCGCGAAGCGCTCGCGATCCAGAATGCCGATCAATCCTCCGACGAGCAGCAGGAGGACGAGGGTTCCACAAAGTCCGATCAGGGCGTTCACGCTGTTGCTCTCAGATAGTTGGCGCGCGCATCTATGCCCCTGTCGCTCGCTGCGGTCGCATCAAAAGGCGGCTGATCGTTTCTCGAAACACGGCCCGGAGGACGATTCCGCCGGAAAATCACTGTTCTGGGCCGTGGATCGGGCGGCCAGGGCCGCGTCCCTGTACTCGCCGGGCGTACACGCCTCGTTGGCGCGGAAGACGCGATTGAAGCTCGGGAGAGATGCGAAGCCGCTGTCGAGTGCGATCGCGATCAGCTTGTCAGCGGAACGGCCGGGGTCCGCCAATAGCTTCCGAGCCTCCATGACACGATAGTGGTTCAAGAAGGAGCGGAAATGGTCGAAGCCCAGCTCGTGGTTCACCAGCTTCCGGACGGCCCGTTCAGGCGCGTTCATCCGCTGCACGAACATGGCGAAGGTCAGGTCCGGATCGAGGTGAATCCGCTCCACCTCCATCAGCGCGGCCAACCGCTGCCGCAGCGCGCCGTCCGCCGTTCGATCCTCAATGTCCTCCGTGGGCGGCAACGGCGATGGCGCGGCCAGGGCGGCGCCATCGAAGCTGAGCACGTCCGACCGGGCGGTCAGGACCCGTCCCGCAAGCCAGAGCGAAAAGCCGAGGATCGCAACGTTCTGCGCCATGGCGAAAAGAAGGGGACGCCACGCGAAACCGAAGACCAGGTCGATCGAAAGGTCGGTCAGCAGCAGACCGCCGAGCAGCATAGCGATCATGGCCCTGGCATCATGGCGCTTCTGGATCAGGTCGCCTTCGCGTTCGGCATAGAGCCGCCAGACCAGATGCGCCACGATCCCGAAGCCAAGCCCGACCAGCGTATAGGACAGCGCCGGCGCCGGATCGGCGATGGCCCGATCGGCGGCGGCCAAGGCGATCCAGCATAGTCCCACCGCCAGCACCCCGCCCCGGGGCCTGAACTGCCGGTCGAAGCAGGCCAGACAGAACCACCAGAGGAAGACGACGGTGCAGCCGCTGGCGAAATGGGCGATCGCACCGGGCGCGCCGGACAGGCGCAACGCCAGATCGGGCGTGTTGCCGGTGAGGAAACCCGACAGGCAGATCGCCATGGGCGGAAACAGCAATGCGGGCATGCCGATCGTGCGCCGCTGCCGGAACAGCAGCCAAGCAAGGAACAGCAGCATGGTCATGCCGCCAAGCCGGAGGGCGGCGTCGAGTTGTCCCAAGTCCATTCACAGGTCCAAAAGAAATGGGCGGTCCGGTGGCACCGGCCCGCCCATCTCCCGCCTCCGCATCGGGGCGGGATCAGCCCTCGCCCGTCTCGCCGGCGCGCTTGATCGCTTCCTCGATCAGGCTGGCGGCCTCGTCGGCCTCGCCCCAGCGGACGATGCGCGTCCACTTGCCGTGCTCGAGGTCCTTGTAGTGCTCGAAGAAGTGGGAGATCTGCTCCACCAGGATCTGGGGAAGCTGCCGGTAGCTGGCGATGTTGGAATAGAAGGGGTGCAGCTTGTCCACCGGCACGGCCAGGATCTTCTCATCCACGCCGGCATCGTCTTCCATGATCAGCACGCCGATCGGGCGGGAGCGCAGGATCACGCCCGGCACCACGGGGGTAGTGCCGACCACCATCACGTCCATCGGGTCGCCGTCGAGGGCCAGGGAGTGCGGCACGAAGCCGTAATTGGCCGGATAGAACATCGCCGTATGCAGGAAACGGTCGACGAACAGGGCGCCGGAATCCTTGTCCAACTCATACTTCACGGGCTGGCCGCCCTGCGGGATCTCAATGACGACGTTGATGTCCCACGGCGGATTCTTGCCGACGGGGATCTTGGTGATGTCCATGGCTCAGCCTTCTTGCTGCTGGCGTTTCCTTGAAACCCGGCCCATGCTGAGCGGGGTCCGGGGTGATGCGCCGGGCAGTCTATGCGAGTGCAGTAGCGAAATGAAGCGTCCGTAAGGCGTGCATCCCGCGCGATTGCGCCGCATACGAAGGCTCCCGAAAGTCTGAGCTGAAGGAGTGGGCGTCCGGAAGGCGGATGCCCATCAGCCAAGCTGCTGGAGGAATCCGCGGATCGCCTCCAGCGCCGCATCGGGATCGTCGCGGAAGACGCCGTGCCCGCAATGGGGGAAGCGGCGGAGCTGGTTGGGACCGGGGGGCAGGCGGGCGAACAGCTCCTCCGCCGCCTCCCAGGGGGTAACCGGGTCCTGGTCGCCGGCCAGCACCAGCACCGGACAGGCGATCTCGCCCAGCCGGTCGCGGAAATCCATGCGCCAGATCTCCCCCACCTTGCCGGAGAAGTGGGCCAGGACCTCCGGCCGCACAGTCGTGCGGTTGCCGCCGGGAAGCCCGTGCGGGTGGGTGGTGGTGTAGAGCGCCATGCAGTCCCGCTGATACGGGGCCAGCGCATCCGTCGTGACGTCGCTCCAGAACAGCTCCGCCGCCGCCCGGGCCGCCGGCCCGCCGCGCCGCTCGAACGCCGCCAGGATCAGTTCCAGATCCATACGCGCCGCGGTGGAGGACAGGATCAGCCCGGCGGTATGGCCGGGATGGCGCAGCGCATAGGCCTGGGCTACGAAGCCGCCGAAGCTGTTGCCCAGCACCACCGGCCGCTCGATCCCCAGCGCATCGCAGAAGCCCCGGACATCGTCGGCCCACTGGTCCAGGGTCCAGGTCCCCGGATCGCTGCCTGTTCCCATGCCGGGTCCGCCGCTGCGCCCCTGGCCGCGCTGGTCCAGATAAACGATCTGCGCCGTGTCGGTCAGCGCGCTGAAGCAGGGCTTGAATCCGGTATGGTCGAAGCCGGGCCCGCCATGCAGCAGCAGCAGGGTAGGGCGCTGGCGCATCCCGTCCGGCTCGGCCACCAGCCCCGCACCTTCCACATCGAAATAGAGCCGCGCGCCGTTGACGGTGACGTACATGGATGCCCTCCTGCCGGCATACTCCCCATTCGGGGGAGACTGCACCGGCCGGCGATCCCGCACAAGTACGGCCGAACGGGGCTCTGCCGGTTGCGTACGCCGGCTTCGGACCTTAGAACCGTAACAACCACGCGCGGGAAGGCCCGCGCCGACCGCCAGGGACCGGCAACCGTGACTGGGAAGGCTGAAGATACATGCGCAAGAAGATCGGAGCGTTGCTGATGGCAGCGGCAACGGCCATGAGTTTCTCTGCACAGATCGCCGGTGCGGCGGAACCGATCATCCCCCAGCCCGGCCGCGGCGACCGGCTGGTCGGGCAGAACTTCGCCGGGCGCAGCGAGATCATTGCCAAGAACGGCATGGCCGCGACCAGCCAGCCCCTGGCGACGCAGGTGGCCATCGATATCCTGAAGCAGGGCGGCAGCGCCATCGATGCCGCCATTGCCGCCAACTCCACCCTCGGCTTGGTGGAGCCGACCGGCAACGGCATGGGCGGCGACCTCTTCGCCATCATCTGGGACCCCAAGACCCAGAAGCTGTACGCCTATAACGGCTCCGGCCGGTCGCCCAAGGGGCAGACGCTGGAACAGTTGATGGTCCGGCTGAAGGAGAAGAACACCGAGACGATCCCCAGCTTCGGCTCCCTGCCGGTGACGGTGCCGGGGGCGGTGGATGGCTGGTTCGCCTTGCATGAGCGCTTCGGCAAGCTGCCCATGGACCAGGTGCTGGCCCCGGCCATCGCCTATGCCCGCGACGGCTTCCCCCTTTCCCCCTTCATCGCCAAGGGCTGGGCGCGGAACATCACCCGCCTGCTGGAACATCCGGATGTGGAGGAGAAGGAGAACGCCCGCAGGACCTACACCAAGGACGGGGTGCCGCCGGTGGCGGGGCAGATCTGGACCAACCCCGATCTGGCGAACACGTTGGAGAAGCTGGCCAAGGGCGGGCGCGACGCGTTCTACAAGGGCGAGGTGGCGAAGACCCTCGACGCCTACATGAAGCGCATCGGCGGCCCGCTGCGCTATGAGGATCTGGCCAGCCACCAGGGCGAATGGGTGGACCCGGTCAGCACGAACTATCGCGGCTACGATGTCTGGCAGATCCCGCCCAACGGGCAGGGCATCGCCACGCTCCAGATCCTGAACCTGATCGAGGGCTTCGACCTCAAGGCGATGGGCCACAATTCGGCGGACATGATCCATTTGATGGTGGAGGCGAAGAAGCTGGCCTTCGCCGACCGCTCCCGCTGGTACGCCGACCAGCAGTTCGTGAAGGTCCCGGTCGCCCGCCTGATCGGCAAGGAATATGCGGATGAGCGCCGCAAACTGATCTCCATGGAGAAGGCCGCGACCAACATCCAGGCCGGCCCCATGCCGGAAAGCCACGACACCATCTTCCTGACCACCGCCGACAAGGACGGCATGATGGTCAGCCTGATCCAGTCCAACTACCGCGGCATGGGCACCGGGCTGGTGGCGGACGGGCTGGGCTTCATGCTCCAGGACCGGGGAGAGCAGTTCGCCCTCGATCCCGAGCATCCGAACGTCTATGCGCCCGGCAAGCGGCCCTTCCACACCATCATCCCCGGCTTCGTCACCAAGGACGGCAAGCCCTGGCTGTCCTATGGCGTGATGGGCGGGGCGATGCAGCCCCAGGGCCATGTCCAGGTGCTGGTGAACATGATCGACTTCGGCATGAATGTGCAGGAGGCCGGGGACGCCGCCCGCTGGCAGCATGACGGCAGCGCCGAACCCACCGGCGCCCCGGAGAACCCGCCGGGCGGCGAGCTGTGGCTGGAATATGGCGTCGCGCCGGAGGTGCTGGAGGCGCTCAAGGCCCGCGGCCACAATGCGAGCTTCCGCCAGACCCATTACGGCAGCTACGAGGCCATCCAGCGCGATCCTGCCAACGGCGTCTATCACGGCGGCACGGAGATGCGCGTGGACGGGCACGCGGCCGGGTACTGAGCCCGTATCCCATCCTGTCCGGGAAAGAGAAGGGGCGCGGCCGTGGCTGCGCCCCTTTTTCTTAGAAGACGATCCAGAGCAGGACCAGCACCGCCAGCGCGATCAGGCCCCAGGTCATCCAGCGGGTGCCGCCGATGCCGGTGGACGCCGCGGCGGTGTTGGAGGCGGCGGCCGTGGTGGACCCGGTGGAGGTTGCTCCCGCCCGGTCGTAGCTCGGCGTCGGGTTGGCGGCCATGTTCGGCGTGGTGACGTCCGGCCTGGGCGCTGCGGCCGCGGGCCGGGTCGTCTCATGATAGCGGCCGGTCTCCGCCTCCGGCGCCGGGCCGGTATGGGCGACGGTGCGGGGGAAGCCTGCGGACACGGCGCCCGGCCGTTCCGCCCCGGTCCCCAGCCTGCTGGCCCCCTCCATATCGCCGTCCCGCGGGGCCGTGGTCCCGGGGGATGCGGTACTGGCGGAAGAGGCGCCGATGGATGCAGCCGGGTTCGGCGTCGGCGTGCCCGCCGGGGCGGCGGAGGCCGACATGGGGCGGGTGGCGGCATTCATGTCGCCGGTCGTCCCGGCGGTGGGACCTGCAGTGCTGCCGGTCATTCCGGTCTTGCCGTCGGAGGTGCTGGCTCCCATGCTGCCGGCCGTGCTTCCATCCGGAGCAAAGGGCGTCTCGCCGGCGGCGAAGGGCGCGCCGCCGGAGCCGCCGTCGGCGGCGGGCCGGCCCAGGCCGGTGGGCGGCGTGGTGCCGCCGCGGTCGATCTCCGGCCCGCTTCCCTCCCGCGCGGCGGTGCCGCGCGCCGTCTCCGGCGTGGTCGGGGCATGGTGCGGTTGATGTCGCGCGCAGCATCGCTGCGGGGCGCGTCGGAGCGGGGGGTATCGGTGCGGTCGGTCTCGCGGTTGGACTCCGGGGCTGTGCTGCGGCGTTCATTGTCCATGGGTGAACCTCTCTCAGGTGGACGGGTCCTTCCCCTTTCGGCAACATCGCCCCGCGGGTGAAGTTCCGCCCCACGCCCGCCCCGCCCGACCTCCACACAAACCGGTGCCCTTCGCCATGCTCTCCCAGCTGACCGTTCCCGACCTCATTGCGCTTGGCTGGTTCTTCGCGGCCTGGGTGGTGCACGGGCTGCTGGTGGAGCGGGGCTGGTTCGGGCTGGTCAGCCTGAACGCCCACATGTACCAGGTGCGGCGGGTCTGGATGCGGAACCTGCTGCGCCGGGAAAACCGGATCATGGACAGCCAGTTGATCGGCCACCTGATCACCTCGGTCGCCTTCTTCGCCTCCACCACCACCCTGATGCTGGCCGGCGTGCTGGGCGTCCTGGCCTCGGCCGAGAACGCGCACGCCGTGGTCGTCGACCTCGGCTACACCATGACCACGAGCCGCGCCCAGTTCGAGATGAAGGTGCTGATGATCGGCGGCGTCTTCATATACGCCTTCTTCGCCTTCACGTGGTCGCTGCGGCAGTTCAACTACAGCCTGGCCCTGATGGGCGCGGCCCCGCTCGAACACGCGCCGGAGATGGACGCGCTGGCCGACCATGCGGCACAGGTGATGTCGCTGGCGGTGCGGGCCTTCAACAGCGGCATCCGATGCTATTACTACGCCTTCGCCAGCCTGGGCTGGTTCGTCAGCCCCTGGGTGTTCATGGGGTTCGTGACATTGGTGACGGCGGTGCTTCTGCTGCGGCAGTTCGGCTCCCGCGCCATGTCCTCCGTGCGTCATTTCAGCGCCGTGACCCGACTGCCGGAATAATCATCCGCGGCCCCTCAGCGGCGGAACAGGCTTCCCTTCCCGCGGCGGCCGGGCAGCTCGGCCAGGACAGCGCGCTTGGCGTCCGCCGACATGGTGCTCCAGCCGGCAATCTCATCCAGCGTGCGCAGGCATCCCGTGCAGGTCCCGGTCGCCGGGTCCAGCCGGCACTCCCGCACACAGGGGCTTCTTACATATTCCTCGGGATCGCTGGCCGCGGGGTCCCTCATGATGCGGTCTCCGGCGGATCGGCTCCTGCCGATATGGGAAAACCGGCCCTGCCCAAACAAGCGGAAAAATTGTACATCCGATACGTTAGTATGCTCTAATGTTGATGGGCTGGTAGGGAATTCGTGGAAGAATGGGGTCGGAGGGTCGTCGTGTCCAGAGGGGGGCGCGTCGACCCAGCTTGATCCTTTGTTCAAATGCTGTTCATATCGAACGTATGAGACGGGTGTGGTGGAGCGGATGACCCAGCCTGCGGACCAGGGCGGCCGGAACCTGCAACGTGCGTCGTTGCGGATCGCCCTCGCCGTGGGCGCGATCGGCGTCGTCTGCTCGCTGGCGCTGGGCGCCGTGGTGCATCATGCGGCCGGCAGGCTGGATGCGGCCCGGATGGTCGGCCGGACCGACATGGCGGCCGACCGCGTCCAACTCCGTCTGCGCGGGCTGGAGACGGGGCTGGCCGCCTCGGCCGCCTATCTCGGCAGCATCGCCGGCGGCAGGCAGCCCGACCCGGCGGAGCTGGAGGGATTCGGCCGCTTCGCCGAGCAGACCGTGATGCGCGCGGATGGGGTGAAGACCCTGGCCCTGCTGCGTGACGGCTGGCTGGACCCTGTGGCCGGCGCCGCCACCGATGCCATCACGCCGCGCCTGCTGGATGCACTGCGCGCCGCCGCGCCGGGCGGGTCCGGCCTGTCGGCCACGCTTTCGCACAACGGATCGCTGCTGGCGCTGGGCGGCCGGGTGAACGGGCTGGAGCTGGTGTTGCTGGCCGATGCCGCGCGGGTGTTCGACGCCGCCTTGCCCGGTACGGCGGCGGGGGAAGCTTTCATGCCGTGGCGGACGGTTTCCGTCCTGCCCCCTGGCGCTGCGGAGCCGGAGGGCGGGAACCAACTGGTCCGGCCGGTCGATATCGACGGCCAGCCATGGCGGCTGGTGTTCACCGCCGATCCGGCGGATGGCCGCATTCCGCGCTGGGAGGCACTGGCGGTGGTGTGCTTCGGCCTCGCCTTGAGCCTGCTGACCGCCGCCCATGCCCACGGCGTCCACCGCCGCACGCGGGAGAAGGCGGAGCTGGCCACGCGGCTGGAAGTCACCAATGCCGAGCTGCGCCGCCGCATCGCCGAGCGGGAGCGCTTCGCCGAGGTGGTGCGGGAGAGCGAGCGCCGGTTCCGCGATATCTATGAGAATGCGCTGGAAGGCATCTTCACCACCTCCCCCCAGGGGCGCTTCATCTCCGCCAACCCGGCCATGGTCCGCATGCTGGGCTACGAGACGGAGCAGGACCTGATCGACGCGGTGGAGGATACCAGCCGGCAGCTTTACGTGAACCCGGCCCGTCGGGCGGAGTTCGCCCGCCGCGTCACCCAGGACGGCACGATCCACGATTTCGAGGCGGAGATCCGGCGCAAGGACGGTTCCACCCTCTGGCTCAGCATGACGGCGCGGCTGCTGCGGGAAGGCGGGCTGCCCGATGGCGCCGTGTTGGCCTTCCAGGGCACCGCCCAGGACGTCACCGCCCGCCGCCGGGCGGAGGAGGCGCTGCGCCTCGCCAAGGAGCAGGCGGACCTTGCCAATCGCGCGAAGACCGAGTTCCTGGCCAATATGAGCCATGAGCTGCGCACGCCGCTGAACGCCATCATCGGCTTCTCCGAGATCATCGGCGACCAGGCGCTGGGCCCGATGCAGAACGAGGCTTATGCCGAGTACGCCCGCGACATCCATGAAAGCGGGCGGATGCTGCTGGACCTGATCAACGACATCCTGGACCTGTCCAAGATCGAAGCCGGCCGCAAGGAGATCAACGAGCGCACGGTGGACGTGCCGCGGCTGGTCCGCGCCAGCATGCGGCTGGTGCGGGAACGGGCGCTGAAGGGCTCCATCGATCTACGGGCCGAGCTGCCGGACGGGCTGCCGCCGGTCTGGGCGGACGAGGTGGCGCTGAAGCAGATCCTGTCCAACCTGCTGTCCAACGCGGTGAAGTTCACCCCGCCGGGGGGCACGGTCACCGCCGGGGCGGCGATGGAGCCGGACGGACGGCTGGTGCTGACGGTGCGTGACACCGGCATCGGCATCAAGGCGGAGGATATCCCCAAGGCGCTGGAGCCGTTCCGCCAGATCGAGGGCTCGCTCGCCCGCTCCACCGGCGGGGTCGGGTTGGGGCTGCCGCTGGTCCAGGCTCTGGTGGAGCTGCATGACGGCGAGTTCGGGCTGGAGAGCGAGCCCGGCGTCGGTACGGTCACCCGCGTCTGGCTGCCGGCCGACCGGCTGCGCCTCACCCCAGGCTTGCCGCCGATGCGCGCCAGCGTCTGACGCGGGCGGCCCCTCGAAGCCCGCACCCCTCGAAGCCCACATACGAAAAGCCCCGCCGCCGGTCTCCCGGGGCGGGGCTTTTGTCGTCCAGCAGGCGCTGGAGGCTTACTCGGCGGCTTCGGCGCGGACGGCCGGCTTGCCGGACAGCACCTCGATGGAGCCGGAGAGCTGGCCGCCCTGCTCCACCTCGAGGGTGCCGTAGCGGATGTTGCCCTGGATCTTGCCGGTGCCGCGGACGCGCAGCGTGCCCTTCACCGTGATGTCGCCCTCGAAGCGACCGCCGATATCGGCGTCGTCGATCTCCACCGAGCCCTTGAACAGGCCGGTGTCGGCGATCTCGATGATCTTGCCCTCGCGCAGCTTGGCCTCGACCGTGCCCTCGACCACCAGCACGTCGCAGGCGGCGATCTCACCCGACAGGGAGATGTCGCGGCCGACGATCAGCTTGCGCATGTCCGCCGACTGGGCGGCATTGCCCTCGGTCCCGGTGGGGGCGACCCGCTTCGGCGCCTGGCCGGGGATATCGACCACGCGGCGCGGAATGGCGCTGCCGGCGTTGGGAGCAAGCGGATTGCCGGCCGAGGGGGTGGCGGGCTGCGACGGGGTGGTGTTCATGGACGGCCTCACGGTGGGGTCGGGGGACTTGTCGGCAAGCGGGGAGCGGGTGTCGGACGCCGGCTCCGCCGGGCGGGCCTGGGTGGTCGGTGCCGGATCGGCAGCAGTGGTGCTGCCGGTCGGGCCGGCTGGCGGGTTACGGCGTCGGAACATGGCGGTCAGCCCCCAAGATGATTGGTACAGCGAAAGAGCGCATCGTCGCTCAAACCGGCATGCCTTCCGGGTATCATGCAGCTCCCGGAGGCGGCAAGCCCCGGCGCATATCCTCGAAGATATGAACCATGAAGGCGGCCGCGACGACTGGGATCAATAGATTCACGATCGGCAGGGTGGAAAGAAAGGCAATAATCACTCCGGCCACAAAAAGTCCCAGCGAACCTTCCGACCTTAGGTACCTCATCCGGTCGGGATCGAGTCTTCTGGCCGCCACAAGTTCGTAGTACTCCCTTCCAAGGAGGTATCCATTGACACTGTAGTAGGCCAACTGTCCCGCGACCGGGATCAGATACAGCGGCAGCACGAGAAGATTGAGGACGAGAACCAGAAGGAAGAATTTGGCGGCATTCCAGAGCGCCTCCAGCGTCGTCTGGTCGCGGGCGGGCCCCAAGCCCGGATACCAGCGCCGCTCGACCGCGTGCACCACCCCGTCCAGCATGAAGGAGGAGATGGTCAGCACCACGGCCGGGAACATCACCCAGGCCAGCGCCACCGCGGCCAGCCCGCCCAGAATGTCCGCCGCCCACTCCATCCAGCTCGTCTCGAAGATCGCCGTGTGGCTGATGAGCCAGGCGCAGGCGGCCAGCAGCACCAGAAAGAGAAACAAGGCGGACAGGATGGACCGCACCACGGTTCCACTGACGGCTGGATCGGTAAGCTGGTCGAAGGCACGGAAAAGACTGGTCAGCATGCAGGCGTCCGGGGGCCGTACGCGCGTCATTGCGCTCACCGCCATCTGGTCACAAGCGCGTGCTTGCCGCAAGACCGCGCATGCCGGTACAAGGCGGCACAACCTATCCATTGGTAGAGGAGCAGCGCCTTGGCGGCTAAGTTCGATGTGGTCGGGATCGGGAATGCGATCGTCGACGTGATTTCGCAGACAACCGACGAGTTCCTGGCGCAGAACGGGCTGGTCAAGAGCGGCATGGCCCTGATCGATACCGCACAGGCCGAGGCGCTGTACGCCAAGATGGGACCGGGGCTGGAGATGTCCGGCGGGTCAGCCGGCAACACCATGGCCGGCATCGCCGTGCTGGGCGGCAAGGGCGCCTTCATCGGCAAGGTCGCCAACGACCAGCTGGGCGGGGTGTACCGGCACGACATCCGCGCGGTGGGCGTGACCTTCGACACGCCGGACCTGACGGACGGGACGCCCACGGGCCGTTGCCTGATCCTGGTGACGCCCGACGGGCACCGCACCATGAACACCTTCCTGGGCGCCTGCCAGCAGCTCACCCCCGACGACATCGACGACGACACCATCCGGGACAGCCAGGTCACCTATCTGGAAGGCTATCTCTGGGACCCGCCGCCGGCGAAAGAGGCGTTCCTGAAGGCCGCCCGGATCGCGCACGAGGCCGGCCGCAAGGTGTCGCTGTCCCTGTCCGACGCCTTCTGCGTCCACCGCCACCATGAAAGCTTCCTGGATCTGGTGGCCGGGCACGTCGACATCCTGTTCGCCAACGAGACCGAAATCTGCGCCCTGTACGGCACCGACTTCGACGGCGCGCTACGGGCCGTACGCGGCCATTGCGAGACCGCCGTGCTGACCCGCAGCGAGAAGGGCGCCGTCGTGCTGTCGGGGGACGACATCGTCGCCGTCCCGGCCGAGCCGGTGGAGAAGGTGGTGGATACGACAGGGGCAGGCGACCTGTTCGCCGCCGGTTTCCTGCACGGCTACACCACGGGCCGCGACCTTGCGACCTGCGCCCGTCTCGGCGCCATCTCCGCGGCGGAGATCATCAGCCACTACGGCGCCCGTGCGCAGGTGGATCTGAAGACGCTGGCGGCGAAGAAGCTGGGCTGACGTCGCGGTTCGAGCAGACGGCCTCCTCTCCCCGCCGGGGAGGGGAGGACGGCTAGTCCCGCTGCGGCGGACGCCAGCGGTTGTCGGGGGGCGGCAACTCCTCCGGGCCGCGCTCATCGGCGGGGCGGACCTCCCGGTACTCGCCCTCGATCACCTCGGGACCGCGGTAGCGGGGCTGGCTGTCCCCGCGCCATTCGTAGCCGCCGCCCCTGCGCACATCCGCTGCGGTCCGCACCTTGATATGCGCCCGGCCATAGGCCCAGCTCCGCACCGGCGGCAGGAACAGCAGCACGCCGATGATGTCGGTCAGGAAGCCCGGCACGATCAGCAGAACACCGGCCAGCGCCAGGCAGATGCCGTCGAACACCTCCCGCACCGGCGGCTCGCCCTGGTTCATGCGCGCCTGGGCCCGGCGCAGCGTGTCGAAGCCCTGACGCCGCAACAGCAGGATGCCTGCCATCCCGGTCAGCAGGATCAGCGCCAAGGTGCTGAACACCCCGATCTCCCCGCCGACGATCACGAAACCCGCGATCTCGATCAGCGGAAGGAGAAGCAGGATGGGAAGGAAGAGACGCATGGCCGTCCTTGCTCTTTCTCTGTCTACAGCCTATGTAACCGGGACACGGTTGGACAATCGGGCGTGGCCCGGAACGCGCGGCGGCCCCTGCGGTTACAAGTGGTGATCGCCGCACCGGGTTGAAGGGGAGCCATCGCACCAGTCCCCGCGGCCGATCGGCCCGATTGGCATTTTTTCCATGGTTGCGCGCCATCGGGGCGTCAGCCGCACCGGCAGGCAGGCTTATGGGTGGAGACAACTTCTTCCTGGACATACTGATCTTTGCCATGGTGGCAGCCTTCCTTGTGTACCGACTGCGCGGCGTTCTCGGCCGCCGGCACGGGGAGGAGCGCCAGA
Organism: Indioceanicola profundi; assembly: GCF_003568845.1. NCBI lineage: Bacteria > Pseudomonadati > Pseudomonadota > Alphaproteobacteria > Rhodospirillales > Azospirillaceae > Indioceanicola > Indioceanicola profundi. Next base: position 2,948,971 of record NZ_CP030126.1, on the reverse strand, counting down.
GGCCGAACCCGCTGGCTCCGCGGCCGCAGAACCGGCAGGGCCAGCCCCAGGAAAGCGACAATGTCGTCCCGCTGCCCGACCGCAACCGCCCGCCGCGGGCGGACGAGCCGCCGGAATTCAGCGGCCCCGTCTCCCTGGAGGAGGGGCTGCGGCGCATCCACGCCACCGACTCCAGCTTCAATGAGCGTCATTTCCTACAAGGTGCGCGCGCCGCGTTCGAGATGATCGTGCGGGCCTTCGCCGACGGCGACACCGCCACGTTGCGCCCGCTGCTGGCCGACGACGTCTATGACCGCTTCGCCGAGGCGATCCGCCAGCGCACCGCCGCCGGCGACACGCTGGAGACCCGCATCGAGAAGTTCGAGAGCGTCGATCTGGCCGAGGCGCGGATGGAGGGCAATGTCGCCTTCTGCACCGTGCGCTTCACCACGCATCAGGTAAATGTCACCGTGGATGCCGAGGGCAATGTGGTAGACGGCGACCCGGATGAGCCGGCGGAGGTCATCGACCTCTGGACCTTCAGCCGCAATGTGCGGTCCGGCAATCCGAACTGGCTGCTGACGGAAACCCGTTCCGCCCAGATCTAAGGCCGGTTCCGCCACCACCCACGACGCCCGGATTTCCCGACCCATGCGCCGGACCCTGACCCTTGCCCTTACCGGGCTGGCCCTGTTGGGGCTGGCCGCCTGCTCGCCCCGCCCGCCGGAGGAGCCGCCGGCCCCGAAGCTGGTTCTGTCTCCCGCCGATTTCGGCGACCTGCCGGGCTGGCGCACCGACCGCCACGCCGAGGCCATTCCCGCCTTCGTCCGGTCCTGCGACCGGCTGGTCCGCCAGCCGGCGGACCGGACGCTGGGCCCCGACGGGGCCATGGGCGCCATCGCCGACTGGATCGAACCCTGCCGCGCCCTGAAGGCGCTGCCGGCCGGCAACGATGCCGCCGCCCGCGCCTATTTCGAGCAGTGGTTCCGCCCTATGCTGGCCAGCGACAATGGCGAGGCCGAGGGGCTGTTCACCGGCTATTACGAGGCCAGCCTGCGCGGCAGCCGCACCCGCAAGGGTCCCTTCCAGACGCCGCTGCGCCGCCGCCCCGCCGATCTGGTCATGGTGGACCTCGGCGAGTTCCGCCCCTCCCTGAAGGGGGAGCGGGTGGCCGGCCGGGTGGTGGATGGCCGCCTGCGCCCCTATGAGGACCGCGCCGCCATCGAAGCCGGAAAGCTGCCCGAAAAGGGGCTGGAGCTGGTCTGGGTGGACGATCCGGTGGATGCCTTCTTCCTGCACATCCAGGGCTCCGGCCGGGTGCTGATGGAGGATGGGACGGAGCTGCGTGTCGGCTATGACGCCCAGAACGGCCATTCCTATTTCGCCATCGGCCGCGAGCTGGTGGCGCGCGGCATCCTCTCCAAGGAAGAGGTCTCCATGCAGTCCATCCGGGCCTGGCTGGAGGCGAATCCGGGCGAGGCGGATGCGGTGATGAACAAGAACCCGTCCTACGTCTTCTTCCGCTTGCTGGAGGGGGAGGGGCCGATCGGGGCGCAGGGCGTGCCGCTGACGCCCGGCCGCTCCCTGGCCGTGGACCGCAGCTTCGTCGCCTATGGCACGCCGCTGTGGCTGGAGGCGGAGGACCCGCTGGACGGCAAGGCCAGCATCCGCCGGCTGATGGTGGCCCAGGATACGGGCGGGGCCATCCGCGGGCCCGTGCGCGGCGACGTCTTCTGGGGCCACGGCCCGGATGCGGAGCTGCGCGCCGGCAAGATGAGGAGCAAGGGCCGTTACTGGCTGCTGATCCCGCGCACGGCGCAGCCGGTGGGCTGATCCCGCCCACCCCGGAAGCGGCAACCGGGCGTCACAAAGTGGTTGGGGTTGGAACCCGGTCCGCCTCACAGCGGCCGGCTGCTTCCGGCCCTGGGCGGATATTGCGCCCGATGGATCAGTTCGCAGGGCGCTTGGCCAGAGCCAGACCGATGCCCAGCGCGATCATCGCGGTTCCCGATCCCTGTCGCAGGCGACGGATCAACGCGGGACGTGCAGCCGCGCCATCCCGGATGCCGCTCGCCGCGAAAGCGACCACGATGTCGGCAACGGTGTTCAGCGCAACCGATACGAAGCCGAGCATCACAAACTGCAGTGCCACATGACCCTCGGCCGGGTTCACGAACTGCGGAACGAAGGCAAGGAAGAAGGCTGCCGTCTTCGGGTTCAGCGCTTCGACCAGCACGCCTTCACGAAACGCCCGCTTCGGCCCGATCGGCGGTGCCGCCAATCCGCCATCCAAACCTGCCACCGCGTCCCGGCGGGCTGACTGGACAGTACGAAAGCCGATCCAGATCAGATAACCGGCACCGATCAGCTTCAGGGCGGTGAACAGTTCCGCGCTTGTCAGCACGACGGCGGAGACGCCCAGGCTGCCTGCAAGGACGTGGACCATGCCCCCCAACCCGGTGCCGAAGCTGGAAGCCACGCCTTCCGCGCGACCGCCGGCAAGGGTACGGGCAGCGACGTAGAAAATGCCTGGACCGGGCGTGATGGCGAGAACCAAAGCCGCGGCGAAGTACAGGGCGAATTGGGCGAGGTCTGGCATGGCATCAAGCATTTATAGCATCGCGGGCCCGCTGCCCAGGCTGAACAGCCTGTCGCGTTGCTGCCGGCTCGCAAGACCACGGACGCTGTGAGGCGTCGACCAGGAGCAGGCCCTGGAACATACCAGAGTGATCCGGAACCGCCCTAGACCACTTCCGCGGCGTGCGCCTGCTGCTCCAGCGTTGCTGCGATGCGGCCCAAGGCGGAGGTCAGGACCTGCCGGTCCGGAGCGGCGCCGAGGGAGATGCGCAGGGCCTCCGGCCCCGGCCCGCCCACGGCGAAAACCGGGCCGGGCACCACGGCCAGACCGGCCCGGCGCACCTGTTCGGCAAAGGCCACGGCGCTCCAGGCCGGGGGCAGGCGCATCCAGACATGGTGCCCTTCGGGGTGGGCGGAGATCAGCTCCGCCGGCAGGGCCGCCGCCGCCAGACGCTGCCGCTCCCGGCTCTCCTCCCGGATCGCCGCCACCATCGCAATGGCGGTGCCGTCCTGGACCCAGCGGGTCGCCACGGCGGCCGACAAGGGCGGGGCCATCTGCGCCGTGGCCCGCAACGCCGTCCGCGCCCGGCCGGCGCTGCGCTCGTCCGGGGCGGCCACATAGGCGATGCGCAGGCCGGGGAAGAGGCATTTCGACAGGGTGGAGACGTACCAGCTCAGCTCCGGCGCGAAGGCGGCGATGGGCGGGAGCGGTGCGGCGGGCAGCAGGCCATAGGCATCGTCCTCGACGATGGGCAGCCCGTGCCGGCGCGCGACTGCCGCCACAGCCTGCCGGCGGGCCGGCGTCATGGTGGCCGTGGTGGGGTTCTGGATGGTGGGGATGCAGTACAGCGCCTTCGGCCGCAGGCGGATACAGGCCTCCTCCAGCGCCTCGGGCAGCAGCCCCTCTGCATCCATGGGCAGGCCGTGCAGGCGGATGCCGGTCTGGGCGGCGGCGGCCCGGATGCCGGGATAGGTGAACTGCTCCGTCAGGACCGTGTCTCCGGCCCCGGCCAGCGTGGTCAGCAGCGCCATCAGCGCCGCCTGCGCTCCCGCCGCCATCAGCACCCGGTCGGGGGTGACGCCGGGCAGCAGCGGGGCCAGCCATGCCGCCCCGGCAGCCTGTTCCGCCCGGCTGCCGCCGCTGGGATGGTAGCTCAACAGGCGGGCGGATTCCGGGCGGCGCAGCGCCGCCGCCATGGCCCGCAACAGGGTGGCCTGGATGGATGCCGCGGCCGGCTGCGGCGGCATGTTCATGGACAGATCCACCTCGGCCGGGGCGGCCGTGGCGGGCTGGCGCGGCTCGCAGACGAAGGTGCCGCGGCCCACGGACGCATCGACCAGCCCCCGCCGCCGCGCCTCGGCATAGGCCCGCGTCACGGTGGTGAGGTCGATGTCCAGCCGCGCCGCTAGGAAGCGGTGCGTGGGCAGCCGCTGGCCGGGGACCAGAATGCCGGCCGCGATGTCCGCCTCCAGCGCCTCGACGATGGACAGGTAGATCGGACCGGACCCTGCCGGGACCGCCGGAACCCACTCGGCTGGCGGCGTGCTCCTCCTCATGGCGCTTCCCCTGGCGGAACCGGTTCTATTTGTATGGAATGTACAAGGACCGGACAAGCCGTCACGGCCGGCCCGCAGGTCCGTCGCCGGTCTCGTCGAGCCGCGCCTGTTCCGCCTTGTTCATGTACTGGGAGCAGACGAGCCACCCCTTGATCGGCCGCAGCAGGGCGCAGCAGGAGCCGATGATCAGCCCGATGGTCAGCAGCATGTTCAGCCACAGCGGTATGCCGACGGCCAGCTCCAGCCAGGCGGCGAAGCCCACGACCGGGAAGCTGGCGATGGACATGGCGAAGAAGGCCGGACCGTCCGCCGGATCGGCGAAGGAGTAGTCCAGCCCGCACACCTCGCAATGGTCCGCCAGGGCCAGGAATCCGTTGAAGATGTGCCCCTTCTGGCAACGGGGGCAGCGCCCCAGGATGCCCAACCCGATGGGGGTCTGCCAGAAGTTCGCCCGTTCGGTCGCCATGCCGCGCCTCGATTGTAGGGATGATCAGCGGCTCGATATGTATGGAACGTAAGGCCGCTTGGCTAGCCATACAAACTGAATGGCTGGCATCCGGGGGCGGCTGCGGCGGCGGGCCGCACCTAGCGGGGTCGCGTCACCCGCCGGAGGGTCAGGTTGATGCGCCCGCCGCCGGGGATCAGGGCGGAGGTGCCGGGCAGGATGCGGTCGACGCCGTGGTAGAAGGTCCGGGCCTCGCCCGCGAACACCATCACGGTGCCGCTCTGCACCACGAAGGTGCGGGCGGGATCGCCGCGCCGCCGCCCGCCGAGCCGGAACATGGCGGCATCGCCCAGCGACACGCTCAGGATCGGGGCGTCGAACGCCTCCTCATCCTGGTCCCGGTGCATTCCCAGCTTGGCGCCGACGCCCTGATAGAGGTTGATCAGGCAGCATTCCGGCGGGGCGGGATAGTCGGTCAGCTCGCGCCACAGCGCCAGCAGCAGGTCCGGGATCGGGGGCCAGGGAAGGCCGGTGCGCAGATGGGCCGGGCTGTAGCGGTAGCCGGACCGGTCGGAGACCCAGCCCAGGGGTCCCGCATTGGTCATGTCGATGGAGAGCGGCCGGCCGGTGCCGGGCATCACGAACCGGTCGAAGGGCGCGGCCTCCCCGATCCTCTCCACCTCGGCCAGCAGGCGGCGCTGCGCGGCCTCGTCCAGCCGGTCCGGCAGATAGCGGAATCCGGTCTCCGTACCGACGACCCTGGCGCTGTGCGGCTCCACCAGCTGGATACCCCTCTTGATAGCGTATTTGCGAAGTTCGGCGGAATCCGGCCGTTTCAGCCGCTTTCCGGCCCTTCCAGGCACAGATGGGGCGCATGCCGCCAGGGAAAAGTGGGCAATCTCGGGGAGGATCATGGACTCGCGCGCTCCGGACGCCTAGATTCCGCTTCATGTGGGATGAAGCCTTCGAAACCGATACGGCCATGGACTGGGCCCCCGTCGCCCTCAGGGGCGGGGTGGCGCGGCTCCGCGTGCCCGCAGACTGGCAGCGCATCTCGCGCGATGACGGCGGGCTTGCCTATCAATCGCCGGGCGAGAACCCGGTGGACCTGCTGGTGTCCGTCACCACCTACCGCAACCCCTACGGCGTCTCCGCCGACGAGGCGATCCAGTATCTGGACCGGGAGAATGTGCTGCCCCGCGGCATCAGCCCGTCCGGCGACGATGACGACCTCGACCGCCGTTGGATTGCCTATGCCGTGGCGCAGCCTCCCGACCGGCAGATCTTCGTCTGGAAGGTGGCGGAGTTCTCACCCCCCGACCATGTCCGCGTTGTCACCCTGCAGCTCCATGTGCCGGAGATCAGCGAGGCTCAGCCGGAGCTGGCCGACCTGATCGACCGGCTGGGCGAGGAAGCCGCCCGGGTGGAATTCAGCGACGGCGACCCGGTGTCGGAGCCGGTGCAGCGCGTCACCATGCGCAATGTCGGCCATGGCGACCTGGTCCGTTTCCGCCTGCCCTGGGACTGGCAGTCCGAGCCGGATGGCGAACTGACCATGTTCTTCCGCGATGCGCCGGGCACCGGCACGTTGCGGGTGGCCGTCCATGCCTTCCCCTATGACGGGCGCGAGCGCGTCGCGCAGGAGGATGGCGCGGACGGAGAGGAGGAGGATGACGGCGACGACGCGCTGAGCCTGCTGGACGGGCTGGACCCGGAGGCGGAGATCGCCGCCCGGGTGGTGCTGCGCCAGACGGCCGAACAGTTCGCCGACGGCCCGGACGGCCGGGTGGGCGAGGGCAGCGTGGAATGGCTGCCCGATGGCGAGGTGATGGCCCGCTTCTCCACCGATGGCGAGGAGGATGGGGAGAAGCTGCGCTTCCACCTCTGGCTCCGCGGTTCGGTGGCCGATGGCCAGACCACGCTCGCGCTCTTCTCCTATGCGGTCGGCGTGGACAAGCGCGACAGCGAGATCGAGAAGGCCACCATCGGCATGCTGGAATGCGAAATCCGCTCCGCCATCGTCGGGCCGGGCGCGGAAGAAGCCGAAGACTGAATATCGGGGCCCGAGCGGCGGGGCATTGGTCGGTCACGCACTGCGTGGCCGACTTTCTCATGTCCGTTTCATGCCCGGAACCTGACGCAGCACTTGCACCTGCCGGACTCGCCGGCGGCGGGCCTCTGCCCGACCGGCCTTTCCCGGTCTCCGTGGCAGGCTGGCGTCAGCAGCTGCCCGCAGGGCGGGTATGCATCAGCTCGTCCATCAGGGTTTCGGCGCCGCGCGCGGTGCGGGCTGCATCCTCGGCCGCCAGGGAGGCGATGCCGATGAAGTGGGCCAGTTCCGACAGGCTGCTTTCCTTCGCATCGCTGGCCAGCCTGTCCAGGCAGCGCTTGATGGCGATGGCAACGTCCCGCCGACGATCCGACATGGTCCACTCCGCAGCAACGGGCTGCCCTCATCCCCCGGGCCGGCCCGAATTTTCCCATAGGATGGAAGATATCCGAGTCTTTAGTCGTAGGATAGAATAAAATCGCATCCAAATTCCGCAACTCGCAATTGATGCGAGCCTCGCAAGAGAACTGAAAGCTGAGTAAACCTGTTTGCGTTACCCTTCGCTGCATTGGTGAAGGTTTGATTACTTATCCTGTTAACACGGGGTTAACTCGATACTGTTGCGGCAGGATCGAATACAATGGTGTGCAAGCCAAACAGATGCGGTCGGGCAGGCGGGGAGCCGCCGCTTCCGGTGCGGGCCGGGGCTGGGACCATTTGGTGCGTAGCGGCACAGGCCGGTTGCAGCGCCCCTCGGACCTTCCTATATCTCCCTGCGGCGCAAGGGCCGTTTCCGGGATGGCGCCCGCCGGGCTTGGGCGGGTGGTTTACGGGGCGGCTTCGGCGTCCTATCTGATGCGATCTGAAACCGATCTGGGGGATCGCGGCGGTGCCGGAACATGAGCAGGGCCGTCGCGCGTCTGCCGTAACCAAGAGGTAGAGCATGAGCAAGGTCATCGGGATCGACTTGGGCACCACCAACTCTTGCGTGGCCATCATGGAAGGCACGCAGGCCAAGGTGATCGAGAATGCGGAAGGTACCCGCACCACCCCGTCGATGGTTGCCTTCACGCAGAGCGGGGAGCGGCTCGTCGGTCAGCCGGCCAAGCGCCAGGCGGTGACGAACCCCGAGAATACCCTGTTCGCGATCAAGCGCCTGATCGGGCGTCGTTACGAGGACCCGCTGACCCAGAAGGACAAGGGCCTCGTTCCTTACAAGATCGTGTCCGGCGGCAATGGCGACGCCTGGGTGGAAGCCCAGGGTGAGAAGTACAGCCCCAGCCAGATCAGCGCCTTCATCCTGCAGAAGATGAAGGAGACGGCGGAGAACTATCTGGGTGAGAAGGTCACCCAGGCGGTCATCACCGTTCCGGCCTACTTCAACGACAGCCAGCGCCAGGCCACCAAGGACGCCGGCAAGATCGCCGGCCTGGAAGTGCTGCGCATCATCAACGAGCCGACGGCCGCCGCGCTCGCCTACGGCATGGAGCGCAAGGGCAGCGGCACCATCGCGGTCTACGATCTCGGCGGCGGCACCTTCGACATCTCCATCCTGGAGATCGGCGACGGCGTCTTCGAGGTGAAGTCCACCAACGGCGACACCTTCCTGGGCGGTGAGGATTTCGACGCCAAGATCATCGACTACCTGGCCGAGGAGTTCCAGAAGGAGCAGGGCATCGACCTGCGCAAGGACCGCCTCGCCCTCCAGCGCCTGAAAGAGGCTGCGGAGAAGGCGAAGATCGAGCTGTCCAGCTCGATGCAGACCGAGGTGAACCTGCCCTTCATCACCGCCGACGCGTCCGGCCCGAAGCACCTGAACATCAAGCTGACCCGCGCCAAGCTCGAGGCGCTGGTGGATGAGCTGATCCGCCGCACCGTCGGCCCCTGCCAGGCGGCGCTGAAGGATGCCGGGCTGAAGGCCAGCGAGGTGGACGAGGTGATCCTGGTCGGCGGCATGACCCGCATGCCCAAGGTCATCGAGACCGTGAAGCAGATCTTCGGCAAGGAGCCGAACCGCGGCGTCAACCCGGACGAGGTTGTGGCCATCGGCGCCGCCATCCAGGGCGGCGTGCTCAAGGGCGAGGTGAAGGACGTCCTGCTGCTGGACGTGACCCCGCTGAGCCTGGGCATCGAGACGCTGGGCGGCGTGTTCACCCGGCTGATCGACCGCAACACCACGATCCCGACCAAGAAGTCCCAGACCTTCTCCACCGCCGAGGACAACCAGTCCGCGGTCACCATCCGGGTCTTCCAGGGTGAGCGCGAGATGGCGGCGGACAACAAGCTGCTGGGCCAGTTCGACCTGATCGGCATTCCCGCCGCCCCGCGCGGCGTGCCGCAGATCGAGGTGACCTTCGACATCGACGCCAACGGTCTGGTCAATGTCTCCGCCAAGGACAAGGCGACGGGCAAGGAGCAGAACATCCGCATCCAGGCGTCCGGCGGCCTGTCCGACGCCGACATCGAGAAGATGGTGAAGGATGCCGAGGCGCATGCCGCCGAGGACAAGAAGCGCAAGGAGCTGGTCGAGGCGAAGAACCACGCCGACGGCCTGATCCACACCACCGAGCGCACCCTGTCGGAGAGCGGCGACAAGATCGCCCCGGCCGACAAGACCGCGGTCGAGGGCGCCATCGCCGAGCTGCGGGAAGCCCTGAACGGCGATGATCCCGCCGTCATCAAGACCAAGACCGACGCCCTGGCCCAGGCGGCCATGAAGCTGGGCGAGGCCCTCTACAAGGCCAATGAGGCCGGCGGCGATGCCGGTGCGGCCGGCGGCGAGGGTCCGACCGACACGGCCGGCGGCGACAAGGTGGTGGACGCCGACTTCGAGGAAGTCGACGACGACCGCAAGAAGTCGGCCTGACCGGGGCTGGCTGAGCCATGACGAAGGCGTCGTCCCGTTCCGCGGGTTTCCCGGACGGGGCGGCGCCATCGGCGAAGGACCGCCCCTGTCCTGGCACCAGGATGGGGGCGGTTTCATTTCATGTGCCTCCGGGCTCCCGCCCGACAATGTTCAACGTGCCTGCGGGCCTTCGCCCGTCCGGGCGGTAGCGCGGCCAGGGAAGCAGAACCGCCATGTCGAAGCGCGACTATTACGAAATCCTCGGCGTCCAGAAGGGCGCCAGCGCGGACGAGCTGAAAAAGGCCTATCGCAAGCTCGCCATGCAGTACCACCCGGACCGCAACCAGGGTGACAAGTCGGCCGAGGTGAAGTTCAAGGAAATCAACGAGGCCTATGACGTCCTCAAGGACGAGCAGAAGCGCGCCGCCTACGACCGCTTCGGCCACGCCGCCTTCGAAGGCGGGCGCGGGCCGGGCGGCATGGGCGCTGGCGCCGGCCCCGGCGGCTTCGATTTCGGCGCCGGCTTCGCCGACATCTTCGACGAGATGTTCGGGGAGTTCATGGGCGGCCGCGGCCGGCCCGGCCAGGCCAACAACCGTGGCGCCGACCTGCGCTACAATCTCGAGATCACGCTGGAGGACGCGTTCCGCGGAACCGCCTCCACCATCCAGGTGCCCACCTCCGTCCAGTGCGACCACTGCAACGGCAGCGGTGCGGAGAATGGCAGCCAGCCCATCACCTGCCCGACCTGTAGCGGGATCGGCAAGGTGCGGGCGCAGCAGGGCTTCTTCACCATCGAGCGGACCTGCCCCGGTTGCGGCGGGGCCGGCCGGGTGATCAAGGACCCCTGCCGCAGCTGCGGCGGCCAGGGACGCGTCCGCAAGGAAAAGACGCTCAGCGTCAACATCCCGGCGGGCGTGGAGGACGGCACCCGCATCCGCCTAGCCGGGGAAGGCGAGGCGGGGCTGCGCGGCGGTACGCCGGGCGACCTCTACATCTTCCTTGCGCTCGCCCCGCACCAGTTCTTCCAGCGCGATGGGGCCAACCTGCATTGCCGGGTGCCGATCCCGATGACGGCGGCGGCGCTCGGCGGTCAGGTGGAGGTGCCCACCATCGACGGCAACCGCGCCCGGATCACCATTCCAGCCGGAACCCAGACCGGGGCGCAGTTCCGCCTGAAGGGCAAGGGCATGAGCGTGCTGCGCAGCCCGGCCCGCGGCGACCTCTATATCCAGGTGATGGTGGAAACGCCGGTCAACCTGACCAAGAAGCAGCAGGAGCTGCTGAAGGAGTTTGAGAAGGCCGGCAAAGCCGACGGACACCATCCCGAATCGGAAGGCTTCTTCGCCAAGGTGAAGGAGCTGTGGACGGACCTGACGGAATAATCGGGTCCGTCAGGTCCGGAGCGTCACGTCCCCGGCGGCCCGCCGGTCACCCGCTGGTCGCTGGAACCGGAGATGCGGCGGACGGGCTCAGCAGCCCGTTCCGCCCGTCCGCTCCGCCGCCATCTGCATGGCAAGCGCCCGGCGCGTGGCGGCATCGGCCAGTTCGAACCAGGCCAGCCGTGCCACCCGGATGCTGGGCGGATCATCGCCGGTCGGGCGCTGCGCATCGTGCGGATCGTCCATCGGGCTTTGCCTGTCGAGCATGCCAGTCCCCATATCGAGATCGCTGTAAACCTCGCATGAACAGATTGGAGCCCGAGGCTCCATTTGCATAGACATTTCTCGGTGATTTTAGGGATATGCATGTGACTTTTCGTCCGCGCACCATATCTGGTGGCGATGGCGGTCCGGCCGCGTAGAAGGCCCGGCTTTGCCGCGCACCCCCCAGCGCGGGACGTACTGGCGGGAGCGGTTCCGTCGCGCGACTCGGGAATCCCGGCTCCGCTCAGGCCGTACGCGCCCGGGGCAGCAGATGGCTCACGACGAACAGCCCGGCCGCGGACACCACGATGCTGGGACCCGTCGGCATGTCGGCATAGAGCGACAGGGCAAGCCCGGACAGCACCGCCAGCGCGCCAAGCACTGCCCCGATCAGGGCCATGGCCTCCGGATTGGGGGCGAAGCGGCGGGCCGTGGCGGCGGGGATGATCAGAAGGCTGGTGACCAGCAGGATGCCAACGATCTTCATGGAGATTGCGATGGTGCCGGCGATCAGCAGCATGAATCCCATCCGGACCCAGCGCACCGGCACCCCCTCCACCCGCGCCAGATCCTCATCCACCGTCAGGGCGATCAGCCTGCGCCAGATCACGGCCAGGGCTGCCAGCACCAGCGCGCCGCCGCCCCAGATCCAGGCCAGATCCGTCGCCGTCACCGACAGCACGTCGCCGAACAGATAGGCCAGCAGATCGACCCGCACCGCCTCCATCAGCGCCAGCGCCACCAGCCCCAGCGACAAGGTGGAGTGGGAGACGATGCCCAGAAGCGTGTCCGTGGCCAGCCGCCGCTGCTCCTGCAACAGGGTCAGCGCCACGGCGATGCCGACGCAGACCAGGGCAACGCCGGTATTCAGGTCCAGTCCGAACAGGAAACCCAACGCGATGCCCAGAAGGGCGGAATGGGCCAGCGTGTCGCCGAAATAGGCCATGCGCCGCCACACCACCACGCATCCCAGCGGTCCCGTCACCAGTGCCAGCCCGATGCCGCCCAGCAGGGCGCGGACCAGGAAATCATCCAGCATGGCGGCTCTCTTGATGGTGATGATGGGCATGGCCGTGCGTATGGTCATGCCCGTGCCCATGGCTGCAATCGTGGTTGTGCTCATGCCCCAGCGGCACGGCGCAGCCATCGGCGGCGTGGGCGTGGTCGTGCATGTGGTGATAGACGGCCAGCGCCTCGGCATGCCGGCCGAACAGCGCCATGTATTCCGGATGCCGGCTCACATGCTCCGGCTTTCCATGGCAGCAGACATGGCGGTTCAGGCAGACCACCGTGTCGGTGCGGGCCATCACCAGGTGAAGATCGTGGCTGACCATCAGCACGCCGCAGCCGCGCCGCCGGCGGATGTCGCCGATCAGCTCGAACAGGGCGATCTGCCCGTGCACATCCACCGCCTGCACCGGTTCGTCCAACACCAGCAGGTCCGGCCGGCGCAGCAGGGCGCGGGCCAACAGCACACGCTGCATCTCCCCGCCCGACAGGCTCTGCACCGCGCTGTTCACCGTATGCGCCGCTCCCACCTCGGCCAGCGCCTGTTCCATCTCGCCGGGGCCGGTCCTGCCCCACAGGGACAGGAAGCGCCTCACCGTCAACGGCAGGGCGGCATCCACTGTGATCCGCTGGGGCATGTAGCCGATATTCAGGCCGGGTTGGCGGCGCACCGTGCCGGCCGCTGGCTTCACCAGCCCCAGCATGGCCTTCACCAGCGTGGACTTGCCCGCCCCGTTGGGACCGATCAGGGTCACGATCTCCCCCGGACCTACGGCCAGATCCACGCTCTCCACCGCCGTCCGTCCGCCATAGCGCACGGTCAGACCCTCTGCCGCCAATAGCGGGGCGGCGGCTTTTGCCGCCGGGGCCGGGTGGTGGTGATTGGGCATGCTGGAACTCCGCTCCGGCGGATGCGCCGCGGGCGGCATCCTGTCCGTAAAACCAATCCCCTTGACATACGTTATAATATAACGCTTCACAAGGGGCCGCTGTGCACCGGCCCCATGCCCGAATCGTCCGGAGTTCCGCCATGCCGATCCGTCTCGCCCCGCTCCTGGCCCTGCCGCTGTTGGCGGGATTTCTGCTGGCCGGGCCGGCGCGGGCCGAAGCGCCGCCGCCGGACGTGGTGGTCACGGTAAAGCCGCTGCACTCCCTGACCGCCGCCGTGATGCAGGGCATCGGCACGCCGCATCTGCTGGTCCGCGGCGCGGCCAGCCCGCATGCCTTCTCCCTGAAGCCGTCCGATGCGCGGGCGCTTGACGGGGCGGAACTGGTGGTCTGGGTCGGCCCGCCGCTGGAGGCATTCCTGGAACGGCCGCTGACCAGTCTGGCGGGCGACGCCGACATCCTGACCCTGGCCGACGTTCCGGGGATGGAGCTGGCGCAGAACCGTGTGGGCGATGCCTGGGGCGGCGGCGGTCACGGCCACGACCATGCCGCGCACGGGACGGATCATCACCACCAGGCGGGCGAGGTGGATGGGCATATCTGGCTGGACCCGCACAATGCCAAGCGCATCGTGGCTGCTGTCGCCGACGCCCTGGTCCGGATCGATCCCGCCCGCGCCGACACCTACCGGGCCAACGCGCAGGACGCGGCCGAACGGCTCGACACGCTGGACCGGGAGATGGCGGCGAATCTGGAACCGGTGAAGGACCGGCCCTTCGTCACCTTCCACGATGCCTACCAGTATCTGGAGCGGCGCTACGGGCTGAACGCCGTGGGCGCCATCACCGTCAGCCCCGACCAGCGTCCCGGCGCCCGCCATGTGGCGGAGCTGCGCAACCGCATCAGGACGCTTCAGGCCGCCTGCGTCTTCGCCGAGCCGCAGTTCGAGCCGGCGCTGGTCCGCACCGTGGCGGAAGGCACCGATGCCCGCACCGGCGTGCTGGACCCGGAGGGGGCGAACCTGACGGAGGGGCCGGATCTGTATTTCGAGCTGATGCGCTCCAATGCCGGCGCGCTGGCGGAGTGTCTTGCCGGTTCCTGACCGGCCCGCCCCCATCTCGCGGACCGGCGCTTTCTATGCTAAGGGAGCGCGCATGACAGGTCTGGAGAGGGGCGCCATGCGGATCGGGATCGTTGGCTGTGCCGGGCGGATGGGGCGGATGCTGCTGCGGGAAGTGGCTGTCCTGCCCATGGCGGAGCTGTCGGGCGGCACCGACCGGCCCGGCGGATATGAGATCGGCACCGATCTGGGCACCTTGGCCGGGCTGGACCCGATCGGCGTCACCGTGGGCGACAATCCCGACATGCTGTTCGGCGCCAGCGACGTGGTGATCGATTTCACCACCCCCACCGCCACCGTGGGCCATGCCGGGCTGGCGGCCCGCCACGGGGCGGCGCTGGTGGTCGGCACCACCGGGCTCAGCGCACCGCAGATGGATGTGCTTCGCGATGCCGGGACGAAGGTGCCTGTGGTCCAGGCCGCGAATATGAGCCTGGGCGTCAACCTGCTGCTGGGCCTCGTCAAGCGGGTGTCGGCGGCGTTGGAGGCGTCCGACTGGGATATCGAGATCGTGGAGATGCACCACCGCCACAAGGTGGACGCCCCCAGCGGCACCGCCCTCGCCCTCGGCCGGGCGGCGGCGGAAGGGCGCGGCGTGGATCTGGATGCGGTCAAGGAAACGGTGCGCGACGGCCATACCGGCCCGCGCCAGCCCGGCGACATCGGCTTCGCCACCCTGCGCGGCGGCGATGTGGTGGGCGACCATACGGTCGTCTTCGCCGGGGCGGGGGAGCGGCTGGAGCTGACCCACAAGGCCGGCGACCGCGCCATCTTCGCCAAGGGCGCCGTCCGCGCCGCCCTCTGGGCCGCCAACCAGAAGCCCGGCTTCTACGGGATGGAGGATGTGCTGGGGCTTTGATTCAAACCCCTTTCCCCGCCGGGGAGAGGGGTTGGTCTTTCAGTGGCTCAGCACCTGGCTCAGGAACAGCTTGGTGCGGTCGCTCTTCGGATTGTCGAAGAACTCCTCCGGCGGGGCCTGCTCGACGATCTCGCCGCGATCCATGAAGATCACCCGGTCGGCCACGCGGCGGGCGAAGCCCATCTCATGGGTCACGCACAGCATGGTGATGCCGGCCTCGGCCAGATCGGTCATGACGTCCAGCACCTCCTTGACCATCTCGGGGTCGAGAGCGCTGGTGGGTTCGTCGAACAGCAGGATGTTGGGGTTCATGCACAGGGCGCGGGCGATGGCGACGCGCTGCTGCTGACCGCCGGAAAGCTGGCCGGGAAACTTGTTCGCCTGCTCCGGGATGCGTACGCGCTCCAGGTACTGCAGGGCCATCCGGTCCGCCTCCGCCTTGGGCATCTTCTTCACCCAGATCGGAGCCAGCGTGCAGTTCTCCATTACCGTCAGATGGGGGAACAGGTTGAACTGCTGGAACACCATGCCGACATCGCGTCGCACTGCCTCGATGTTCTTGGAATTGTTGGTCAGCTCGATCCCGTCCACCGTGATGGTGCCGGCCTGATGCTCCTCCAGCCGGTTGATGCAGCGGATCAGGGTGGATTTGCCGGAGCCCGACGGCCCGCAGATCACGATCCGCTCCCCCTTCGCGACGACGAGGTCGATGTCGCGGAGCACATGGAACTCCCCGTACCATTTGTTGACGCCCCGAAGTTCGATCACGGGATCGCCGGCGGTGCGGTCAGGTGCGGTTTCGGCTGCGGTCATGCTGTTTCCTTTCCGTCGCTCACCGCTTGCGGCTCTTGTTGAACTCCCGCTCCAGATACATGGAGTAGCGGGACAGCGCGTAGCAGAAGGCGAAGTAGATCAGGCCGATGAAGAGATAGGCTTCCTTGTAGAAGCCGCGCCATGCCGGGTCGGTCAGGGCGGCCTTGGCAGTGGAGAGCAGGTCCAGCAGGCCGATGATGATGACCAAGCTGGTGTCCTTGAAGAAGCCGATGAAGGTGTTGACCAGCGGCGGGATCACCAGGGCCATGGCCTGGGGCAGGATGATCAGCCGCGTGCGCTGCCAGTAGCTGAGACCCAGGGCCTCCGCCGCCTCGTACTGGCCCTTCGGAATGGCCTGCAGGCCGCCGCGCACCACCTCCGCCAGATAGGCGGCGGCGAACAGGATCAGGCCGATCTGGGCGCGCAGCACCTTGTCGATGGTCATCCCCTGCGGCAGGAACAGCGGGAACATCACGCTGGCCATGAACAGGATCGAGATCAGCGGCACGCCGCGGATGGCCTCGATATAGACCACCGACAGGGCCTTCACGACGGGCAGGTTGCTGGTGCGGCCAAGGGCCAGAAGCACGCCCAGGGGAAAGGCCAGGGCCAGCCCGACCACCGACAGGGTCAGGGTCAGCGGCAGGCCGCCCCAGCGGTTGGTGTCCACATAGTCCAGCCCGAACACGCCGCCGAACATCAGCAGGGCGGCGATGCCCAGCCCGGCCCCCCAGATCAGGATCAGCGGCTTGCCCCAGAAGCGGCGGTCGGCGCTGGCCAGCAGCATGACGATCACCACCAGCATGGCCACGGTGGGCCGCCAGTGCTGCTCGTACGGGTAGGTGCCGAACAGGATGAAGCGCCACTTCTCGGCCACGAAGGCCCAGCAGGCCCCCTCGGCCGCGCGACAGACGCCGGCATCCTCCGCCGTCCATACGGCGGAGGTGAAGAGCCAGGAGACGAGGCCGGGGATCACCTGCGCCAGCAGCCAGATGATCAGGGCGGTCAGGAGGGTGTTGTACCAGGTGTTGAACAGGTTCGCCCGCAGCCAGCCCAGAACGCCGGTGGAGGCGACGGGCGGCGCCCGCCGCGGACCGGCATCGGTCTGGGCGGAGGGGTTGGGAGGAGACGCCTGATGGGCCTGCATGGTCATGGCTCAGCGCTCCTTCAGGGCGATCCTGGTATTGTACCAGTTCATCAGGAAGGACAGGGCCAGACTGATGGTCAGGAACACGGCCATGATGCTGGCCACGCCCTCGATCGCCTGTCCGGTCTGGTTGATGGTGGTGTTGGCCACCGACACGAAGTCGGGATAGCCGATGGCCACCGCCAGCGAGCTGTTCTTGGTCAGGTTCAGATACTGGCTCGTGGTGGGCGGGATGATGACGCGCAGGGCCTGCGGCAGCACCACGAGGCGCAGCACCTTGCCCTCCGACAGGCCGAGGGCGCGGGCGGCCTCCGTCTGGCCGTGGGAGACGGCCAGGATGCCGCTGCGCACGATCTCCGCGATGAAGGCGGAGGTGTAGACCACCAGACCGAACAGGAGGGCTGCGAATTCCGGCGTCAGGGTCAGGCCGCCAGTGAAGTTGAAGCCCTGGAGCGCCGGCATGTCCAGCGCCGCCCCGCCGAAGGCGATCAGCACCAGCAGCGGCAGGCCGACGACCAGACCGGTGCCGATCCAGCCCATGGGCAGCACCTGCCCGGTGCGCTGCTGGCGCGCCCGGTTCCAGCGGGACAGCAGGATCGTCGCCAGCACGCCGACGCCGAACGCCGCCATGATCCAGAACCAGGCCGGATCTTCGGCCGGCCCCGGAATCTTCAGGCCGCGGTTGGACAGGAACACGCCCGGCACAGGCTCCATCGCCTGCCGGGGGCCGGGCAGACCCTCCGTCAGCAGCCCGTACCAGAGGAAGAGCTGCAGCAGCAGCGGCACGTTACGGATCATCTCGACGAAGCCGGCGGACAGCTTCGCCACCAGCCAGTTGGTGGAAAGCCGCGCGATGCCGACCAGGGTGCCGAGGATGGTCGCCAGCACGATGCCGATCGCGGCGACCTTGAGCGTGTTCAGAAGCCCGACCAGGAAGGCGCGGGCGTAGCTGTCTGCCGGGCCGTACGCGACCAGCTGCTCACCGATCTGGAAACCGGCCGGGCGGTCCAGGAAGTCGTAGCCGGAGGAGATGGACTGGCGCGCAAGGTTCTCCATCGTGTTGGAGATCAGGTACCAGGCGATCAGACCTACCAGACCGGCAGTCAGGATCTGCCACAGGACCGACCTGACCATCGGATCGTTGAGGGAAATTCCCCGCTTCGGCGGGCCGGTGCGTACCGGCGATCTGGCCTCGGTCGCTTGCGCCATGCAGCTCGATTCCGTTGTGAACAGGACGGCAGAGATGAAAGGAACGGCCGGCCGGGCCAGGGCGTCGCGCCCATGGCCCGGCCGGCCGTCGCACTCAGCGGATCGGCATGCCGTACATCAGGCCGCCGTTGGTCCACAGCGCGTTCAGCCCGCGCTCTAGCTTCAAGGGCGTATCGGCGCCGATGTTGCGCTCGAAGACTTCCCCGTAATTGCCGACCTGCTTGACGATGCGGTAGGCCCACTGGTCATCCAGGCCAAGCGCCGTTCCCATTCCCGGCTGCGCGCCGAGCAGACGCTGGACGCTGGGATTGTCGCTCTTCGCCTTCTCGTCCACGTTCTGGCTGGTGACGCCGTACTCCTCGGCCTCGATCATGGCGTACACCGTCCACTTGACGATATCGAACCACTGGTCGTCGCCATGGCGGACCACCGGGGCCAGCGGCTCCTTGGACAGGACCTCCGGCAGGATGACGTAGTCGTCCGGATTCGGCGCGACCGAGGCGCGGATGCCCGCAAGACCGGAGATGTCGGTGGTCAGCACGTCGCAGCGGCCGGCGAAGAAGGCGGCGTTCAGCTCATCCAGCGCCTCGATCACCACCGGCTTGAACTGCATGCCGTTGGCCCGGAAATAGTCCGCCAGATTCAGCTCGGTCGTGGTGCCGGGCTGCACGCAGACGGTGGCGCCGTCCAGCTGCTTGGCGCTGGTGACGCCCAGATCCTTCCGGATCATCAGCCCCTGGCCGTCATAATAGACGACGGGGGCGAAATCCATGCCCTGGGCGTCGCGCGTCAGCGTCCAGGTGGTGTTGCGCGACAGCACGTCGATCTCGCCGGACTGCAGGGCGGTCAGGCGCTGCTGGGCGGATAGCGGCGTGTAGCGCACCTTGTTCGGGTCGCCCAGCACGGCCGCCGCGATGGCGCGGCAGACATCCACGTCCAGGCCGGTCCATTTGCCCTGGCTGTCCGGGTTGCCGAATCCCGGCAGGCCGGTGTTCACGCCGCATTGCAAGGCGCCGCGCTGCTTGATGGCGTCCAAGGTCGGCCCGGCATGGGCGGTTCCGGCCACCAGGCCGGCGGCGGTGAAGGCGGCGGCTGCGCCCAGCATGCGGAGGCCGCGGCGGATCGGTCGGTCGGTCATTATGGTCATGTCCCCTCGCTCGTCCCTGTCGGGTGCGTTCCGCCTGAACGGCGGTCGCCCGTGATTTGTTCGTGGGCAGTCTAAACATGGGAGCGCGATGCGGTACAGTCTTGATCGCCGTCCGGTGAATGCTAAACGCCCGAACGCGCTGGATTTCTCTGACCGGGGTAGGATTTCCGCTCCATCCCGGCGCTCATTGCGCCGGGAATGCCCGCACCCGCCGAAGGGGTATCGCCGACGTCCCTGTTCCCGCCATGCAGTGCGGGTCGGGCGGGGGGCGCGGGGCCTGCGTCCGGCTCAGCCCTCGCCCAGGAATACGCCCAGGGGCGGCAGGGTCAGAAGGCCGCCTTCCATGCGCGGCTCCGGCGTGCCGGGGGCCACGGGAATCTGGATCGGCCGCAGGTCGCCCGCAGGCAGGGCGCAGGCGGCGGGCTGCGTGGAGAAGTTGAAGGCGCAGACGATCCGGCTGTCGCCGCTGTCGCGGGCGAAGGACAGGACGGCGCCGTCCTCGTCCACATGGGTCAGGGCGCCCGTGGAGAGGGCGGGATGGGTGCGGCGCAGGCCCAGCGCGGCGCGCCAGACGGAGAGGGCGGAGGCGTTGCGCCGCTCCTGCACCGCCACGGCGCGGGACAGATGCGCCCGGTCCACCGGCAGCCAGGGCCGGGCGTTCTGCGGGCAGAAGCCGGCATTGGGCGCTTCCGGCGTCCAGGGCATCGGCGTGCGGCTGCCGTCGCGGCCCTTGAACTCCGGCCAGTAGTTCAGGCCGAACGGGTCGCGCAGATGCTCGTACTCCAGCTCCGCCTGCCCCAGCCCCAGCTCGTCGCCCTGATACAGGCAGATGGTGCCCGGCAGCGTCGACATCAGCACCGCCAGCAGCGCCTCGAAGCGGGCCGGGTCCGCCCCCGCCGGCCACCAGCGGCTGGCCGCCCGCTCCACATCGTGGTTGGAGAAGGACCAACAGGTATGGCCGTAGCTGTCCGCCGCCATCAGCGCGGTGCGGAAGCCCTGGGGCGTGAAGGGGCGCTTCGGCAGGTCCAGCGTGTAGGCGGAATGCAGCCCGCCGGGGGCGGTGTAGCGGGCGATGCGTTCCGCCGCGCCGGGCTGGCTGGACAGCTCGCCCAGCAGCACGCGGTCGTCATAATCGTCGGTGACCCGGCGCAGCCGTTCCAGCACGGCGCGCACATCCGCATGCATCATGTCATGGATGTGCATCTGCATGCCGAAGAGCTTGGCCGGAAACTCGTAGGGATGGGCATCGACCGGCGGGTTGCTGCGCAGGCCGGGGTCGCGGGCCAGGAAGTCGACCGCATCCACCCGGAACCCGTCCACGCCCCGGTCCAGCCAGAAGCGGGCCACATCCATCATGGCGTCGGTCAGCGCGGCGCTGCGGTAGTTCAGGGTGGGCTGCTGCGGCAGGAAATGGTGCAGATAATACTGCCGCCGCCGCGGCTCCCAGCTCCAGGCCGGGCCGCCGAACACCGACAGCCAGTTGTTGGGCGGGCTGCCATCGGGCGAAGGGTCGGCCCAGACGAACCAGTCGGCCTTGTCATTGTCCCGCGACCGGCGGCTTTCCGCGAACCAGGGATGCATCTGGCTGGTATGGCCAAGCACGAGATCCAGCAGCACCCGCATGCCCAGCCGGTGCGCCTTGGCCAGGACCCGGTCGAAGGCGGCCAGATCGCCCATGCGCGGGTCCACCGCCTTGTGGTCGGCGATGTCATAGCCGAAATCGGCCAAGGGGGAGGTGTAGAACGGGCTCAGCCAGATGGCGTCCACGCCCAGGGCGGCCACATGGTCCAGCCCTTCATACACCCCCGCCAGATCACCCCATCCGTCGCCATTCCCGTCGCGGAAGCTCAAGGGATAGATCTGATACAGCGCTGCGCCGTCCAGCCAGGAACGGCGGCCGGGCATATGGGATGCGGATGAACTCGGCACGGTCGGGGCCTCCCCTGCGGGTCGGCCTCCAACCTACCTCAAAAGAGAGGAGAGGTGCGATCGGCCGATCAGAATCCGGCCGAGCCTCTGGTGCCTCTGGTTAAGAAGGAGTGTATGGGGAGGGGGCGTCGTCCCCTCCCGCCGAGGAATATCCGGCTGGCGGCTGCGCGCCGCCCGGATGTTCAGCGCCCCGGCTTGCCGCGGGCAAAGGCCGCGGCGGCGCGCATCAGCCGCTCCATCTCGCGGATGCGCTCGGCCTGGCGGCGGATGCGCAACTCGTCGGCGCTGGGCTCGCCGCCATTGGGCATGTTGCCGGGTGTGCTGTTCGGATCGTTGCCTGCCGCCATGGTCCTGGTCCTCGCGCTCTCGTCCCTACGACCCATCCGCAACGAGGAATCAGGGCTCCGAGTTCCGCGTGCCTGTGCACGCTTTTTGCACGGTCATTGTCCTTGGGGGGCCAGGGCCAGACAATTCTCAACGATGGAGTAGCACGCCGCCGCATCGTCGGCGTCCTCGCGGTAGACCAGTTGGGCCACCCGGCCCTCGCGCAGGGTGAAGGTGGCAACGCAGCCGCTGGGTCCGCTGCCGCCGCCCAGCGGGATGCCCAGCGACAGGCCGCCGCCGATATTGCCGCCGATGCCGCCCAGCCCGACGCCGACGCTGCTGCCGCTGCGCCCGCCGCCGGTGATGTTCTGGTAGGTGAAGAACTCCGACGCTCCCGCCTGCTCGCGCCGGTTCGGAACGCCGGCGCAGGACAGAAGGGTTTCGGTCGGCATGCCGACCAAGGCCTGCTGGGCATATTGCGCCTGTTCCGCCTGACGGCTGGAACAGGCGGACAGGGCCAGGGCGGCGGCCAGGGCGATCAGCGGGGTGCGCATGACGGGACTCCTCATTGGGTTCCCAATCGAACCATGGTGGGAGCCCGCAGGTTCCGGCAGCGGCCTTTTACCTCCGCGTCGCCCGGTACCGCTCCTCGACGGCGTCCATCAGGGTGGCTTCCAGCCGGGAGCCGTCCAGGCGGTTGATCTCCTGGATGCCGGTGGGGCTGGTGACGTTGATCTCCGTCAGCCAGTCGCCGATCACGTCGATGCCGACGAAGACCAGCCCCTGCTGGCGCAGGGTGGGGCCGATGGCGGCGCAGATGTCCTTTTCCCGCGCGGTCAGGCTGGTCTTGCCGGCATTGCCGCCGGCATGGAAGTTGGCCCGCGCCTCCCCCTCCAGCGGGATGCGGCTGACCGCGCCCGCCGGCTCCCCGTCGATCAGGATGATGCGCTTGTCGCCCTTGCGGATCTCCGGCAGGTACTTCTGCACGATCACCGGCTCGCGGTAGAGCTGGGTGAAGGTCTCCAGCAGCGCGCCGAGGTTCTCGTCGTCCGGCTTCAGGTGGAACACGCCGGCCCCGCCATTGCCGAACAGCGGCTTGACGATGATGTCCTTCCACTCCGCCCGGGCCCGCAGCACCTCCTCCTTGCTGGAGGTGATGACGGTGGGCGGCATCAGCTCGGGGAAGTGGGTGACGAACAGCTTCTCCGGCGCGTTGCGCACCGCGGCCGGGTCGTTCACCACCACCGTCTTCGGATGGATGTGCTCCAGCAGGTGGGTGGCCGTGATGTAGGCCATGTCGAAGGGCGGGTCCTGGCGCATCAGCACCACGTCCATGGTGGACAGGTCCAGCGTGTCCGCCCCGCCCAGCGTGTAGTGGTCGCCCTTCTTCCGCCGCACCTCCAGCGGGCGCGCCTTGGCGTAGAGCCGGTTGCCCCGCAGCGCCATGTCGCGCGGATGGTAGTGCCAGAGCGCGTGCCCGCGGGCCTGCGCCTCCAACGCCATCATGAAGGTGCTGTCGGTTTCGATGTTGATGGACTCGATGGGGTCCATCTGGATGGCGATCTTCAGGCTCATCGCGGCGATTCCTGTGGCGCGGACGATCGGGGAAAAGACGGGAAGCCTTCCCGCCCCCGGCTGTCAAGGGCGATGACGGCGGTCACACCGGCGGCCGGGTCTAGTTCAGCCGGGTCCGCAACTGCTGCACCAGTGTCGCCGTCTGGTGCAGGAGCTGGCTGGAGGCCCCGGCCTTGGCGCCCAGATCCATGAAGGTCTCGAAGGCGGCGATGGCGCTGGTCAGGTTGCCGAGATGGGCGTTCAGCAGGCCGGATTCCCGCCACAGCGCCGGCTGGTCCGGGTAGAAGAGCAGCATGACGTCCACCACCTCCGCCGCCTTGTCGGCCCGGTCCTCGCGCAGGTGGCGGAGCTTGAGGTTGTTCTGCAGGCGCAGCAGCACCTCGCGGTTGGTGACCGGCGCGTAATGCTCCGGCGTCAACTCCGCCGTCAGGCCGGCGGTCTGCTTCAGCAGCTCCCGCAGCTCCTGCGGTTCCTTGGCGTCCAGCCCGTTGAAGGGGTCCAGGATCATCCGCTCCCCCTCATGGTCCATGCGGATCAGGAAATGGCCGGGGAAGTTCAGGCCGCGTATGTCCCAGCCCTGGGCGCGGGCGGCGTGCATGTACAGGATGCCCAACGCGACGGGCAGTCCCTTGCGCCGGTCGATCACCCGCATCAGGTTGGCGTTGGCCATGTCCTCATAGGTCAGGCTGTCGCCGCGATAATGGTAGCGGTCCACGACCACGGCGCGCAGCGCAGCAACCCGCGCTTCGAGCTGAGAGCCCGGAACGGTCGGGCTGGCGGCCATCTGGTCGGCCACGGCGGCAGCCAGATCGGCCAGATGCTGGCGGTAGGGGCCGGGCTCGGCAGCGGGGGCGTCCAGCACCGCAAGCGCCAGCGCGGCTTCGGCCAAGTCGATCTGATCGTCGGGAAGGGACCCGGTGGTGCGCAGCAGCTCCAGGGCCTTCTGGCGGGTGTTCACGGCTCGGGCTCCCTTGTCCCGGGACGGGCGGAAGGTGGTGGGGTCCAGCGTGGGCTGGACCGACATAGCGCAGGTCGAAGGGGGGTGTCGAGGGGGATGGCGTATACGCCATCCTGGCTGGGCGCGGCTCTCAAATGGCCGGCCTCCCGATCCAGGCGCGGTTCAAAAGGCGTGTATAGGGGGCGGGCCGCTCCCGCCCTGCCAGCCGGCCCGCCGCCTCCCGGTAAGGGCCGACATGGCGCAATGCCGTCGGCAGCAGGGGATAGGAGCGGCGGATGAGGAACAGGACCCGCTTCGCCCGCCGTTCCTGCCGCGGCCCCCAGGCAAGGCCGAACCCGTCGCGGAGTGCGGGCGGCATCGTCATGGCGGTCAGGTCCAGATACCAACCCGGCAGCCGCATCCAGGGGCTGCCGCCGGAAAACAGGGTCCAGGCCACATGGCGGGCGGCCCGGGTCACCGTCAGCTCCGGCCCGCCCCAGAGATTGCGGCAGGAATCCTGGAACCCCGCCCAGTCGTCGGGCAGGCTATCCGCCGGGATGCCGAACAGCAGCCCGAAACGGCGGTTCTCCTGCCAGTACCGCTCCCGCACCGCCGGGTCGAGCGGCGGCAGCACCATGTCGTGGACCCTGAGGGCGGTATCCGCCAGCGTGGCATGCACCCAGGCCAGGGCATCTGTGCGGTTCGCCTGATAGGCGCTGCCGGGGGCGAAGCCGCCCCCTCCCTCCGCCAGCGTGCCGGTCACGGCTCCGTGTCGGCGGTGCAGCCGGCGGGCGGCGGTCAGCGCTTGGTCCGTCGTGCCGAACACCATCGCATAGACATGGCCGAAGGTGCGGTGGAAGCGGCCCAGCGGGTCCTGCAGCGCCACCGAATGCTCAGCCACGCCCTCCGCCACCCAGGGATGGGCGAGCTGGAGCAGCAGGGCGCGGGCCGCGCCCAGGAACACCAGCGCCTCCCGGTCCACCTGCCAGAGGGCGCTGCCGGGGCCGAACAGGCCGGCGCGCCCATCCCTCGCCCCGCCTGGGGAGGAGGCCACGGCCTCCGTCAGGCAGGCCTCCAGCGTCTCCGCGGTGACCGGCGCGCCGAGGGGGGCGGACGGCGGGTGGCCTGCCCCTGGAAGCTCGGAAGATGGCGCGTGCGGCATCGGCGATCCGGTTAGCGGCAACTGGCAGTCGGCTCATCCCCTTGTCAGGAGAACCGGCATCATCCTGGAGGCGGCGCAAAGGGGGCGCAACCCCGCCGCTCGTCGGGAACGTCATAGCCCCCTTGGCCGGTGCCTTTCGTCCGGGTCCCGCGAAACCGGCGGGCCGTCCGGACTGTTGTCGAAGAACAGCGACCATGGGAACTGACGGGCGTGGCAGTGCCGCGCCCGTCTTTTTGTCGATGGCCAGTAATGGCGCCGCCAGCAGCACAGAATTTCTGCATCATGGCTTAAATTGCCGGAAGCATTAACACCATGTTGCGAGCATCTCTGCTGGACGTATAATCGGCCTGTGAAGCGGCGAAGCAACGCCGCCCTCCGGTTGGGATATGCGGGGTCATGGAAAGTAAAGCCGCCGGCAGCCGTGTGCGGCAGACCCGGAAAAGCATCGCGACCCGCAGCAGGGTGATCGATGCCGCCATCGCGTGTTTTCTTGAACTCGGCTATTACCGCACAAATACATCTGAAATTGCAAAACGCGCGCGCATCACCCGCGGCGCCGTCCAGTATTATTTCCCGACCACGGGCGACGTGCTGAAGGCCACGGCCGAGTATATCGTCGAACGCATCATGGCGGACTGGGAGCACCGGCTCGGCGACATGCCGCCGGACGCGGACCCGTTCGACTTCGCCATCGACCTGATGTGCGAGATCGCGCAGGGCCCGTTCTGGACCGCCTGGCGGGAGCTGGAGGCGGCGGCGCGCACCGATGCGGAACTGCGCGCCATCCTGGACCCTGTCTCCGCCGCCCTGTCCGACCGGCAGGGCCGGCTGGCATCCAGCGTGTTCAGCGAGCTGAGCAGCGCCGACCCGGATCTGTTCGATCTGTGCCGGCTAATGAACTGGTACTTCATCCAGGCCCTGTCCACGACGCCGCATGCGGCCAGCGGGCCGGCGGACAAGCAGCGTCTGGTCGCGGGATTGAAGAACCTGATGCACAGGATATGGAACCTTCCGCGCTCCGGAACCGGCGCCGCCGGCCGGTCCGTACCTGCCCTGCCGGAAGCGAATGGCTGATCGGCGTCACGCGGGCGCTTTACAGCCGCCCCGACTCCGTGTAGAGAGGAAGATGAGATAAGGAGTTGCGCTGTGGCACGTTCCAGCTTCGCATTCGTGTCGTTTTATGGGTGGACCACCGACTTGGCGGCCCACCGTTCGCGCATCTCCTAAGACGAACCAAGGGCCGCCGGCGAAAGTCGGTGGTCCTGGTCGCGAGCCTCTCTCCCGCGAAACAGCCCCGACGATCACCGGCCCCTTCAACCCAGGGGTCAGATCATGTCGCAGGTTACTTCCTCTTCCTCCCGCAGCGCCGCTCCGGTGCTGATCCGCGTTTCAGCCCAGCCGCGTCTGTCGCTGCTGCCGACGCTCCGCGCCGCCATCGCCCGCGCCCGGCGCGAGGGCGGGCAGGTGGCCGTGGCCGCCATGCCCGGCGCGCCCGAGGGAGCGAAGCATCATGTGGAGACGGCGCTGCTGGCGCTGGGCCTTCCCGCCGACCGGCTGCATGCCGGCGATCTTCCGTCCGTGAGCCGCACCTCCGCCGCCCCGCCCGCCGAGGCGGCGCTGCTGGACGGGCTGGCGCTGTTCCCCACGGCCGACGAGGTGCAGGGCTGGGTGGCGAAGCTGCCCGCCGATGGCCGTCAGGCCGGTGAGCCGAAGGACCCGGACTCCTCCCCCATCTTCCACGCCTACGCCCTGTTGGCCGACCCGATGCGGCTGGAGACCATGCGGCTGCGCTATCACGGCGGCATCAGCTGGGAGGATGCGCGCATGGCCCTGGTGCAGATCATCCTGCGCGCCACTGCCGAGCCTGCCCGTCGTCAGGCCGATCTGGCTGCCGCGGCTTCCCCCCTGAAGACGGCGGTCTGATGCGGGCGGAAGCGCTGCCGGGCGGACGGACGGGTCACGGTCCGTCGCTTCCGTCTGTCATTCCGGCCCTGACGGGGATGATGGATGGTGACGGAGAATCGGCGGCTCCACGGTCAGCCGGCGATGCTGTCCATGAACCGGGCCATGCGCACGTCCAGCTCGGTCAGTCCGTTGGCGTCATGGGTGCTCAAGGTGACTTCGACGCGGTTGTAGACATTGAACCACTCCGGATGGTGGTCCATCTTCTCCGCCAGCAGGGCCACGCGGCTCATGAAGCCGAAGGCGGCGTTGAAGTCCTTGAAGGTGAAGGTTCTGGAAATGGCGTCCCGTCCCTCTGTCACCGTCCAGCCGGACAGCTCGGACAGGGCCTGGGCGCGCGTCGCCTCGTCGAGTTTCGTGGCCATCTGATTCCCCCCCAATCGAATTGCATTCTTGCCGGCCTTGAACTGGCCGGGATAAGGCGTCACGTCAAGCCATCATGATCCTTGGACATTCCCGTATGACATCCCTGCGCCGCTTCACCACCGCCCCCACGATCGAGGAGTTCGAGGCCATTGCCGCCCGCGCCTTCGACACCATCCCGGAGGAGCTGCGCCGTCATGTCGGCAATGTGGTCATCCAGGTGGAGGAATTTCCCGACGAAGAGACCGAGCAGGAGATGAAGCTGGAGAGCCCGTTCGACATACTGGGCCTCTATCGCGGGATCGGGCTGCCCTTCCAGAGCATGACCCAGCCCCATCCGGAACCGGAGATGATCTATCTCTACCGCCGGCCCATCCTGGATTACTGGTGCGAGACCGGGGAAGAGCTGACCGACGTGATCCGCCATGTGCTGATCCATGAGATCGGCCACCATTTCGGTTTCAGCGACGACGACATGGAGGCGCTGGAGCAGCAGGCGGAGGAGGATTGAGCCGGCGGGCGCTCAGCCCCGCTTCTCCAGCACCGCCCGCAGCGCCGCCAGATCGGCCCTCAACCCGCGCAGCTCGTCGGCCATGCTCTCCCGCTCGGCGCGGGCCTTGTCCTCCCGCGCTTCCGCCTCCGCCTTGCTGTCGGCATCGTGCAGCGCCTGCATGGAGTTGACGATGATGGCGATGAACAGGTTCAGCACGGCGAAGGTCACCAGCACGATGAAGGGTATGAAGAACACCCAGGCATAGGGGTAGATCTCCATCACCGGGCGGACGATGCCCATGGACCAGCTTTCCAGGGTCATCACCTGGAACAGGGTGTACATGGACCGGCCGATGGTGCCGAACCAGTCGGGGAAGCTGGCCGCGAACAGCTTGGTCGCCAGCACGGCGGAGACATAGTAGATCAGCGCCAGCACGGCGATGATCGCCCCCATGCCCGGCAGCGCCCCGAACAGCGCCTGGATAACCGCCCGCATCTGCGGCACGACGGAGAGTAGCCGTAGGACCCGCAGGATGCGCAGGGCGCGCAGCACCGACAGGTTCCCGCCCCAGCCTACCCCGACCAGCGGCGCCAGACTCACCGCCACGATGGCGAAGTCGAAATTGTTCCAGCCCTGGCGGAAGAAGCCCAGCCGGTAGACCCAGAGCTTCAGCGCAAGCTCCACCACGAAAATGGCGAGGGCCAGCCTGTCGAGCGTTATCAGCAGCGGCCCCATGGCCGCCATCGCGCTTTCCGACGTCTCCAGCCCCAGCGTGACCGCATTGACCAGGATGACGGCGATGATGAAGCGCTGGAACCCTGCCGATTCGACCAGGCGTTGGAGCGGGCTCTGGACGCGGCGGGAGGCGGAGGAGGAGGCGACGGTGTCGGTCATGGTCAACCCTTGCTGCAGCGCCCATGAGAAAAGAAGCGTCCGGCCCACCTTCAAGGGCCGGCTGAAAAGATCGGGGATGCGGGTCGGGAGCTAATGATGGCGACGCCAGCGGCGCTGCCGCTGTTGGAGGGCGGCTTGACCTCGCCCCCGGGCTTGCCCTACCTGCCCCTTGCAACCGACAGGACAGAGCCGATCCCATGCCCACCAACATCCGCCTGCCCCGCGACGCCCGCATCGTGATCCTGACCGGTGCGGGGATCAGCCGGGAATCCGGGCTGCACAC
This sequence comes from Indioceanicola profundi, assembly GCF_003568845.1. Lineage (NCBI taxonomy): Bacteria > Pseudomonadati > Pseudomonadota > Alphaproteobacteria > Rhodospirillales > Azospirillaceae > Indioceanicola > Indioceanicola profundi. The sequence continues at coordinate 2,919,759 of NZ_CP030126.1, read as the reverse complement.
CTTCCGCGACGCCGACGGCATCTGGGCCAAGGTGAGGCTGGAGGATGTGGCGACGCCGGAGGCCTTCGTGCGCGATCCGGCGCAGGTCCAGGCCTTCTACAATACGCGGCGGCGCGACCTGCAGGACCGGAATGTCCAGCCCAACGCCGCCCATGCCGCCCTGGCCCGGCTGGAGCGGGAGTGGCGGGGGGAGGTGCTGCTGGTCACCCAGAACATCGACGACCTGCATGAACGCGGCGGCAGCCGCCACCCGCTCCACATGCATGGGGAGCTGCTGAAGGCCCGGTGCCAGTACTGCGACCATGTGGTGGAGGAGCGCGGGGACCTGTCGGTGGAGAGCGCCTGCCCCCATTGCGGCCTGCCCGGCGGCATGCGCCCCCATGTGGTCTGGTTCGGGGAGATGCCGCTGGAGATGGAGCGGATCTACGGCGCGCTGGCGGAGTGCGACCTGTTCGTGTCCATCGGCACCTCCGGCAATGTCTACCCCGCCGCCGGCTTCGTGGCGGAGGCCAGGGCGCACGGGGCGCATACGGTGGAGCTGAACCTGGAGCCGTCGGACGGGGCGCGGGCCTTCGCCGAGGGGCATTACGGCCCGGCGACGGAGGTGGTGCCCGCCTTCGTGGACGCCCTGCTGCAACAGGGCTGAGTGGTCAGGCGGCGCCCAGCGCCTGGAGCACCGGCAGCCGCTCCCGCCCGAAGCGGTGCCAGCGGTCCCCCAGCTCCTCGAGATTATCGGCCGCGCTGGACAGCAGCCGCCCGTCGCGCACCAGCCGCTCCCCCCGGCCGGACAGCACGCTCCAGGCGAAGGCCACCGGATCGCTCTCCTGCCGCAGGGCCAGCAGGAACAGCCGCTCCACCCGTTCGGTCTCCACCCCGCTGCCCAGCACGGGGGCGGCCAGGGCGGAGATGGTGTCGCCGCCCCGCGCAAGCTCCAGCACATGGGCGTTGAAGGCGGATGCGGTCGCGGTCGAGTGCGGCGTTCCGACAGCGGGGGCGGCGAGGTTCAGGGCGGCCAGGGCGACCAGCGCCTCCGCCACCTCCTCCGCGCTGCGGCCTGTGGATGGGGCGAGGCTGGCGGCGCTGCGCGGGGCCTCTGCCAGACTTTCCATCAGGCGGAGGCAGAGATCACGGTCCAGGGCGAACTCCCCCTGCGGCAGCCGGGCCATGCCGGGCACGCGGTGGGCGGGGGCCAGGGCGGCGAAGGGGATGTCGAACAGGGCAGGGGCGGGGCCTGGCGCTGGGCGCGCACCGGCGGCAGGCCGCTGGCGTTCATCTCCTCCGCCTTGGTGAACAGGTCGCGGCGGAAGGGCTGGTTGGTCAGGAAGTCGCGCACCGTCTCCCGCAGAAGGGGATCGCCGACCTCCCGCAGCAGGGCATGGCGTTCGGGCGGCAGCGCCCTGTGGTCCAGATGGTCGGAGGGCAGGGCCGGGGCGGCGAAGGCGAGCCCTGCCCTTGCCAGCTCCCCCGCCGCCTCGCTGAAATGCTGCGGGTCCCAGTGGCGGTTGAAATACTCATGCGCCAGATAGCCGGCGGGCCGGCCCTTGAGGTCGCCTAGCCGGTCCAGCGCCGTGGGTGTCGCGGCGAAATAGCCTCCGCCCGCGGCGGCCACCCTTCCCGCGAAGTCCAGCGCCCGCCCGATCTGCTCCGCCAGGGGTCCCGCATCCTGGTCCACATGCGCCTTCATCAGATGGCGCAACGGCAGATGGTGGGACCAGCCCGGCAAGGCGTTGTAGCTGACATAGACCACCCCGCCGGGCTTCAGCCTTCGGCGGATGAACTCCACCACCAGCCCCCGGTTCTCCGCCCCCACCCAGCTCCAGACGCCATGCAGGGCGATCACGTCCATGGGCGGCAGCGGGGCCTCCAGATAGCTGGCGAAGCTGTCGGCGGTGACGTGCAGGTTCGCGGCCCCCGCCGCCGCGGCAAGGCTGCGGGCGGTCTCCACATGGGCGGGCAGGATGTCGTTGCCGTAGAAGCGGCCCTGGGGATGGCAGGCGGCCAGCAAGGCAAGGTTCACCCCCTGTCCGAACCCCAGCTCGCACCAGGTGAAGGGGCGGGAGAAATCCGGCGGCTCCACCCCGCGCAGGGCCAGGGCCAATGGCACCGGCCCTGGGGCCATCTGGGCGTGGAAGCCGTGGGTATAGGCGATCTCGGTGACATAGCCGCCGGCGTCGGTCATGGGTGGGCTCATGGGGAAGGGGCGGCGGAGAGTAGCATGGAAGTGCAGTGGGAGGCCGCCACAGCCTCGCTTTCAGACAAGCGCAGGGCGAGGCTGTGGCTAGCGGTCAGGCATGAGGGTGCAAGGCGACCAATGCAGATGATATCGCCGGATCGCGTGCAGGCGTAGGTCGGACGGGCGATGCCCGGCCGACATCGGTGGGCACGGTATCCGCAGACACGGAAGAATGTCGGCCACGCGTTCGCGTGACCGGCCTACGACAGTTTGCGTGCGGCGTTCTTCCAGCCGGCCCAGGGGTCGGAGCCGCGCGACTTCAGATGGTCCGGCAGGGTCGCGACGCCCACCGTGGGCTTCCTGTCCCTCAGATCGTCCCAGGCCATGGGCAGGGCGACGGGGGCGCCTTCGCGGGCGCGGGGGCTGTAGGGGGCGACGGCGGTGGCGCCGAAGCCGTTGCGCAGCCAGTCCACATAGATGCGGCCCTTGCGCCCGGCCTTCGATGCCGTGGCGGTGAAGCGGTCCGGCTGCTCCGCCTCCAGGCTGCGGGCCAGCCCCTCCGACAGGGCGCGGGCCCGGTCCCAGTCGGCGCCGGGGGCGAGGGGGGCGGTGACGTGCAGGCCCTTGCCGCCGGTCCACATCAGGAAGGGCTCCAGCCCCGCCGCCTGCATCCGGCCGCGCATCAGCCGGGCGGCGTCCGCCACCTCCGCCCACGCCACATCCTCGCCGGGGTCGAGGTCCAGCACCAGCCGGTCCGGCTGCTCCAGGTCGGGGGCGGCGGCGCCGAACAGATGCACCTCCAGCACGCCGATCTGGGCCAGCGCCACCAGCCCGGCCACGTCCGTGGCCATGGGATAGGGCTGGGCGGCCCCGTTCCGCTCCCGCACCTCCATCGTCGCGACGGCGGGGTGCAGGCCGGCGCGGGCGTGCTTCTGGATGAAGCAGAAGCTCTGCCGCCCGCGCGGGCAGCGCATCAAGGTCAAGGGGCGGTTCGCGATATGGGGCAGGGCAAGCCCGGCCACCCGCACCCAGTGTTCGGCGAGGTCCTGCTTGGTCACGCCCTGGCCGGGCCAGAGCACCTTGTCGGGGCTGGAGAGGTCGATGCCGGCGATGGTGACGCCGGCCTCTTCCTTCTCCGTCTGTTTGCGGGCGGTTCTGGGCATGGGAAAAGAACCCGTACGGGCTCACTCCGGTTCCGCGCCGCCCTCCTCCAGCCAGCGGCGGCGGAAGGCGTTGGCGGCCTCATGCGCCTGCCGGGTGGGTTCGGGCAGGCGGTAGCGGGGGGACAGGCGCAGGGCCCATTCCACCGCCTCCCCCTCCGTCACGCGCTGGCCGATGGAGATGAAGACGGGGTTCACCCGGTTCTTGGTGCGCAGCACGGTGCCGATGTCCCGGTTCTTCCAGCGCAACGGCACCGTGCTGCCGCGCGCCTCCCCCAGCTCGGCCACGGGCTTGCCGACCAGGATGCTCTTGGCGACGCCGAAGCAGGGACGGTCCAGCAGCACGCCCAGATGTGCGGCGATGCCCAGCCCGCGGGGATGGCTGACCCCGTGCCCGTCCACCATCACCAGGTCGGGCGGGGTGGAGAGGTCGGCGAAGGCGGCCAGCAGGGCCGGCACCTCGCGGAAGCCGAGATAGCCCGGCACATAGGGCATGGGGGCGCGGCGCAGGGCGGTCGCCACCTCCCGTATCCTCATGGTCTCCGCATCCAGCAGCACGACGGCGGCGAAGATCAGGCCGCGGGGATCGCGCGGGAACTGGCTGACATCCACCCCGGCCACGGTGCGCACCGGCCCGGCCAGCGGCTCCGCCCGCACCTTCTCCGCCAGCAGGCGCTGCACGGTGCCGGCGGCTTTGAGGTCGGGCGGGGCGAGCCAGTCGGGGGATGGTCGGGGATCTGCATGGGAACGGGACAACAGGCGGGAAGGGCTTCCTGTCCCGCCCCCGGCCCGCCCCCCAGCCCGCCCTCGGCCCGGCGTCAGCTTGGCGTCAGGGGCAGTATCCAGGTGAGCACGGCGGTGAGGGTGGCGACGCTGGCGATGGTGGAGACCAGGATGACGGTGGAGGTGTGCTCCATCTCCAGTTCGTAGCGCTGGGCCACGACGAAGGTGAGCGCGCCGGTCGGCAGTGCCGCCAGCAGGATGCAGCTTCCGGCCCAGAAGGGCGGAAGCGGCCAGACCCATTGGATCAGCGCCCAGGCGATCAGAGGCTGCACCGCCAGCTTCAGCACCGTCAGCAGGATCACGTCCGGTTCCAGCACCCCGCGCAGGGGGCGGCCGGCCAGGAACAGTCCAATGGCGAACAGGGCGCAGGGGCTGGCGGCACTGCCCAGCAGATCGCCCAGCGTGACCAGGGCGCGCGGCAAGGGCAGGCCCAGCAGGGGCACCATCAGCCCGACCAGCGGCGACATCACCAGCGGGTTCTTCACCAGCGACTTCGCCACATTGCCAAGCGCCGTGCCCAGCCCCTGCCCATGGGCGCGCGCCGCCTCGATCCCCGTCACGGCGACGCCGATCACTAGGCTGGAGATCAGGATGGTCGCCAGGATCACCGGGGCCAGCCCGTTCTGGCCGAAGGCGGCCAGGAACAGGGGGATGCCCATGTAGCCGGTGTTGGAAAAGCTGGCGTTCAGCCCGTGCTGCACCAGGGAATCCGCCGGCGTGCCGCGGGCGAACAGCTTCACGATCACGATGGCCAGCCCGGCGGTGGCGAACAGGCTGGTCAGGAAGACGGCCATGAAGGGGCCGTTCAGTATGTCCTGGAGCGGGGCGCGCGCCATGCCCAGGAACAGCAGCGGCGGCAGGGCGAACCAGTAGACGAAGGTGTTCAGCGCCAAGGCCGCATCGGTGCCCATCAGCTTCGCCCGGCCGGCCAGCACGCCGCACAGCATGATGGCGAAGACGGGCAGGGCGACATCGATCAGGGCGGACATGGCGGTTCCAGGTTGGGCGGGTACGCGATCCTAGCCCAGCCGCAGTGCACAAGCCATGCGGCAGGGTGATGGAACGGGCGCTGAACCATTCCTTCGGTGCATTTCGGTATCCCGATGCCGGGAATTGCATCGGAAGCGGCAGCTCTGCTACAAAGGGTGCCATGCTGCATTGCAATACGCCGCCTTGACTGCCCGCCGCTAAGCCGGCCCGGCGCCCGATCCAGGGGCATCCGGCAGCATTTCCATGTAGAATTCCACTCCCGTGGTCTGCAGGTGCCCGTTTGGCAAGGCACATCCACGGCTACCATTCTATCCAGGAACACCCAATGGCTTTCGACGTCCAGCGGCTGCGCGCCGAATGGTTCGGCAATCCGCGGGGAGACATCCTCGCGGGTCTCGTTGTCGCTCTCGCTTTGATTCCGGAGGCGATCGCCTTTTCCATCATCGCCGGGGTCGATCCCAAGGTCGGCCTCTACGCCTCCTTCTCCATCGCCGTGATCATCGCCTTCGCCGGCGGCCGGCCGGGCATGATCTCGGCGGCGACGGGGGCCATGGCCCTGCTGATGGTCGATCTGGTGCGGGAACATGGCGTCGAGTACCTGTTCGCCGCCACGGTGCTGACCGGCATTCTCCAGGTGATCGCGGGATTTCTGCGCCTGGGTGCTTTGATGCGCTTCGTCTCCCGCTCGGTGATGACCGGGTTCGTCAACGCGCTCGCCATCCTGATCTTCATGGCGCAGCTCCCGGAACTGGTGAACGTCCCCTCCCTCACCTATGTGATGGTCGCGGCGGGGCTGGCGATCATCTATCTGCTGCCGCTGGTGACCAAGGCGGTGCCGTCCCCGCTGGTCTGCATCGTGGTGCTGACGGCCGTTTCCATCGGCTTCGGCCTCGATCTCCGCACCGTCGGCGACATGGGTGAGCTGCCCTCCGCCCTGCCGTCCTTCCTGATCCCGGACGTGCCGCTGAATTTCGAGACGCTGGCCATCATCTTCCCCTACGCGCTGACGATGATGGTCGTGGGCCTGCTGGAATCGCTGATGACGGCGCAGATCGTCGACGATCTGACGGATACGCCCAGCAACAAGAACCGCGAGTGCGTGGGCCAGGGCGTCGCCAACTTCGCCACCGGCTTCCTGGGCGGCATGGCGGGCTGCGCCATGATCGGCCAGTCGGTGATCAATGTGAAATCCGGCGGCCGTGGCCGGCTTTCCACCTTCGTGGCCGGTTCGGTTCTGCTGTTCATGATCGTGGTGCTGGGCGACTGGGTGCGGCAGATTCCCATGGCGGCCCTGGTGGCCGTGATGATCATGGTGTCCATCGGCACCTTCAGCTGGGCGTCGCTGAGGGACCTCAGGACCAATCCCAAGCGCTCCTCCGTGGTCATGCTGGCCACCGTGGTCGTGGTTGTCTTCACCCATGATCTGGCCCAGGGCGTGCTGGTCGGGGTGCTGCTGTCCGGCATCTTCTTCGCCTCCAAGGTGGCGCAGCTCTTCCGCGTCACCTCCGCCCTGTCCGAGGATGGGCGGGAGCGCACCTATATCGTCGAGGGGCAGGTCTTCTTCGCCTCCGCCGCCGATTTCGCCGCCGCCTTCGACCATAAGGAGGCGCTGGAGAAGGTCCGGATCGATGTCAGCCGCGCCCATATCTGGGACCTGTCCGGCGTTGGCGCCCTGGACATGGCCGTGCTGAAATTCCGCCGGGACGGTGCGGAGGTGGAGATCATCGGCCTGAACGAAGCGAGCGCCACCTTGCTGGACAAGCTCGCCATCCACGACAAGCCCGGCGCCATGGAGCGCCTGATGGGGCATTGAGGGAGGAAACGATGACCAGGATCCTGGCCTGCGTCGACGGCTCGGTCTACACGCAGAGCGTATGCGACCATGCGGCCTGGGCGGCGGAGCGCACCGGCGATGCCGTGGAGCTTCTGCATGTGCTGGGCAGGCGCGACGTCTCCTCCGCCCCCGCCGACCTCAGCGGCAGCCTTTCGGCGGATGATCGACAGAAGCTGCTGGCGGAATTCACGGCCCATGACGAGCAGCGCGCCAAGCTCATGCAGGTGCGCGGGCGCAGCATCCTGGAAGAGGCGAAAGCCCGCATCCAGGCCGCCGGGCAGGATGCCCAAGGCCTGCTGCGCCAGGGCGATCTGGTGGAAACCCTGGCCGAGTTCGAGGCCGAGGCGCGGCTGGTCGTCATCGGCAAGCGCGGCGAGGCCGCCGACTTCGCCCGGCTGCATCTCGGCTCCAACCTGGAGCGGGCGGTGCGGTCAAGCCACAAGCCGGTGCTGGTGGCGTCACGGGCCTTCCGGCCGGTGAACCGGTTCCTGATCGCCTTCGACGGGGGCCCGAGCGCCACCAAGGCGGTGGACATCATCGCCCAGGGGCCGCTGCTGCGCGGCATCGAATGCCATCTGCTGATGGTCGGAAGCCCCAAGCCGCAGGCGGAAGCGGCCCTGGATGCCGCCGCGGCCCGGCTGCGGGAGGCGGGGTACCCGGTTCATGCGGAGACCCGGCCCGGCCATGCCGAAGAGGTGATCGCCGCCTATGTGGAGCAGGCCGGCATCGACCTGCTGGTCATGGGCGCCTACGGGCATTCGCGCATCCGGAACCTGATCATCGGCAGCACCACCACCGCCATGGTCCGCGCCTGCAAGGTGCCGGTGCTGATGATCCGCTGAGCTACCCGGAGCGGTACGGATCGGCGGATTTCTTGGGAAAAGCGCAGGGCCGTCGGCAACACCGACGGCCCTGCGGCGTTTGAAGGGCCATGTTCTTCGATAGCTGGCCCGATCTGGGGCGGACCTTGGTGGTGGGCGCGCTGGCCTATGTGGGGCTGGTGTTCCTGCTGCGCATCTCCGGACCCCGCACCCTCTCAAAGATGAACGCCTTCGACCTCATCGTCACGGTGGCGCTGGGCTCCACCCTTGCGACGGTGCTGCTGTCCAAGGACGTGGCCCTGGCCGAGGGAATGCTCGCCTTCGCCCTGCTGATCGGGTTGCAGTTCGTCATCACATGGCTGTCTGTGCGCTCGGAAGGATTCCAGCGGCTTATCAAGGACGAACCGGCCCTGGTCGCCTGGCAGGGCAGGCTGCTGCCGGAACCCATGAAGGCCCGCCGGGTCACGCGGGAAGAGGTGATGGCCGCGATACGCGCCCAGGGCCATTCCGGCATGGACAGCGTCGGCGCGGTTGTTCTGGAAACCGACGGCAGCTTCAGCATCGTCGGCAGCCCTGTCAACAGCCCGGCCGAGGCGATGGACCCGGTCGGCGGTGCGGCCCGCCGGATGGTGACGTCCGGACCCGCCGCAAGAACCGGCGATGCCCCGCCGGGCTGATCCGCCGGCCCGTTTTCCCCATTCCCCTATCCGCCCCCGCGCTTGATTCCAGCTACATGCGTGCTGAGATAAGCGCAGGTCACAGGACGGAAGAACCCCCGAGAAGGACGCAAGATGATCGACCACCCCCGCGCGCTGATCTACACCATGGTCACTGTTTCGGCTTCCGACGGCGACATGACCGATCCCGAACTGAAGACGATCAGCGAGAATGTCCGCTACCTGCCGGCCTTCCGCGGGTTCAAGCTGAACGAACTGACCGACGTGGCGCAGGAATGCACCGAGCTGCTGTCGGACGAGGACGGGCTGGACAAGATCATCGGGATGATTAAGCAGTCCCTGCCGCCGCGACTGCGGGAAACCGCCTATGCCCTGGCCTGCGAAGTGGTGGCCGCCGACGGCACCGCCACGCAGGAGGAGCTGCGCATGCTGGAGCTGCTGCGCCACGGGCTGGATGTGGATCGGCTGACGGCGGCTGCACTGGAGCGCGGCGCCCGCGCCCGCTATGCGATGGGGTGAGGCGCGAGCCAGGTCGGATCGAGCGGAGCGCCGATCCGACCTACGGGGCCAAGGCCCGTTCCCGTGCTTTCGCCAGCCTGGTTGTCAGCCTGAGAAGCCATGCGTCCCCGCGCACCTGACGGGCCGGGAGCATGGCGCGGCGGCGGGCGGCAGCAATGCGGGCCGCCGCACAATCGCCTGCGGCCCAGGCCCTGGCGGATGCCGCCCGGTCGGCCAGCTAGGCGGCAGGTCCGCCGGCCCGCGCCACGGCAAGCGCCAGCGATGGCGGCGGACCGTCATAGGCACGCTCCAGAACATCGATCAGGGGAACGGGATCGGGGCGGTTCGGGATGGTCATGTGGGCTCCGCACGGGTGGGCGACTCGATTTCCAAGTCTCCCGCGCGCGGCGAAACTGTCAAGACTAAATTCCTAGGAGCATTTGCGGAAAATGGCCGGCCTACTGGCTGGCCCAGATGATCCGCGCCATCCAGGCCACGTCGGTCATCGCCAGCGACCGGTCGGCATGGGCCTTGTTCAGCGATTGCAACTCGATCTTCGTGGCCGTCATGCGGGCGAGATGCTTGGCCATCACCTCTCCCTCCCGTGTGCGGACCACCACCCGGTCGCCGCGGCGCACATTGGCGGCCGGCGACACGATGATGATGTCGCCATCGCGGTACAGCGGCTCCATGCTGTCGCCGGAAATCTCCAGCGCATAGGCGTGGGGATCGGCGACATGGGGGAATTCCAGCTCATCCCAGCCGCTGCCGACCGGATAGCCGGCATCGTCGAAAAACCCTTGGCTGCCGGCCTGTGCGTAGCCGATCACGGGAACCCGCTGGACCCGGCGGGGGCCTTCCGCCCCGCCGTCGGTCATGTTCACGAACTCCGCGAAGCTGCTGCCCGTCGCCTCCAGCACCTTGGCGATGCTTTCGGTCGAGGGCCAGCGCAGCTTGCCGTCCGGCGTGGTGCGCTTCGACTTGTTGAAGGTGGTTGGGTCCAGCCCGCCGCGCTTGGCGAGACCGGATGCGGATAGGCCATGGCGGGCAGCAAGCCGGTCGATGGCGCGCCAGATGTCAGCATGCTTGAGCATGGGAGAAATATCCCACGATTAAAAGAGGATGTCCCTAGGATCGTATTCCGATTCCCGTTGACTTAGGACTTAAAGCCTGAAATTCTGGTGGTCCAGTCCGCTTTCGGGGAGGGCCACCACTAATGTGTTCACGTTTTGTGCCAAACGCAACGATCTATACCGACGCCACCCCTTTCAACTCGACGGAGGAGGCTTGGTTCTGGTTCGTGCAGGCGCAGGACGCACGGGCAAACGGGGCTCGCGTGCGCGCCGGTCAGGCCCTGGTGCCCCGCCCCTGCGAACCGGTGGATGTCGCCCGCGCCGTGGACCGGCTGTACCGCCAGCGCCGCCTGTTCCGGGAGCATCTGGCCGTGATGGTGCATTACGGCCGCCGCTTCATGGCTCCCGACCCCCAGCGCCGGCATGAGGCGCGGGCCAGCGGCCTGTGGCGGGAGGCGCTGGACCGGCTGGACCCGGTGCTGCGCGGCAAGGGCATCGTGGCATGACCGCCCCCCGTACCCGCCGGCCCGGCACCGCCCTGGTCGTGTTCTGCGACGGCACGGAGCTGCCCTGGCTGCGCCTGCTGAAGCCCGGCTTCCGCCATGTCTTCGTGGCCCTGCGCGACGGGCCGCACTGGGTGACGCTGGACCCGCTCTCCCCCCACACCGAACTGGCGGTGCAGCCGATGGAGCCCGGCTTCGATCTGGCCGGCTGGTTCCGGGCGCGCGGGTTGACGGTGGTGGAAGCCCTAATCCGCCGCGGTCACCGCAAGCCGGCCCCCTTGGCCCTCTTCACCTGTGTGGAGGCGGTAAGCGCGTGCTGGGGCTGCACGCCCCCTTCGTGCTGACGCCCTTCCAGCTCTATCGCCGCCTCACCAGCCGGTAAGCCGGCTTCCCCCTTCCGCCCTTCATCCGGAGACGCCATCCCATGGCCCGCATCATCTCCTCGCCCAAGCCCCGCGCGACGGTGCCCGCCTTGACGCCGCCGGCCTCGGCCGCACCACTCGTCACCGGCAGCCCGCCCGCCGCCCCGGCTCCCGAAGCATCCGACCCGGTGGAGGCGGCGGTGGCCCAGGCCGCGGAACGTAGCCTGCTGCGCCGCTCGCTCGGCCGGGCGGGTACGGTGCTGACCGGCTGGCGCGGCGTGCTGACGCCCGGCAGCCTGGCCCCGCGCCGCAAGACCCTGCTGGGGGGCTGAACCATGCAGGCGATCACATCCACGGGCGATGCCGAAGCCATCCTGGCCCGCCACCATGCCGCACGGGTACGCCGGGCGGGGTGGGAACCGTTGTGGCGCGAATGCTATGCCCATGTGCTGCCGCAGAGCGGGATGTTCGGCGGGTCGGGCCAGGGGGCGTGGCGCGGCGACGCCCTGTTCGACGCCACCGCGGCGGACGCCGCCGACCAACTGGCCGCCAGCCTGCTGGCCCAGCTCACCCCGCCCTGGTCCCGCTGGGCCGGGCTGGCCCCAGGGCCGGAGCTGGAGGAGGGGGAGCGCGCGCTGCTGGCCCCCCTGCTGGAGCGGGCGAGCGCCGAACTCCAGGCGCAGATCGACCGCTCCAACTTCGCGGTGGAGGCGCACCAGGCCTTTCTGGACGTGGTGGCCGGCGGCACCGCCTGCCTGGCCGTGGAGGAGGCCGCCCCCGGCGGGCCCAGCGCCCTGCGCTTCACCGCCATTCCCCTGTCCGACTTGGTGCTGGAGGAAAGCGGGGAGGGGCGGCTGGACGTGGTGTTCCGGCGGGTGGAGCTGACCGGGGCGGAGATCGCGCGGCGCTTCGGCCCCGGTCGGCTGCCGCCCGACCGGCAGGCCGCGGCGGAGTCCGACCCGCAGGCGCGCTTCGCCGTGGTGGAGGCCGTGCTGCCCCTGGACCCGCAGGGCACCGGGCACCGCTGGGCCGTGGTGCTGGAGGGGGAGCCGCCGGTGCTGCTGGCCGATGGCCGCTTCGCCAACAGCCCCTTCATCGCCTTCCGCTGGCTGAAAGCGCCGGGGGAGACCTATGGCAGGTCGCCGGTGATGAAGGCGCTGCCCGACATCAAGACCGCCAACAAGGTGGTGGAGCTGGTGCTGAAGAATGCCAGCATCGCCGTGACGGGCATCTGGCAGGCCGACGATGACGGGGTGCTGAATCCCGCCAGCATCCGGCTGGTGCCGGGCACCATCATCCCCAAGGCGGTGGGCAGCGCCGGGCTGACCCCGCTGGCCAGCCCCGGTCGGTTCGACGTGTCCCAGCTTGTGCTGGACGATCTGCGCGCCCGCATCCGCCATGCCCTGCTGGCCGACAGGCTCGGCCCGCTGGAAGGGCCGCGCATGACGGCGACGGAGGTTCTGGAACGCTCCGCCGAGATGGCGCGGATGCTGGGCGCGACCTATGGCCGGCTGCAATCGGAGCTGCTGGTGCCGCTGGTGCGGCGCTGCCTCGCCATCCTGCGGCGGCGGGGGGAGGTGCCGGACGTGGTCGCCGACGGGCGGCTGGTGACGGTGCAGATCCTCTCCCCCTGGCCCGCGCCCAGGCCAAGCGGGATGGGGAGACCACCTTGCGCTGGCTGGAAAGCGTCGCTGCACTGGGGCCGGAGGCGCTGGCCGCCGTGGATCTCGGGGCCGCCGCCCGGCTGCTGGCCGATGCGGCCGGGGTGCCGGCCGGGCTGCTGAAGCCGCTGCCCGCGGCGGGGGAGGCGGACCATGCATGACCCCGCTGGCTGGGACTGGCTGCAGGACGCCCCCGCCGCCGTTCCCGCCCCGGCGGAGCTGGCCCCGGCCTGCGCCCGCCTGTTCGCAACGGCCGATGGAAAGCTGCTGCTGGCCCATCTGCGGCGAACCACCGTGGACCGCACGCTGGGGGCCAGCGCCGGCGACGCCGCCCTGCGCATGCTGGAAGGGCAGCGCGCCCTGGTGCTGCGGCTGGAGGCGCTGGCCCGTCCGGCTGCGCAAATCGCGGGCCAGGGTTAGGGCCGCGGACATGCTGGAAGATGAAGGAATGAGGGGAATGGGAATGATGGACCGGCTGCGCCGCAGGCAGTGCCCAGGACCGGGCAAGGCCGAACTGAAAGCCGAATGGCCCGGCTCCATCATGTTCATCCTTCCCATCCTTTTCATCATTCGAGATGTCGCCGGCCCGGCCATTCGACCCTGCCCGCGCGGGCCGTGGGAGACGGCTGGTTACTTGGAAAGGATGGATGGGATGGATGGGATGGCGCGCCGGACCGGCGGAGCCAGTCCTCCATCACCGGTCAAAGCCGCTGGATGAGATGCGCTCCGTCATCCCATCCATCCCATTCATCCTTTCCAATAACCCGCAGCAGCCCTCTCCACAGGGAGAACAGGGTCCAATGGCCTGGACGGGCAAAGGCTGTCGGCCACGCTGCGCGTGACCGACCTACGGTTCAGAAAATCGGCTTCATCAAACATCACCGAGGAACGACATGACCGAGACCACCATTGCCACCCGCCCCGCCAATGTGCCGGAGAAGTTCTGGGACGCCGAAGCTGGCGCCATCCGTGTGGAGGCGCTGCTGAAATCCTATGCGGAGCTGGAAAAGCGCCTCTCCGCCGCCCCCGCCCCGACGCCGGAACCGGACCGGCCGGCCCTGCTGAAGGCGCTGGGCGTGCCGGAAGGGCCGGAGGGGTACTGCATCGCCTGCGACCACGGCCTGTTCGCCCCCGATCCGGAGGTGAATGGCAGGCTCCACGCCGCCGGCTTCACGCCGGAGCAGGCGCAGCTCCTCTACGATCTGGCGGCGGAGCGCATGCTGCCGCTGGTGCAGGAGCTGGGCGGGGACCTCGCCGCCGACCGGGAGCTGGAACGGCTGGTCGCCCATTTCGGCGGGACCGATGCTTGGCGGGAGGTCAGCCGCCAGATCCTGGCCTGGGCCGAGCGCAACCTGCCCAAGGACGCGGTGGAGGCCATGGCCGCCACGGCCGACGGCGTTCTGGCCCTGCACCGCATGATGGCCGGCACGGAGCCCGCCGCCTTGAAGCCCGGCACGGTCGGGGCCGAGGACGCCGAACTCCACCGCATGGTCCGCGACACCCGCTACTGGCGCGACCGCGACCCCGCCTTCGTGGCGAAGGTCACGGAGGGGTTCAGGCGGGCATATGGGGGGTAAAATCCACCAAATGGGTCCGCGGGGACCTGTGGCTCCGCGGACTCACTTTTGATTGATACCGATTGCGCTGATCACCACGTCTTGACGGTGGGGAACCTTGCCCATATTAATCTGTAGAAAATAACGAGCCGCAATTTTGCAGGGGACGATGATGCGGAACGTGACGCCACCGGCTGCGCCTCAGGCAGAACAGGATCGTCGTGCGCATATCCTCACCAAGGCGACGATCCGTGCCGCGGATCACTTCGGGCTCAAAAGTGCAGAGCTTGCGCGCGTGCTGGGCGTATCGGACTCTACGGTCACTCGGATGCGCAAGGGCACCTATCTGCTGCAAGCCGAAACAAAGTCCTTTGAACTCGCCCAGCTCTTTTTACGATTATACCGCAGCCTTGACTCAATCACAGGAGGGGATGATAAGTCATCGGCCTCCTGGTTGAGGTCCGAAAACGTCGTGCTCGGAGCGGTTCCGGCGACGCTTATCCAATCGATCATAGGGCTGATGGCCGTTGCCGACTACTTGGACTCCAGACGCGGTACGGTCTAACGCCAGCACCTACAAGGGTAGTGTCTGGCGGGTGGTGGAAGCCCAGCATCGGGCGTCCACGAGCCGCATTACAGACAGCCTTGAGGAGCAGAGCCTGCTCGAAGAATTGATCGATGAGGTGAAACCTCCGCTTCCCACCAACTGCAGAGCCCTTCACTTCCTGCGTGCTACGCCCTTTCGGTATCGGCCAAGTAGGCCCGGGTCACGGTTCCGAAGAGCCGATCAGAAGGAAGGGGTGTTTTACGCGGCGGAGGCGGTAGAAACTGCCATAGCCGAAATGGCGTTCTACCGGCTTCTGTTCTTCGCGGAGTCCCCGAATACGGAGCTTCCAGCCAACCCGGTCGAGTTCACGGCATTTTCGGTTGAATGTGAAACCTCACGCATGGTCGACCTACAGCAGGCGCCATTTTCTTCCGATCAGCCGAAGTGGACGGACCTGTCCGACTATACAGCCTGTCAGGCCTTTGCCGATGTAGCCCGTGCCGCTGGTATCGAGATCATCCGCTTCAAGTCTGTGCGTGATCCGGGGGGCGGCGCCAATCTTGCGCTTCTGACCCCGGCGGCTTTTCCTGAAGCGGGCAGGGCCAGTGACCCCAGACAGACGGAGAGCTGGAAACTTTTCATACGCCCGACCGGCGTTCAGGCGACCCGCGAATTTCCTCGACTCGGACTGGAGTTTCCTCTGACCCAATTCGCTGGGGATCGTCGCTTGGCCTCTCTCGTCGATTTCCCTCCTCCCGCATCCGCCGGATGAAATCCACCAGCCGCCTCCCCGGCGTCAGCGGGTAGCGGTCCTCCAGGAAGTCGGCGCGGTCGACGCGGTCGATGCGGAAGCTGCGGAAGTCCTGGCGGAGTTCGCACCAGCCGACCAGAAGCCAGACCGGCGGGAAGAAGGCCAGGGCCTGGGGCCAGAGGATGCGCTCGGACGGGCGGCCGGCCTCGTCCCGGTAGGCGATCCGGAGCTTGCGCTGCTCCCGCACCCATTGGCGCAGCGTGGCCATGTCCAGCCCCGGTTCCGGCGGCGGGCGGCCGGGCGGGGCGGAAAGGCCTAGGCTGCGGATGCGGGCCTGGAGCGGGGCCGGAACCACCGCCTCGATCTTCGCCAGCAGGTCGCCGGCGGCGCGGCCGAGGGCCGGATCGGCCCAGGTCTCCACGATGCGGGCGCCCAGCACCAGCGCCTCGATCTCATCCTCCGAGAACATCAGGGCCGGCAGGTCGAAGCCCGGTTCCAGCACATAGCCCACCCCGGCCTCCCCCCTGATGGGGACGCGCCTGGCCTGGAGGTCGGCCATGTCGCGGTAGACGGTGCGCACCGTCACCTCCAGCTCCGCCGCCAGGGCCTGGGCGGTCACCGGCCGGAAGCGGTCGCGGCGGAGGATCTGGATGATCTGGAACAGGCGGTCGGCGCGGCGCATGCTGACAGGATGCTGTCAGGAGCGATGGGGCACAAGGGGGTATCCGCAACCGCTTGGGAGGAGATGCCGCCATGACCGCCCCCATCATCCTGCACAAATTCGCCGACACGCCGGGCGATGTGAATCTCAGCAGCTTCTGCCTGAAGCTGGAATGCTGGCTGAAGCTGGCCGGCCTGCCCTACCGGGTGGAGGAGATCGGCGATCTGGATGCCGCACCCAAGGGGCAGGCGCCCTGGATCACCCTGCCGGACGGCACGGTGATGGGCGACACCGGGCTGATCATTCCGCACCTGGAACGACTGTTCGGCGTGGACCCGGACGAGTGGCTGAGCCCGCGGCAGCGTGCCATGGGGCGGGCCGTGGCCGCCCTTTGCGAGGAGCGGATCTATTACGCCATCCTGCGCTTCCGCTGGATGGAGGAGGCCGGCTTCTCCGTGCTGAAGGACCTCTATTTCGATGACATCCCGGAGCCGGTGCGCACAGCGGTGTCCGGCCAGGTGCGGGACGGCGTGCGGGCCAAGCTGCACGGGCACGGCTATGACCGGCACAGGGCGGAGGAGGTGGCGGCGCTGGCCGCCGCGGACATCGCCGCTTTGTCCGAGTTGCTGGGCGACAGCCCGTGGCTGTTCGGCGACCGGCCCGGCACGGCGGACTGCACCGCCTGGGCCACGGTCGCCAATCTGCTGAGTTCCAGCTTCGTCACGCCGTTGCGGGCGGAAGCGGCAAGGCACCCGAACCTGGTGGCCTATCATCGCTGGGGAATGGCGCACTGGTTCCCGCAGGTGGCGCAGGCGCAGGCGGCGTGAGGAGGCCTAGGCGGATCGCGTCCTGGAGGGGCGATGATCCGATGTAGCGGCACCGTTCTGCACCGCTGTGTCGGATCGGCGCTGCGCTTGATCCGACCTACGGACGGGCGCCTTCCGAGCGCTGCGGGGCAGGCGCATTTTTCCGCTTGACTGAATAGGATTTTTATCTTACATCTGGCTTCGTCAACGCCCGGAGTGTGTCCGGGTCCGGCGGTGCGGGGTTCGACCCCGCCGCGGACCCGGCCCGCTGCCGGGCGTTGTGCGTTTCCGGAGCCCGCCTTCAGAGGCCCGGCCCGGAAGCGCCCTTTCCGTAGCTGTCTCCTCCCCTCGACTTCGGTGGCCGGACAACCGGTTCGGCCCGGCCACCGGCCCTTTTCCCCGGAACGGGCAGCGTCGGGGAGGGCAGCACGCATCCACGCGCACCAGCATGCGGCCATGCCCCCCGGCCAGGGGGCGTGAGAACCCATCGCGTCGGCGCGGACACCCCAATCCGGGGCCGCCCCGCGGCCCTTTCCAGTCAGGAAGGAAATCTTATCGGATGTCCACGTCCATCGATCTGGCCTTTGTAAAACAATTTGAGCGCGAAGTTCACGAGGCCTATCAGCGCATGGGATCGAAGCTGCGGTCCACCGTGCGTTCCAAGAACAATGTCCAGGGCGCCAGCACCGTTTTCCAGAAGGTCGGCAAGGGCTCCGCCAGCACCAAGTCGCGCCATGGCGAAATCCCGGTGATGAACATCGCCCACGAGTCCGTCGAGTGCCTGCTGGCCGACTATTACGCCGGCGACTGGCTCGACAAGATGGATGAGCTGAAGACCAACATCGACGAGCGCTCCGTGATCGCCAATGCCGGCGCCTATGCGCTGGGCCGCAAGACGGATGAGCTGATCATCGACGCGCTGGACGCCTCCGCCAACTATGCCGGCGATGCCGATGACGGGCTGACCAAGGAGAAGGTGCTGGCCGCCTTCGAGGCGCTGGGCGAGGCCGACGTGCCCGATGACGGGCAGCGCTACGCCGTGGTGGGCTGGAAGCAGTGGTCCCAGCTTCTCGGCATCGCGGAGTTCGCGGATGCGGACTATGTCGGCCCGGACGAGCTGCCCTGGCGCGGCACCCAGGCCAAGCGCTGGCTGGGCACGCTCTGGATGCCCCACTCCGGCCTGAAGGCGGAGGGCGGGGTGCGCAAGTGTCATTGGTACCACAAGACCGCCGTGGGCCATGCCAGCGGGGCCGACGTGCAGACGGACGTGACCTGGCACGGCGACCGGGCGTCCCACTTCGTGAACAACATGATGAGCCAGGGGGCGGTGCTGATCGACGGCGCCGGCGTCGTGACCCTGCGCTGCCTGGAGTAGCGGCGTCAGGCGGATCGGGCCCGGAAGGCAGCGATCCGATGCGGTGGTGCGAACCCGTTGCCGCCGTGTCGGATCATCGCCAGGGGCTCGATCCCGCCTACGGTCCTGCGCATCCGTCCAATCAGATATCCGGAGACTTCCCCCATGGCCTTCATGCCGAAGGATCTGAGCGTGCTTGCCTATGCCAACGGCTTCACGCTCTGGCACTACACGACGCCCGACGCCCACACCGATGTGCGGCGGACGGGCTATTTCAACGCGGCCGGCCACATGCTGCGCATCGGCGACATGTTGATGGCGAACACCAACACCGACGCCGCCCAGACCGCCGGCATCTTCCTGGTGGCCAGCAACAGCGCCGGCATCGTCGACCTGTCCGACCTGACCCAGGTGGGTGCGGCGGATACGGATTGATGTCGAGAGCCCGCCAACCACCCCTCGCCCATCGACAAGCTCAGGGTGAGGGGTGGTTGGCTCGGGGCTGGAACTCGCCTCACCGTCGTGGTGGCGGCGCATATCCTTGTCGTCAGGCGCAGTCGAAAAGCAAATCCTCGCCCTGAGCCTGTCGAAGGGCCAGGGGGCGGCGCATTTGCTTGTCATCGGACACAGGCGATCAGCAAACCCTCACCCTGAGCCTGTCGTTGCCGAAGGCAGACGCCAAAGGCAGCTAGAGCGAGGGTTTGCGCCGCCTTCGCAGGCATTCCACCAACATCCCAATCACCGGAGACTCCCATGGCCCTGACCGGCATCGGGTTGTGCGCCCGTGCGCTCTTGAAGATCGGGGCGGTGCCCATCCAGGGCTTCGCCGATGGAACGGCGGAGGCGGAGGTGGCGGCGGGGCTGTATGAGCCCACGCGCGACGCGCTGCTGTCCGCCCATGGCTGGAGCTTCGCCACCGGGCAGGCCCGGCTGGCGCGGCTGGAGGAGCCGCCGGTGGCCGATTTCACGGCCGGTTTCCGCCTGCCGCCGGACTTCCTGCGGGCCCTGTCCGCCGGGACGGGCGGCCGGGGGCGGGGGCTCTATTACCGCATCCAGGGCGGGGCGCTGCTGGCGGATGCGGGGGATGTGGTGCTGACCTACATCTTCCGCCCGGCGGAGGAGGCGTTTCCGCCCTTCTTCGACCAGGCGCTGATCGCCCGGCTGGCGGCGGAGTTCTGCGTGCCGCTGACGGAGAACAGCTCGCGGGCGGAGACGCTGTGGCGGCTGGCGGATGCGGAGTTCCGGCGCGCCCGGCTGATCGACGCCCAGCAGGACAGCCAGCCCGGATTCGAGGATTTCACCCTGATCGAGGCGAGGCGATCATGACCAGGGTGCGATCCGTCAAGACCGGCTTCACCGGCGGCGAACTCTCCCCCGCCTTGCTGGCCCGCGGCGACCTCGCGGCGTACGAGACCGGGGCGGGCAGGCTGCGCAACGTGCTGATCCAGCCCACCGGCGGGGTGCGGCGGCGGCCGGGCATGGCCTATGTCGCCACCGCCCGCGGGCCGGGCCGGCTTGTGGCCTTCACCTTCAGCACGCGCCAGAGCTACCTGCTGGTCTTCACCGACCGCTGGGTGCAGGTGTTCTTCGAGGATGCGCCGCTGGCGGAGATCGCCACACCCTAAACCTTCGAGCAGCTTGAGCGGCTGAGCTGGGCGCAGTCGGCGGATGTGCTGCTGCTGGTCCATCCCGAGGTGCCGCCGAAGCGGCTGGTGCGGGAGGGGGCGGAGGGGCGATTCCGGCTGGAGCCCTGGGAATGGCGGGTGGAGGAGGGGCTGAGCCGCATGCCCTTCCACCGCTTCGGCGCGCCGGAGGCGACCGTCGCCCCCTCCGCCGCCATGGGGCGGGTGCGGTTGACGGCCTCCGCCCCCATCTTCAGCCGCGCCCATGACGGGCAGCCCTTCCGCATCCACCGCAAGCAGCTCCGCATCGTGGCGGTGCGCTCCCCGGTGCTGGCGGAGGCGGATGTGCTGGAGGAGCTGCCGGGCACCGCGGCGACAGCGGACTGGGAGGAGCCGGCCTTCAGCGATCTGCGCGGCTGGCCGGTGAGTTGCGGCTTCCACCAGGACCGGCTGGTGATCGGCGGCAGCCGCGACCTGCCGAACCGGCTCTGGCTGTCCAGATCCGGCGACCTGTTCAATTTCGATCTGGGCGAGGGGGAGGATGACGCCGCCATCGAGTTCGCCATCCTGTCGGACGAGGTGAACCCGATCCGCAGCGTCTTCTCCGGCCGGCACCTGCAGGTCTTCACCACCGGGGCCGAATGGGCGGTGACGGGGGAGCCGTTGACGCCCGGCGGCATCCGGCTGGACCGGCAGACCCGCACCGGCTGCGCCATGACCCGGCAGGTGCCGGTGCGGGAGGTGGACGGGGCCACCCTGTTCGCCACCTGCGACGGGACTGTGCGCGAATTCGCCTATACGGAGCTGGAGCGGGGATACCAGGCCAACGATCTGGCCGTGGCCGCGCGCCATATCCTGAGCGATCCGGTGGATATGGATTTCGACCGCAGCCGCCGCCTGCTGCTGGTGGTGATGGGCGACGGCACGGTGGGGGCCTTGACGCTCCACCGGGCGGAGCAGGTCGCGGCCTGGACGGTGCTGGACACGGATGGCCGCATCCTCTCCGTCGCCTTGGCGGGCGGCACGGTCTACTGGCTGGTGGAGCGGCGGGGCACGGTGTGCGTGGAGGCCTGGGACGAGGCGTTCCGGCTGGACAGCGCGCTGGCCGGCAGCAGCCCGACGCCGACGCGCCGCTGGCGGGGGCTGGAGCATCTCAAGGGCCGTGAGGTGGGCGTGCTGGCGGATGGCGTCGTGCTGCCGGACCAGGGCATCGCCGCCGGAACCCTGATGCTGGACCAGCCGGCGGCTTCCGTGCAGGCCGGGCTCCGCTTCGCCCATGAGATCGCACCGCTGCCCGTCAATTTGCTGGCTGCGGAGGGGATGGGGCGGCGGATGCGGCCGGTGGCCGTGACCTTGCGCCTGGAGGGGACGCCGGTGCTGCGCGTCGATCTCGGGCGCGGTCCGGTGGAGGTGCCGTTGCGCCGGGCGGCGGGGCCGGCGCTGCACGGCGAGCCCGCCCCGCCTTTCACGGGGGACCGGCGGCTTTCCTGCCTGGGCTGGGCGCATGATGCGGCCCGGCCGCTGTGGCGGATCGCGGATGATCGGCCGCTGCCCTTCACGCTCCTCTCCGCGACACTCGAACTGAAGGTGAATGACTGATGGCTGGGATAAGCACGCCGGCGCTGGCGGCCCTGGGCGCCGTCAACCAGGTGCGTGGCACCGCCTCCGCCCTGGACGAGGCCACCGGCGGCGATGCGCGCCGCCGGCGCCGGGCGGAGGAAGAGGAACTGCGGCTGCTGGACGAGACGCAGGCCAGCCGGCTGGCCGAGCTGCGCGAGGCCCAGAGGCTGGAGGAGGAGCTGTCCGCCGCGGAACGGCGGGAGCGCGCCGCCCTGATCCGGGCGGAGGCGCAGGAGGCGGAGCGCAAACGCCGGAGCGCCTTGCGCCGCAGCGTATCCCGCACCCGCGCCCAACTCGGCTCCCAGGGCATCTCCAGCGCCGACGGCTCCGGCGAGGCCATCCTGCTGGGTCTGGTCCGCGAGTCCGAGGAGGAGCGGGCGGCGGAGGAGCGGCTGGAAGGGCTGCGGCTGCGGGCGCTGGATACGGACGCCACGGCCGCGCAGCGGCGCAACCTGCTGGAGCTGACCCGGCTTCAGGAGAGGCAGCGGCTGGAGCGGCTGGCGCGCGGGGTGGGGTGAGGGGGTACGCAGCCCTCTCTCCCCCGCACATAGCTTTCAATCCAACAAAGACGAGACCCGAGATGACCGAGCAAGCAGCGCTGCCGGCGGTGAGCCCGCGCGTGCAGTATGTGGCGGACGGGCAGGGGGCCGTGTTCGGCTTCTCCTTTCCGGTGTTCGAGGCCGGCGATCTGCAGATCTTCCTGGACGCCGCCCCCCAGCCCACCGGCTTCACCGTGGCCGGGATCGGACAGGCGGCAGGGGGCAGCGTCCGCTTCGACGCTGCCCCGGCCGCGGGCACCGTGGTGACGATCAGCCGGCGGCTGGCGATCTCCCGGCGGAGCGACTTCCTGGAAAGCGGCCCGCTTTCCGCCCGCACGCTGAACGACCAGCTCAGCCGGTTGACGGCCATCGCCCAGCAATTGCAGGCGGACCAGGCCCGTATGGTGCGCTATCCGGAAACGGACCTGCCGGCGGACGGGCTGCTGCCCGCCCGCGCCGCACGGGCCGGGATGGTGCTGGGCTTCGACGAGGCCGGGAACCCCGTGGCCCGGCCGCCGGCCGATCGGGGCGGACGGCACCTTCGTGCCCAGGGGCGGCGGGGCCGTGCGGCGCAGCATGCGCGACAAGCTGGGCGACATGGTCAGCGCCAAGGATTTCGGTGCGGCTGGCGACGGCATCGTGGACGACACCCATGCTATCCAGGCCGCGCTGGCCGCCCATGGGGCGGTGTTCCTGCCGGCCGGCACCTACCGCACCACCGGCACCATCACGCTGGGCCACGGGCAGAGCCTGACCGGGGTGGGGGAGGCCAGCGTGATCCAGGCGCGCGACCAGCCCTACGACGCCGTCAACCTGCCCTCCTATCCCAGCCAGTTCAACGCGGTGGAGTTGGTGGACAGCTACGCCGCCCTGCGGAACCTGCGCATCGTGGGCGGGGCGTCGGGGGTGAAGCTCTACGGTCGTGACGGGCCTTGCGTGAAGAATGTGGTGGAGAACCTGTCCATCTGGGACAGCATGATCGGCATTGTGCTGGACGGCTACAGCAGCCCGGACCGGCCCTGCTACTGGAACCATGTCGGCCGGGTGCTGGTGGCGCGGCCGCAGATCCACGGCGTGCTGTTGACGGTGGAGAGCAGCGGCGACACGCCGAACGCCAACAAGTTCCACGATGTCCGGGTCTACAGCCTGGCCGCGCCCATGAGCGGCTGCGGCTTCTTCCTGTCCGCCGGCCGCTTCAACAACAGCTTCGTGGATTGCGAGGCGAATTTGCATCCGGGCGGCGAGGCCTGCCTGCGGCTGGGCGCGGCGACGGACCAGAATTTGATCGTCAACTTCTATGCGGAAAGTGCCGGCGCGCTGCCCGGCATCCGCATCGACGGCGGCAGCCGGAACACCAGCATCGTCAACCTGTTCAGCGCCACCGCCGGCATGCCGATCTGGGACACCACCGACGCGCGCGCCTACAGCGCCGTCAATGCCGGCTTTCCGCTGCGCAACGATCTGAAGCAGACCCGCATCAGCGACCTGATGCTGGAAGGGCTGCGGCTGGAGACGGAGTATGTGGAGCCCGCTGCCGGCGGGCTGGTGGAACCGGACATCGAGGGCTGCACGATCTGGTTCGTCAGCGCCTATGGCGGGCCGGTGGAGTTCCGGCTTCCCCCCGCCGGAACCCATATCGGCCGCACCGTCACCGTCAAGAAGACGGATGGCAGCGCCAATCCGGTGACGGTGACCGTGGATGGCGGGCCGGGGCCGGACGGGGCGCCGGTGGTGCTGGCCTGCCGGCACGACCAGCTCACCGCCATCAGCAACGGCCACGGCTGGTGGGTGACCTCCTCCAACCTCATGCCCGCCAATACGGAGTTCGTGGAGGGGCCGGGGCCGTTCACGCCGGACCTGCTGAAGCCGCTCTATCTCGTCAGCGCCGCGGCGGGGGAGCTGGAGGTGCGCCTTCCGCCGGCCTCCGCCGGGGCGGGGCGCAGCGTCACCATCAAGAAGTCCGATGAGTCCGCCCATGCCGTGCTGGTGACGGAACAGGGCGGGGCCGGGCCGGACGGGCGGGTCCGGCGGCTGGGCAAGCGCTACGACTTCGTCACGGTCGCCAGCAATGGCGGCAACTGGTGGGTCACCGGCGCCCGCTCCGCCCCGCGCAGTGTGCAGTACCACGAGGCGGCGGGGCTGCTGCCCATCGATCTGGGGGCGGAGGCCTATCTGGTCAGCGCCTTCGCCGGCCCGGTGGAGGCCCGCCTGCCGGCTCCGGCGGCGGCCAATTCGGGGGCGGTGGTCGTGGTGAAGAAGACGGACCCCGGCGGCAACCCCGTCACCGTGACGGTGGCCGGCGGCACCGGACCCGACGGGGCGGCGCTGGCGCTGGGCGCGCAGCATGCGGGGGCGACGGTGCTGTCCAACGGCGCCGCCTGGCATGTGGTGGCGAGGGTGTAGGGGGATTGTGGCTGTGCGATTCGGCGCGGTGCCAACAGCGAGGCTCGGAAAACCACCCCAGCCCACTCACAACAACCAGGATGGAGACCCATGTCCGACACGGCTTTGGAAGCATGCTGCGAGGCGCTGTCGAAGGCCCTGCCGGCCGCCATGGAGATGGCGCTGAAGCGGCTGGACGGGGACAAGAGCGAGGCGGAGCTGCATGCCGTGCTGACCACGGCGGAGCGGCTCTTCAAGATGGCGAAGCTGGCGGCGGAGGCCGCCGAGAAGGCCGATCCGGAAGGGGACGCCGTCACCACGGCCCAGATGCGCCGGGTGGCGGAGCTGATGACCGAGCATGTCCACCGCATCGCGGATCAAAGCCCCTATGCCGACCAGATCAAGGAGGTGCTGGGATGACCGGAGCGGAGAGTGCGCCGACTTCCATCCCCGGCCCGCTGCCCTGGACCGAGAAGGTGCCCTTTCCCGAATTCGCCCAGATGTGGGCGGAGCATGAGGGGCGGAACCTGCCGCCGCCGCAGCTCTGGATGGCCGGGTGGCTGGGAAGGGCGTGGCGGGAAGGGCGGCGGGATCTGCTGCTGCTGGCCTTCCGCGGCAGCGGCAAGAGCAGCGTCGCCGGCCTGTTCTGCGCCTGGGCGCTGGCCGGCGATCCGGATATCCGCATCCTGGTGCTGGCGGCGGAGGATGAGCTGGCGGCCAAGATGGTGCGCACCGTCAAGCATGTGCTGGAACGCCATCCGGTCTGCATCGGCCTCCGGCCGCCGAAGATCGAGCTCTGGGGCGCCGATGCGCTGACCGTGGCGCGGGCGGGTACCTCGCGCGATCCCTCCATGCTGGCCAAGGGCATCGGGGCGAACTTCACCGGCAGCCATGCCGACATCGTGATCTGCGACGATGTGGAGGTGCCGAACACCTGCGCCACCGCCCATGCGCGGGCGGAGCTGCGGCGGCGGCTGGGGGAGATCACCCATGTGCTCGTCCCCGGCGGCACCGTGCTCTATATCGGCACGCCCCATGCCGCCGACAGCATCTATGGGGCGGAGCCGGGGCCGGGCGGGGCGGAACCGTTCCTGGCCGGCTTCCACAGGCTGGAAATCCCGGTCGAGGGCTCCCGCGGTCCCGTCTGGCCGGAGGTGTTCGGGCAGGAGGAGATCAGCCGCATCCGCACCCTCTCCGGCCCCAGCCGCTTCGCCAGCCAGATGATGCTGAAGCCCGTGCCGGTGGTCGCCGGTCTGCTGAACCCGGAGCTGCTGAGGCGCTACGATGCGGAGATCCTCTACCGCGAGGCGGGGCGGCGGCCGGTGATGGAGCTGGCGGGGCGTCGCGTCGTCTCCGCCCGGGCCTGGTGGGACCCGTCGCTGGCGCGGGCCGGCGGAGATGCCAGCGTGGTGGCGGTGGTGTTCTTCGGGGCAGAGGGCGACGCCTGGCTCCACCGCATCGAATATCTCTCCGCCGGGGCGGCGGAGGAATCGGCGCAGGCCCAGTGCGAGGCCGTGGCCGGCCTGCTCCGGAGCGTGCCGGTGCGGACCCTGCATGTGGAGGCCAATGGGGTTGGCGGCTTCCTGCCCCAGCTTCTGCGGGGGGTGCTGGCCCGGCACGGGCTGGCCGTCTCCGTCTGCAAGGAGGTCAGCCGCGCGCCCAAGGCCCAGCGCATCCAGGAGGGGATCGAGGCGCGGCTGGCCGCCGGCATGCTGCACGCCCATGCCGGCGTCTTCGCAACACCCCTGATCGCCGAGATGCGGGACTGGCGGCCGGAGGGCGCCGGTCCCGACGACGGGCTGGACGCCCTGGCCGGCTGCCTGCTGGCGGAGCCCCTGCGGCTGCCCGCCGGAAAGCCCGCCCCCGGCGCGGTGCGCCCGCCGGCATTCCCCATGGCCGCCGTCCCGCACCGGGCCGAGGCCGACTTCACCCCCTGACCATCGGGAGACACCCCATGTCGAAGCTGATCACCGGCGGCTGGTTCGCCGGGCGGAAAACCTATGTCACCGGCACGCTCACCGTTCTGGGCGCCGTCGCCGGCTATCTCACCGGGGAACTCACCCTCCCCGACCTGCTCCAGACCGCCATCCCCGCCATCATGCTGATGACCGTGCGGCATGGGGTCAGCACGGAGCGGGGGCGGTAGAGGCCACGTTTTCCTTCAACACGGAGAAAGATCATGACCGAGTCCCAGGGCATCGACCTGATCTGGTGGATCACGGTGGTGGATTTGCCGGCGATGGGCGGGCTTCTCTGGCTGATCCTGCGGGTGCGCGGGGAGGCGGAGGAGGCGACCGACCGGCTGCGCAGCGGGATGGAGGCCACCTCCATCCAGATGCGGGAGGCGCTGGCCGCCTACAAGCTGGAGGTCGCCAAGACCTATGCCAGCATCACCACGCTGCGCGAGGTGGAGCAGCGCCTGACCAGCCATCTGCTGCGCATCGAGGGCAAGCTGGACGGCGCCCGCACGGAAGGAGTTGCACGATGAGCCGCAAGACATTGAGCCCGGACACCGGAACCGCCGCCGAGCCGGAGGATGCGGTGGATGTGCTGGCCCGCACCCTGTGGGGCGAGGCGCGCGGGGAGGGGATGGCGGGGATGGAGGCGGTGGCGGCCGTCATCATGAACCGCGTCGCCCAGGCCCGGCGGCGCGGGCGCATGTGGTGGGGCAACAGCGTGGCGGAAGTCTGCCGCAAGCCCAGGCAGTTCAGTTGCTGGAACGCGGGCGACCCGAACCGGGCCAAGCTGCTGGCGGTCGATTCGACCGATCCCGTCTTCGCGCTGGCCCTGCGCATCGCCCGGCGGGCGGCAGCGGGCGGCCTGCCGGACCCCACCGCAGGGGCCACGCATTACCATGCGCGCGGCGTCCGCCCTGAATGGGCTGCCGGGCGCCAGCCGATGGCGGAGATCGGGCGGCACCTCTTCTATGCCGATGTGGGGTGACCCCGGCCGGAGGGGCGGAGCTGTTCCGCCCCTATTCGGAGGCCTTCAGCATGGCGGTATAGACGGTCCAGGCGGCCTCCACGCTGATATCCCCGGCACGGGCGCCGGCCAGAAGCATTTCCATGGTCGGCTTGACCGGCACCGCTGTCAGCCCGTGGCTGCCCATCGATTCCACGACGCCCAACGCATAGCGCATGCTCTCGCTCAGATTGTCGTCGTCGGGCAGGCCTGGGATTTCAAATGCAGTCACGCGGAACCTCCCTGGTTATACTGCTGGTGCTCCTGGAGCTGAGGCAGCTTCCAACCCCAAGTACCAACGGGCGTACTATCGAACACACATATGTGTTTAGAAAGAGTCAACTTTGCACGCTTCGCGCGTTAACCATACTGACACATACGGCCCTGCGCCCTCTGGTCAGCCGGCCGGCGCTGCACTAAGGTCGCGGCCATGAGCCAGCATCCCACCACCATCTTCCATATGTGCCGTGCCGAGGAATGGGAGGCCGCGCGGGACGCCGGCGCCTATCCCGGCTCCTCCCAGGACCGGGCGGACGGCTTCATCCATTTCTCCACCGCCGGGCAACTGCCCGTCAGTGCGGCGAAGCACCGCGCCGGCCAGACCGGCCTGCTGCTGCTGACCGTGGATGCCACGGCGCTGGGCGCTGCCCTGAAGTGGGAGCCGTCGCGGGGTGGGCAGCTTTTCCCGCATCTCTACGGCGCCCTGCCGGTCGGGGCAGCGGTGCGGGTGGACCCGCTGCCGCTGGGGCCGGACGGGCTGCACGTCTTCCCGCCCCATCTGGCGGAGGTCGCGGCGCGCGACAAGGATGCCGGCTTCCTGTCGGAGCAGGGGGGCTGACTTGGTCGATCTCTATCCGCTGGCCCGACCCTTCCTGCTGCGCATGGACCCGGAGCAGGCGCATGAGCTGACCATCCGCGCCCTGAAGACCGGGCTGGTGCCCCCGGCCGGCGGCAGGGACCCGGACATCCTGCGCACCCGCGTGCTGGGTCTGGAACTGCCGAACCCCATCGGGCTGGCGGCCGGCTTCGACAAGAATGCCGAGGTGCCGGACGCCATGCTGAAGCTGGGATTCGGGCTGGTGGAGGCCGGCACCGTCACCCCCCGCCCGCAACCTGGCAATCCGCGCCCCCGCCTGTTCCGCATTCCGGCGGCCGGGGCCGTGATCAACCGCTTCGGCTTCAACAACCAAGGCATCGACGCCTTCGCCGGCCGGCTGGAAGCGCGGGCCGAGCGGCCGGGTGCTGTCGGGGCCAATGTCGGCAAGAACAAGGAGACGGAGGATGCGGCGGCCGACTATGCCGTCGGCATCCGCCGTACCGCCCCCTTCGCCAGCTATCTGGTCGTCAACGTCTCCAGCCCCAACACGCCGGGCCTGCGCACGCTTCAGAGCAAGGAGGCCCTGTCCGCCTTGCTGGCCCGCTGCTTGGAGGCGCGGAAGCAGAGCGGGGCGGAGCCGCCGCTGCTGCTGAAGGTCGCCCCGGACCTGGCGGAGCAGGACAAGGCCGACATCGCCGAGGTGGTGCTGGGCAGCGGCATCGACGGGCTGATCGTCTCCAACACCACCATCGCCCGGCCGGACATCATTCCGCCCGAGCTGGCGAAGGAGGCCGGCGGCCTGTCCGGCCGGCCGCTGATGGTGCCCAGCACGCAGGTGCTTGGGGAGTTCCACCGGCTGATCGGCGGGCGGGTGCCGCTGGTGGGTGTCGGCGGTGTCGCCAGCGGGGCCGACGCCTATGCCAAGATCCGCGCCGGGGCCGCGCTGGTGCAGCTCTACACCGCGCTGGCCTTCAACGGCCCGGCCCTGGTCACCCGAATCAAGCGGGAATTGGCGGACCTGCTGGCCCGCGACGGATTCCGCAGCGTGGCCGAGGCAGTGGGGGCGGATCACCGGTAGGGGCGGCTCGCCGGCCATTGTTTCCCCTCGATATCCCTTCTCCCCGTCATACCTTCTCCACCGTCATCTCTTCTCCACCGTCATCTCTTCTCCATCGTCACCTCTTCTCCATCGTCATCCCGGCGAAAGCCGGGACCCAGGGGCCGCATGCACGGCTCTTGGGACTCCTGGGCCCCGGCTTTCGCCGGGGTGACGGAGATGGGTGGAAGGGCAGGTACAGCTCCTCAGGTGACGGAGATGGGTGGAAGGGTAGGCACCGCCCCTCAGGTGACGGAGATGGGTGGAAGGGTAGGTAGCGCACCTCAAGTGACGGAGATAAGGGGAGAGGACATGGAACCCGCCCCCTCACGAAAGTGGTATTTCCCCTCCAGGCGGGTAGCCGCATCCTGACCGTGTATGGATGGTCCGGGGCAGGGGGGCGGTATGGGCGGGTGGCTGCGGCATGGCATCTTCGCGGCGGTATACACCGCCATCGCCATCTCGGTGGCGCTGACCCTGCCGCTCTCCGTGGACGGAATGGACCCCCATACCGGCCTGCTGTTCGGGCTGGTGGTCTTCGTCTTCGGCGGGCTGCTGCACGAATTCTGGGCGCGGCAGGAGGAGCGGGAGCGGCTGGAGCATCGGCTCTGGCGGCTGAAGGAGGGGCAGGCGGACATCCGCGGGCTGCTGCTGAAGCTGGAACAGCGGCTGGACGGCCATCCGGCCAGCCTGCAGGAGCTGGACAGGCTGCTGTCCGACGCCCGCCTGCTGGAAAGCCTTGCCGCCCCCGTGCCGGAACCGGCGGCACCTGCGCAGCCCGTCATGGCGGAGGCGCAGCCCCAGCTTCCCCTGGACGCCACCTTCGCGCCGCCACGGGCCTCCGGCCCGGCCCCCCTGCCGCCTGCCGACGCCGCCATTCTGGAGGAGATCCGGGAGGCCCTGCGCGCCGACCGGATCGACCTGTTCCTTCAGCCCGTCGTCTTCCCTGCCCCAGCGCAAGCATCGCTACTACGAGGTATTCAGCCGCATCCGCCGCGCCGACGGCGCCCATCTGCTGCCCGAACAATATCTGCCGGTGGCGCAACGCGCCGGGCTGATCGCCGGGATCGACAACATGCTGCTGTTCCGCTGCATCCAGCTCCTGCGCGAGACGGAGAAGCGGCATCAGGCGGTGGGCTTCTTCTACAACATCTCCGCCGCCACCCTGGCCGACCGTGATTTCATGGAGGAGTTCGCCTCATATCTCGGCCGGCACCCCAACCTTGCCGCCAAGCTGGTGTTCGAGTTGGGGCAGGCCGAACTGATGCCGGACGGGTCGTTCAGCACCGGCTTCCTGGACGGGTTGCGCCGCTTGGGCTTCCGCTTCTCCATGGATCAGGTGGAGCGGCTGGAGGTGGACTGGGCGGAGATGGCCCGTCACGAAATCCGCCATGTGAAGCTGGACGCCGCCCGCCTGCTGGACCCCGCCGGTCCCTTCGCCGATCCGCAGGCCGCGCGGGACCTCAAAGGCCTTCTCGACCGCAACGCCATCGACCTGATCGCGGAGAAGGTGGAGACGGACAGGCAGCTCCTGGAGCTGCTGGACCTGCATATCGACTTCGGCCAGGGCTACCTGTTCGGCGAGCCGAAGCTGGCCCGGAAGGCGGGATAGCGGCGTAGGTCGCAAGGAGCGGAGCGGATTGCGACCTACGGGCGTCAGGCCGCGCGGATCATGGCGACGAAGCCCGCCACCTCGGCACGGAGCTTCTCGGCCTCGCCGGACAGGCCGGAGGCGGCGTTCAGCACCTGGGCGGCGGCGGCGCCGGTCTCGGCGGCGGCCTGGTTCACCCCGCCGATGCTGGCCGAAACCTCCTGGGTGCCATGGGCGGCCTGCTGGACATTTCCGGCGATCTCCCGCGTCGCCCCCTCCTGCTGCTCCACCGCGCTGGAGATGGCGGCGGCGATCCCGTTGATGCGCTCGATGGTGCGGCCGATCCCCTCGATGGCGGACTGGGCCCCGCCGGTGGCGGCCTGGATTTCCGCCACCTTGGCCTGGATGTCCTCCGTCGCCTTCGCTGTCTGGCTGGCCAGCGCCTTCACCTCGGACGCCACCACGGCGAAGCCCTTGCCGGCCTCCCCGGCCCGCGCCGCCTCGATGGTGGCGTTCAGGGCCAGCAGGTTGGTCTGGCCCGCGATGGCGTTGATCAGCTCCACCACGTCGCCGATCTGGCGCGCCGCCTCCACCAGCCCGGTGATGATGCCGGTGGTGCGCGCGGCCTCCCGCACAGCGGCGGCGGAAATCTCGGCGGAGCTGGAGACCTGACGCCCGATCTCCCCGATGGAAGCCGACATCTCCTCCGTCGCGGCGGCAACCGTGTGGACATTGACGGAGGCCTGCTCCGACGCAGCGGCCACGGCCATGGCCTGCCGGCTGGTCTCCTCGGCGGTGGCGGACATGGAGGAGGCGGAGGCCTGCATCTCCGTCGCGGCGGAGGCCACGGCCTCCACCACGCACTTCACGCTGGCCTCGAAGCTGTCGGCCAGCCGCATCATCTCGGCCCGCCGGGCAGCCTCGGCTTGGCGCTTGGTCTCCTCCTGCTCGGCGCGGAGCCGCTCCACCGCCAGGGCATTGTCCTTGAAGACGACGACGGCCTGGGCCATGCGCCCGATCTCGTCGGCCCGCGCGCTCCAGGGGATATCCACCGACAGGTCGCCGCCGGACAGCCGCTCCATGGCGGCGCGGATGCCTTCAAGCGGGCTGAACATCGCACGCCCGACCAGGAAGCAGCCGCCGGCCACCAGCAGGGCGATCACGGCGGTCAGGCCGCCGATCTTCCGATCCATGGAATTGACGCCGGCGAAGAACTCGGCCTGGGGGATGCCCACATACAGGATGCCGATGACCTTGCCGCCGGCATCCTTGATGGGATCGTAGGCGGTGAAGAACGGAACGCCCAGGATTTCGGCCTCCCCCCGGAACGGCACGCCCTGGCCCAGCACCGCGTCATGCACCGGCCCCTTCGCCAGGGTTGTGCCCACGGCCCGGCTGCCGTCCGGCTTCTTCACATTGGT